>JAUVHO010000072.1 GCA_030593295.1 Methanomassiliicoccales archaeon | reverse complement strand
TCAAAACCTCTACCTCTATCTCCGTTTCCCATATTCTTACTCTCCATAACGACCAGCAAAAGTCAATTGTGAACCTGACGTTACGCGTCTTGGAAGAAGCGGAGCGACAATTCTATACCTTGACAATCCCAATCTGTTATTGGCGGGGGAGAGTGCTATCACATATTTAGCCTTATTCCACGGTCTGAATCCCTCCATCGGCTTCTTGGCAACATCGAAGAAATGTCGTAGTTCTTTTCGAACCACGACCACGAGGCGTGCCAATACAACACCTCCAATGCGATCGATTCTCTGAGTCTTCGGTTTCCACAGTGGATACTCCAGTTCAGGAGGCTGTATCGGGGCCTTTCCTCAGCCAGAGATGAAAAACGCCAAACCAAAGATGGGGGATGAGTTCATCAGACATATCTTCCCCGGACAAATCATAGTCCTTGTATTCTTGTTGTACTCTTCGTCCAATTCGAAATCGACAATGCGAGGGAATTGAGCATCACAGCGGTACCTTGGGCGGTTTGCACACAAAGGATTTGAGTGTAGATGTCTCTGTGGGGCCCCAATGACGGGCTTGTTCCCAGCATTTGGTTCTTCTAGGATCATCTTAAAGCCACGTGAAATTTCCGCAGCTACTTGTAACGCAAGAACGCCCCAATCCCCCCCAAGGCCTCGAGGTCCGGATCCCGCGCCACGAACTCGAGTTGCGCTCCCCGTTGAGTGGCCTCCTTTACCGTCCTTTCCATTGCATCCATCTCGGAAACGGGCCTCTCACAGCTAGAGCAGGTCGACCGATCACCCAATCCAAAGACCTTGCAACGTTCGCATTTCCAGCCCCTGAGCTTCAAACCGCTTTTCACCAGTAGGACTTCGACCTTGCCAGCCCGAACGGCCTTTGTCACTTCCTCCCAACCATGGGCCACGAGACCGTCCTTCAGGATTTCCGCGAGGAGGCCTTCAACATGGGCTCGGTCCTGGCGCCGTTCCTCTATAGCTGCCAGGCTCACGAAGCGCCGGCGTATCTCTCCCTCAGGCACGTTCAGGTCTAGATCCACAACCTCCGTGACCCTTTTTCGGATGCCTGGGGGCAAGGAGTCTAGGAACTGTAGCTTCGCAATGCCCGGACCAGCTAAGAATATCTGATCTGCAGGCTCGACCCGGAGGAGTTTCTGCAGGTCCCCCAAGACGTCCTTATGAAAGGCTCGAATCGCCTGCCTTCGGAGACGCTGGAACCGCATTTGGGACATACCACCCTTCTTGTGCTTTCCCAGGAGGTACACCCCACTCTTCTTTCGGGCCGTCACCCGGTCCGACGAGACCGTAAAGAGCCGCGCATTTTCGCTATCCAGGATGACCACCGCGATGGACTCCCAATCATCGCGAAGGCGTGCCAGGGGCCGAATGAAGGGAGACGTGTCCAGCACCAGTAGGTTCTTCAGGGGAACCGAGAGTCTGAAGGCCTCGAAGTATTCCTCCTTGGCGCACGAAAAGAGGACCAGTCCCTTCTGTTTTGGCTCAAGCGGGTTATCTGCCAAGTAGGCCCGCACCGAAGCCAGATTTAAGTCGAAGTTTTCCAGAAGGCCTGGCTTCCCGGCCAGCGCCCTTCGGCAGGCTGTCTCCCGCATCAGCAGAAAGCGATTCACACGGTTCTTCAAACGGCGAGAACGGGACTTGGCAGCCCGCGCTGTACGCTTCCCGCCGGTTCTCCGTGTAAGATCGATGTAGACGCTAAGGTACGTATCCTGTGATTCACGGTCGTAATGGGCGGAGAGAGCAACCAGGTCGATTTTCTTTAGTCGATGTAGCAAGGCAGATCATCACACTGGGTTTCTGACAAACCTACCAGTATATGAATCTTCTTGGCCACTAAACACATGCCCCCTTCTGCTTGTTTGTAAGGTAGATTCTTTTCGAAGAGGCGTTCTGGATAGACAAACGAAATATACGATGAACAAGTTCAGAATGATATTCAATTCAACCTTAATGGATGATGTGGGAATCTAGGGTGGATCACCAATGGACAAGTATGCAAAGTACGTCGCAAGGGCAAAGGAGCTGGGAGCAGAGGACGCAAGGATCATTCCAGCCGGCAGCGTCATCACCGGCGAATGGGTCCGGGCGAAATGCCAGTTCGGATGCGGCATGTATGGGCGTGGTTTGACCTGCCCTCCATCCACACCCACACCGGAACAAACAGGAAGAATACTGGAATCCTACAGCAATGCACTTCTGATCCACGGGTACGGAATGGACGATATGAACAAGATAGTTCCCGTCCTTGAGAAGGAGATCTTCTTTGATGGATACTACAAGGCGTTCAGCATGGGTGCCGGCCCCTGTGAGCTCTGTGAGAAGTGTCCGGAGTTCTGTACACATCCGCAAGAAGCAAGACCGTCGATGGAAGGATGCGGGATCGACGTGTTCGGTACCGTCAGGGCCCATGGGTTTCCGATAGAGGTCCTGAAGAATAGGGACTGTGAAGTGAATCTCTACGGCCTGGTTCTAATTGAATGAGGCTATCGCAACCCCGTTCTATCTCAAATAGTACAGATCAATGACCCCGAATATCCCCATTATGATTATCTGCACCGCGATCGCTGCAAGTATCAGGCCCATTATCCTGGAGAACGCCGCCGCTCCGGTCCTCCCCATCCTCCTGGTGATCCTGCCGCTGTACCTGAGCAGAACGTAGGACGCGACCATGGTCGCCATGATCGCCAGCAGTATGACCCCTATCTTGGCCAGATCCAGATCAGGCGAGGAAGCCTCCGCCATGAACACCATCACCGTCGTGATGGACCCCGGACCAGCGAACATCGGGACCCCCAACGGGACCGCGCCGACCATCTCCTTCTCGAGCGCCTCTGATTTGTCCTTCTCGGTGAGCTTGGCACCGGGCCTCCCACCCTGGACCATCACGAAGCCTATCGAGAATAGAAGCAAACCACCAGCGATCCTGAACGCCGGGATGGAGGTGTGGAATATCGAGAAGATGGTGTTCCCTGCGAGAGCGAAGACCAGGAGTGTTATGGACGCGACCATTATGACCTTTTTTATGACCCTGATCTTGTCCTCTTTGGAGTAGCCCTCGGTGAGCGCCACGAAGAAGGTGAGGTTGCCAACTGGATTGACTATGGCGAATATTGCAGCGAAGGCTGAGAGGGCAAAGTCTATCATCGCTGTCGGGTGAAATCATACTGGGTATTTAAAGTTGGCATTCTGAGGCGGCTGAGACAAGTGGGTTGGGTCGTCGACGCTTTGCTATTCATTCTCTTCACCAAAAGAGTTTCATATCGGCTTGACCATTGAACTGACGGAGGTTGCTCGAGACTTACTTGAGGAGAGAGGTGGACCCAGTTGATTGTCTTTCTTCATCCACTATTCGGTTTCATCACGGCCTTAATCATCATAGCATTTTCTGCATTGTTCTTCTATCTGCGATCACGCTACAAGCGCTCTAGCGAGAGAAAGTGGCTGACAGCGTCCATCATTGCACTCTCCATGGTGATCGCGGGGATAGGGTTCGAGGCCTATCTGGCATACGACTATCACTACGCGACAAGGCATAAAGCCCTTGAATATAGCCTAATGTTGTACTCATCCTCGACAGGATTCGATCAGGTCTATGTCCCCGTCAGCGAGAGCCCAGACCTGCAGGAATCCCTGAAGGTTAAATCCGGAACGGGTACGTTCACACTTGTGAACACTCAACATGGTTTTGCCATGTTGGTCAATTTCTCAGGACATATTGAAATCATAGGAAAGGTGGATACCTTCGATGTAATTGGCGAACACGCTCTCACAATGCTGCAAACTACCAACGGAGATAGGGATGGGGTCGAGTTTTGGATGCAATACCTTCCTCACGATTCGTCGAGTTTCAGCTGTTCATATAGTCTTTGGATGGAATACGATGCGCCTTCAGTGGACGAGGTCTACAATTCAGACGGAATGCTCTATCAAGGCTGGAACGTCTATTGGGCCGAATACTGGCTCATGGTCTGATTCGCAAGGTCCACACGGTGCCGCCGGTCTAAAAGTAAGTATCTGAATATCCAGTATCATCCGGAACACTTTCACCTCCATCTTCGGAAAGGATATGTACGTGATTCGAATACAATACAACCGAACCCAAGTGAGCTAGAAAGGTGAGAGAATGGACGACGCGCAACCGGAATCCTCCAAGGCCTCATTCAGGAAGAAGCCAAATCTGGCAGACCACACCGAGGCAGGGCAGACCTTCGACTGGAAGAACATCGAGGCCCTCTTCGACTGGTCCAAGACCGGCAAGGTCAACATGGCACATGAGGCGATCGACAGGCACTGCGAAACGTACAGGAAGAACAGCGTCGCGCTCTACTACATCGACGACATCAGGTTCGAGAAGTACACCTTCAGGGAGATGAAGAACCTCTCCAACAAGTTCGCCAACGTCCTCAAGAAATACGGCATCGGAAAGGGGGACAGGGTCTTCACGTTCCTGCCAAGGGCACCGGAGGTCTACACCAGCTTCTTCGGCATACTCAAGGTCGGTGCAATTCCAAGCCCATTGTTCGAGGCTTTCATGGAGGACGCGATACGGGACAGGGTGCAGGACAGCGAAGCGGTTGCCATACTCACAGTTCCGCAGATGAAGGATAGGATCCCGAAGGACGACCTGCCCAGCTTGAAGCACACTTTCGTTGTCGATGCCGACGTTCACGACATGGATGAGGACGACGTCGATTGGAACAAGGAGATGGAAAAGGCCTCGCCCAAACTGGACGACCTGGAATGGCTGGAGAGGGAGGACCCGCTCATACTCCACTACACATCCGGCTCCACCGGGAAACCGAAAGGAGTCCTTCACGTTCAAAATGCGATGATCGGCCACATAATGACCGGCAAATGGGTGCTGGACCTTCACGACGACGACATCTACTGGTGCACCTCCGACCCCGGCTGGGTCACTGGAACCTCGTACGGAATGTTCGCCCCATGGCTGAACGGCGTCACCAACGTCATCAGAGGAGGAAGGTTCTCTCCGGACCACTGGTACAAGACGCTGGAGGACCTTGAGGTCACGGTCTGGTACAGCGCCCCAACGGCGTTCAGGCTGCTCATGGCGGCCGGGACCGAGAAGGTGAAGCAGTACGACCTTTCCAGCCTGAGGTACATATGCAGCGTCGGTGAGCCTCTCAACCCCGAGGTCATCAGATGGGGATGGGAAGCGTTCGACGGGAAGACGATACATGACAACTGGTGGATGACGGAGACAGGACATCAGATCATTGCGAACTACCCCGCACTACCGGTAAGGCCTGGCTCGATGGGAAAGCCGTTCCCGGGCGTCGAGGCCTCCATCGTGGACGATAACGGGAATGAAGTGGGTCCTGACCAGATAGGGAATCTGGTCGTACGGAAGGGATGGCCTGGAATGATGAGGCGGATATGGAACAATCCTGATAAATTCGAATCATACTTCGAGTGGGACTCCTGGTTCTTCAGCGGCGACTCCGCTTACAGGGACGAGGACGGGTACTTCTGGTTCCAGGGCAGGATCGACGACGTCATCAAGACGGCCGGTGAGAGGGTTGGGCCGTTCGAGGTCGAGAGCAAGCTGGTGGAGCATCCGGCAGTTGCGGCCGCGGGCGTCATCGGGAAACCAGACGCGATCAGGGGAAGCATCATCAAGGCGTTCATTCAGCTAAGAGATGGCTATACGCCCTCGGACGAACTGAAGGAAGAGATCAGGATCTTCGTGAAGACAGGGCTTGCCGCTCACGCTCAGCCGAGGGAGATTGAGTTCAAGGACAGTCTGCCAGTAACTAGAAGCGGGAAGATAATGAGAAGAGTTCTAAAGGCTTGGGAGCTCGGGTTGCCGACGGGTGATCTTTCGACGATGGAGGATTGAAGCTTCCATCTCTAGATAGAAGGTTTTGGTCCACAGACAAACCATCCTCTCTACGTTCCTTGATTTAACTCCCTTTATTCTCTTCTGGATGATTAGAAGCAATCCACCGTAAGGGAAGCCAGGGAGTGGGGTTTTTGCAATTGTCTGCGTCTACAACTAAAGGTGGCTCACATTATTGCTGGCAGCAGCTATAGGTCAGTAAGAAGGAATTCCAGTTTGTATCGCAGAATTCGAGGGCTCGCCCCTCCTCGAGCGGACCGCCACGACTTGTCGACATTATCTTGAGGTAGTCCCCTTTGGACACGTAGCCGTCACCATCAGTGTCGAAGTAAGTTACGGTCCCCCAATAGAGCGGATTCATACCGTTCTCCTTAGCCTTTTCCAGGAGAATCCTTTTCACCATTGTATCGTTGTCCAAGATTTCAACTCTTTGGCCCTCACTACCGATCTCAAGATAGACGTTCTGTAATGACAGTATTTCCGGATAATCTTCTTCCAGTAGACACGAGTCAATTACGGAGAAGTTGTACCATCCATCGCTCACTCCGATCATCTCCAGTTCGATCTGTCTGCGAAACTGACATCTCTCTTCAGGAATCAAGATTACGGAGAGGAGCAGAATGACAATCACTACAGCCACAATTGACAAAATGATAGGGATCGCTAGGTGCCGGCTTGGCAGATTGCTACCACCTTGGGATTTCTCTGCATCTTCCATTCATCCACCTACACACCCATACTTGAGCTTCGACATCTTCTTCATTCACAGCAACCCCCAATCGATAGAATGGCAACAGAAGATTTAAAGCATTCTCCTAAGCAGAGTTCTATACCAAGGCGCTCTCTTCGGAGTTGTCAAATGCTGGCAGAAATTCCACAGTGCCGA
>JAUVHO010000003.1 GCA_030593295.1 Methanomassiliicoccales archaeon | reverse complement strand
GATGAGCTCTGCTTCGCCGCCTCCAGATAGTTCGTTGTACACCCTGCTGAACTGCTCGTTGATGCCGTGGAAGACGTTGTACAGGCCGTCCTTCTTCCTCTCGTTTAGCTTCTCCACTAGCTTGACAAGGTCCCTCTTCTGTGACCCCAACTGTTTGTACTCATCGTTCAGCTCCTTGTGCCGTCCCTGCTGCTGATCGAAGTCCTCCAAGGCCCTGAGGTTCACCGGGCCCAAGGCCTCCATTGCGACCTCGCATTCGTTCATCGTCTGTGTAAGCTCTTCTGCTGGGGGCAGTTCCTCGCCGACATCCGCATCCAGTTCCTCGAGTTCCTGATTGGCCTCAGCCAGCTTGGTCTCGCCCACGTTAAGCTGGGACTGCAGTCCAAGGATGAAATCCTCTTTCGTATGCAGTTTGTGCAGGTTCTTGTCTATCTCGCTCTCGATTCCGGTCTTCGTCTTGTAGGCCGTGTCCCTCTTGTCCCGGAGCTCCTTGACCTCGTTGCCCATGGAATCCTCAATCTTCTCCATTGCGCGTACATGGTGCTCGAACTCCTCGTGCTTCTTCTTCGATGCCTCGATTCTTGAGCTGTTACTCTTGATCTGCTCCCGGTTGTGATCTATCCGAGAGTCAAGCTCGTTCATCCTGTCGGTCACAACATCTAGCTGTGTCTGAACCGTCTCCAGCTTGGATCTTATCTCGTTCCTCTCGTCCAGCATCTTGGATTTGGCGGACTGGAGCTTCGCCAGTTTCCTCTGGAGCTCTTGAGGTGATGAAGTGATTATCTTCCGCTTCTCGTCGTCCCTCTTGGCCTTGAGCTTCTCGAGCTGTTGTGTGACCTTCTCGATCTCCTCTGTTGAGGTCTTGACCCTTTCTTCGGCTTCCTGGAGCTCCTGTTTCTTCTTCTCGAGTTCTTTCTCGAGGATCCTGACCTTTGATTTGAACTCCCTTTCCTTCGCTCTCAATGCACCTATCTTGATCTGTGATGATTCGGAGACGTCCTCGGCTTCCTTCAGGTTGGACTCCATGCCCTGTATCTCGGAGCGGACCTGCTGGAGCTCCTGAGCGACGTTGTCGGATTCCTCGATCGCCCTTCGAAGCCTCTCTGCGACCTTCTTGACCTCCTTCTTGCTCGGTGCCCCGAACTTGAGCGAACTCTTCCGGAGCGTTCCGCCGACCATTGCGCCGCTGGCCTCTATCAGCTCACCCTGGGCGGTGGCTATCCTCACCCCGCCCATGAGCCTCCTGGCCTCTTTGAGGTTCTCCACGATGATCGTGTCCGTGAAAACGTACCAGAACGCGTTCTTGAACTTCTCATCATACTTGATGAGATCGACAGCGTATCCCAGGGATTCCTTCTGCGCCAGAACTGCCTTGCCTCTTGGTCTTCCTGGGAGCATCTTGTTCAGCGGTAGGAATATCGCCCTGCCCAGGTTCTTCTTCTTGAGGTAATTGATGCATTCCTCTCCGGTATGGTCCGTGTCCACCACCATGGCCTGCAGCCGTCCCCCGGCCGCCACCTTGATAGCAGTCTCGAACTTCTTCTCCACCTCGCAGAGTTCCGCGACCGTTCCGTGGATGCCCTTCAGCTCGCCCGTGTCCCTGGCCTCCAGCAGGGCCATCACTGCCCGGTTGTACCCTTTCTCAACTGACGCGGCCGCTTCCGCTTCCGCCTTAAGATTGTTGTATTCCCGGGTCAATGACCGTATCGCATCTTCAAGTTCCTGGGCCTGCTGGGCAAGCTTGGCCTCCAGTTCTCTCTGTGAATCGTGTTCTTCCCTGAGTGAGCCGGCGTTCTTCTTCGAATCCTTGGTCGCCGAGTTGATCTCGCTGATCTGCCACTGAGCGTCCTTGAGCTCGAACCCGTATGTCTTGAGGTCTTCCTCGATCTGGGCAACCTCGGTCTGTATCCTCTCGATCTTGTCGTTTGATCGGTCATCCTCCAGGGTGAGGTTGTGGATCTTGTCCTTTGTCTGGTCCACCTGCTTCTCCAAGGATATGACGCCCTTCCTTAGGGTGAGCATATGGTCATCGGACTCCGATGCCGATTCCTCCAACGTGGACTGTTCCTCGTTCTTCTCTTTCAGGACCTCTTCAAGCTCGTTGAGCCTGCTCTCGGCGGTCTCCTTCTCTTGGTTGAGTTTGGAGACCTCATCATCGATCTTCTTCTTCTCCTCCTGGATTCCTTTGATATCTTGATTGAGTCTGGAATTGTCCTCGGTGAGCGTTTCGACTGCGTCCTCGGCCCTCGCCCTCTCGATCCTGAGCTGGTCCATCTTCTTCTTCATTTCCCTGGCTTCTTCTCCGCCCTTCTCCGCGATCTTGTTCTCGAACTTCTCGAGCTCCCTTTCCGCCTCACCCAGCCTCTCCTTGAGCTTGGCCCTCTTCTGGTTGAGGTTTTCCTTCTCGCCCTCGAACTTCCTGATGTTCTCCCTGATGCCGTTTATCTCGGCCTCGACCATCTCTGTGTTCTTGACCACCATCTGGGCTTTCGCAAGGCTCAGCCTGTCCTTCAGTGACCTGTACCTCAGTGCGCCGGACCGGTCCTTGTCCAGCCGGCGGATCTGCCTCCTTATCTCATCGATAATGATGCCTATGCGTTCCAGGTTGCCTTCAACTTCTTCCCTCTTCTTGTCGGCCCTGGCAATGTCGTCGTCGAACTTGGTTATCCCTGCGATGCTGTCCAAGATCCTTCTCCGCTCAACGTTCCCTATCGCGACTATCCGCGAAACATCCCCCTGCTGGACTATGTTGTATCCGTCGGCGCTAATCCGGGCGTGCGCCAGAAGAGAGTCGAATTCGGAAAGGCTGGACTTCTTACCATTCACGTAGAAGTAGGAATAGTATCCATCCGGGGTGGACGTGGAGACCTTGACGAACCTCGTGAGCTTGACTACGTCAGAATCTATGGGTATGGTCCTGTCTGTGTTGTCGAAGACAAGGGATACCTTGCAGTGCTTTCCCCTCCTGCCCGATTTCCCTCCATTGAATATCAGATCTGTCAGACGCCCGGCCCTGATGAGCTTGGAGCTCCGAGGACCAAGTACGAAAAGTACCGCGTCAGAGATGTTCGATTTTCCACTGCCGTTCGGGCCAGTAACCGTAGTGTAGCCCTCTAGAAGCGGTATCACGGTCTTTTTTCGGAAGGACTTGAAGTTCTCCATCTCTACTTCTCTGAGGAACATTGAAATCACCGTAGTTGGGAAAATGTGGACTGACTGGCAATTGCTGTTCTATCCATCCCATTGATTCCCTTCTGCTAGTCCGACGATTTGTCAGACAATTGGCTGTATCGGAAGTACAATATATAAATGTTGTGTCGGTGTAGCATGCCCCTGGAGGGACGACCCACAATTGAACGGGGAAAGATTCAAGATTGGTGACCATATTAAGGGGCGGAAAGGGGTCAGGAACAAATGAGGGTTCTGGTTACGGGAGGAGCGGGGTTCATTGGCAGTCATGTTGTGGACGAGCTTGCCAAGAAGGACCCCGAGGTTGTGATCGTTGTTGACAATCTGTTTCTCGGTAGGGAAGAGAATCTTGTGGGTGCATCAGAGGTTCTGGGATCAAAGTTCGAATTGGTCAAACAGGACTGCGCGGACTACCCCCTCATGAAGAAGCTCATTGGAAATCATAAGATAGATGTCGTCTTCAACTGGGCAGTCATTCCTCTCCCAGCATCCTTGGAGAAGCCTCTGTGGACCTGGGAGCAGAACATAAGGATGACGCAGGTGTTTTGCGAACTTGCCAGAGAAGGAGAGCTCGAAACGCTGATACATTGCTCATCCTCGGAGGCCTACGGCAGTGGTATCGGAGGGGCGATGCCTGAGACCCACACACTGGATCCCAAAACGTCGTACGCTGCGAGCAAGGCTGCAACGGATCATCTCGTTCAGTCATACATCCACACATTCGAGATTGATGCTTCAATCATAAGGCCGTTCAACAACTATGGTCCGAGGCAGAATGAAAAGACATATGCTGCTGTGATACCATTGACAATCATTCGTATCCTGAAAGGCGAGAAACCAATCATTCATGGTGATGGAGACCAGACCAGGGACTTTGTGTACGTAACGGACACCGCGAAGGCTGCGATAAAAATGCTTGAGTCCAAGAACACGAGGGGGAAAATCGTCAATATCGGGTCGGGAAGGGAAACCACGATAAACGAAGTAATCGAACAGATATGCAGCATAATGGGTTATGACGGAGAGATCGAACGTACCGATCCCAGACCAGGTGATGTGAGGAGACATCAAGCTGACATAAGCCTTGCAAGACAACTCATAGACTACGAACCGCAGGTGTCCTTCGAGAAAGGCATGGAAAACACCGTGGATTGGTTCACGAAGAAGTTCGAAGATGAGGACTGAGAGCCGGTCTCACATATTATGAAAAGGATGCGCCTTTCACAAGAACACATCAATCGACTCAGGAGAGTATCATCCTCTCTGTTTCCTCAACCTGTTCTCTGACTTTCGGATCTTCCAGAAGCTTGTCCATCCATTTCTCCATGAACTGAATGTCCCTCTGAGTCTCCGGATCGTCCTTGGCAACTTCCTTCAGAATCCTCAACTGACATCGCTTCCAGAGGAGAATCTCCTTTGGCATCAAAAGGAACCTCGAATATGGATTCCTCTCGACGTTCACCACCGAAGACTCCTGCCACAGCCTGAAGACCCTGTCGTAAGCGAAACCTAGAAGGGCGACGCCTATCAGGACCATGAGGAGCAAGAGAAGCATGCCTACGAACACATCCTCCTGCGACACCCCAAAATATTGGTCGAACAATGGGGCGAAATACTGGTAGAAGATACCAGTCAGCGTCAGACTCCAAAATAAAATGCTAATTAGCATCTGACTTTGTTGAATCCTCCAGATGAAAGTCATCAATCCCTTTTTGATTTCAACCATATTAACCAACGAAAAACGGACAAGGGTATAAAAACGTAATGGAACGAATCACGACTGACTATTCGCCGTCTGCATCACCTCTTCGAGAACGGCCTCAATTTTCTCAGCATAGACGCTCCAGTCAAACGCTTTTGCGTCTTCCAGATTCCTCGTCCTCATTCCTTCGGCAAGCGCTTCGTCCCTTAGCAAGGCCAGCATCTTCTCCTCGAGCGCCTTCTCATCTTTTGGAGGCACCAAATAGCAATTCCTCTTATCTTCAAAATAGGCATCCAGTCCTACGATATTGGCCATTACAATCGGCAAACCGGATGCCATGGCCTCAAGAACTACATTCGGAAAGCCCTCACTGGTGGAAGGATGAACGAACAAATCCGACGCGGAGAAGTAAGAGTGCATCCTCTCAGAGGGGACCCAGCCTTCGAACTGCACGTTGTCTCGTGCGCCAGCATCCCTTGCTACCCTCCTCAAGTGCTTCATCTCGGGGCCGTCGCCCAGCAACACAAGCCTCGCATCTGGTATGCTTACAAGAACACGAGCGAAAGCCCGAATCAGATAGTCATATCCCTTGAAGGAAAGGAGTCCGCCTGCACTGACAACCAGCTTGGCCGATAGAGGCAGACCGAGGTCGTCCCTGGCATCCTCTCTCGGAACCGGCTTGAACCCTTCAACGTCGACCCCGTTCGGCAAGACGGCTGCGGAGACACCGTATTCCTGCTCCAGGAATTCCCGTTGATAATTGGTCTGCGCTATGATCTTCCTAGATTCTCTCATGACCACTGGCCTCAGCCTGTCTACCGTCCAGTGTGCGTCATCGAAGTTGAACAGGTCATTCTGCCCTTGCAACATCAAGACGCTTGGTACCTCCTTCAGTTTCTGCAGCATGACCCCGCCGTGTCCGCATGGGAATACATTCCTCGCAAGTATCACATCGGCATCCTCGACTGTCCGAGCCAAGGTGGCAAGATACCTTGCATATCCCAGCATGGTGCCGAACATCTTCCTGTCCGCCCAGTTTGGGAACTTCCCCACCACCACCTCACCTGCGTATGACTCCCTATCCACGCCCTTGAAGAGAACGCTGTACAGGGTCACATCGTGTCCTCTTTCCAATAGCGAATCCCTGATGTGGTGCATGACAACCCGGTTTCTGGATCGGATCATGGCAATCTTCATGAAGCCCCTCTTCCAGCGAGCAATGGAGTGGTTCTCTAAATATCTTTTCGATTCGTTGGAAGGGGACTGACAAGTTTTTTAAGGCGATGTCGTTCTCTCTTCGGTCTGGGAGAAATGTGACTTGTCTCCACAAACATTGAGGAAAAAGGTCGAGGATGGCACAGCTAGGATTTGCATAGTTGGCCTGGGGTACGCCGGTCTGCCCACAGCCGTCGCTTTCTGTGAGAAGGGTTTTGAGGTCGTGGGAGCAGATGTTGACAAGCGAAAGGTCGAGATGATAAACCAAGGCAAGTCCCCCATCAGGGATCTGATCCTGGACGAGCGCCTGGAGAAACTCGAGGGGAAGCTCGAAGCAACCACCGATGTCTCCAAGGCAGTCTCCGATTGTGATGCGATCTCGATCGTGGTCCCGACCCCTGTGAACGAAGCCAAGGAACCTGATCTGAAGTATGTTGTTTCGGCTTCAGAATCTATTTCAAGGGGATTGAGAGAGGGGCAGCTTGTTGTTTTGGAATCCACGACCTATCCTGGCACCACTGAGAATGTCGTACAACCGATTCTCGAACAGTCAGGTTTGAAGACACCCGATGATTTCGGCTTGGGCTATTGCCCAGAGCGTTTCAATCCGGCAGACCTGGAACACCCAATGGAAAAGATGGTGAGGATAGGATCCGCCAACTCGCCAGAGTGGGCTGAGGTCCTGAAGCTGCTCTTCGATTCAATCGTAAAGGAAGTGGTCCTTGTGCGGAACATCAAGACTGCAGAGGCTGCCAAAGTTGTGGAGAATGCACAGAGAGACCTCAACATCGGTTTCGTGAACGAGCTGGCGTTGATCTTCGAGAGAATGGATGTAGACGTCATTGACGTCATTGAAGCTGCATCCACCAAGTGGAATTTCATCAAGATGTACCCAGGTCCTGGCGTAGGTGGTCATTGCCTTCCTGTGGACCCCTACTACTTGACGCACAAATCAAAGGAACTGGGGTATGAACCCAGAGTCATACTTGCCGGCAGATATGTGAACAACTCCATGCCCGGTCACACTGTCGATCTGGCTGAGGACGGGCTCAAAGAGGCTGGAAAGACCATTGACGGTGCCGAGGTTTGCGTTCTTGGTCTGGCATTCAAGCCTAACATAGGCGATGTGAGAGAGAGTCCTTCGGTCGAGGTCGCCAGAATCATGCTGAAAAGAGGCGCGCGAGTCAGGGCTCACGATCCGATAGTTGAACCCGAGATCGTCGAGAGAGAACTTGGCTTGGAGAACCTATCTCTGGAGGACAGCTTGAGAGATGCAGACTGTGTGGTCTTGACAACGGATCATGACTCCCTGAGGGAGATACCGATTGAGAGAATAGCGGAACTGGCCAAGGAGAATTGCGTACTCGTGGACACGAGGAACGTATTCAACCCAGATGAGGTTCCCGAAAGCATAATCTATCGTGGCATAGGGAGGATCCGATTCTGAAGGGGAAGAGGGTTCTGGTCACCGGCGGTGCTGGCTTTATTGGTTCGCATATTGCCGAGATTCTGTCCAAAGAGAATGAAGTGCTTGTCATTGATGACATGAGCACAGGGAAGGTTGAGAACCTCTCATCTTTCAGCGACAGGATAGACCTGCACGAAGGAAGCATTCTGGATGCGGGGCTCCTATCGGAAGTGACCAAGGACGTGGACTATGTCTTCCACCAAGCCGCGCTTCCGTCCGTCGAGAGAAGTGTCAAGGATCCGACAACATGCAATCTGGTCAATGTCAGAGGAAGCTTGAACGTCATGGAAGCGGCAAAAGAGAACTGTGTGGAGAAGCTCATCAACGCTTCATCTTCATCTGTATACGGGGCATCCCCGACCCTGCCTAAAGCAGAGAGCATGAAAGCGGAACCCATATCCCCATATGGTGTGAGCAAACTTGCGGTGGAGTACTATTGCAGAATTTACTGTGAGATGTTCGACTTGAGGACGACATCATTGAGGTATTTCAACGTGTATGGACCGAGACAGGATCCGAATTCGGCCTATGCGGCTGTTGTTCCCCGTTTCATAACCCGGACTATTTCAGGAGAGAAGCTGAGAATCTATGACGACGGGAATCAGGTCCGCGATTTCACGTTTGTTGAGGACACCGTGCGCGCTAATGTCCTTGCTGCGGAGAGCACGGCTAGTGATGGGGAGGTTCTAAACATTGCTTGCGGATCCACGACCAGTGTGAATAATCTTGCACAAATGGTGTTCGAGTTTGTCGGTGAGAAGACAGGTGTGGAGCATGTTCCGCCAAGACCGGGGGAGATAAGGGACTCGTGGGCGGAGATCTCCAAGGCGAAAGAACTGATGGGGTTCGAACCCAAGTACAACATGAGAAAAGGTCTGGAGATCACAGTGGACACATTTCTACGTGGATAGCCTTTGACCTGATTCTGATTCCCATTCTTCCACAACGCCCTCGACCATCCTGACCTCCTTTTGGACTCTCTCCTCCCATGTATCCAGATTCTCAAGCGCCCATTTCTTCCCGTTCTCAGCAAGATTAAATCTGAGAGAGTCGTCGTCTAAGAGCTCGTTGATGATTTCGTGGAGCTTTCCCACGTCTTCCTCTTCAATCAAGATGCCATTCTTCCTGTTTTGAATGAACCTTTCGGTCTCACCTATGTTTATCGTGATGGCGCATTTGCCCACTAACATAGCCTCAAAAAGGGGTCCAATGGACCAGAGGGCAGGAACGATATCCGCAATGGCCATGTATTTCCAGACCTCGTTGTGGGGGACTCTCCCAACAAATAATACCCGGTCAGCAACACCAAGTTCAGAGGCTTGCTTCTTGAGGTTATTCATCTGAGGACCATTCCCAACAACGACATGCACAGCATTTGGATGTCTATCAACAACCTTTGAGAAGGCACTCACAACATGATGTGTGCCTTTCAACCTTGTCAAGGATGCTACAGTCAGTATGACTTTGGATTCCTTGGTCAGCCCAAGGGACTCTCGAAATGCATCTGGATTGAAGCCCTCCTTCACAGGGTTCTTTTCATGCCCACCAACCCAAAAATAGGCCCTATCCACAGGCACTCCGAATCTACTGGACAATTGCTTCACACAGGTTGCGTCATCACCAATGATGTAAGCCGCCGCAGGAAGCATCAAAGTGAGAGCGAAGTCGAAATTCAGGAGATGTTGAAATCTCGTGTACTTTCTGGCAAACACAAATCCGTAGGTTCTGGTTATGTTCGGTATCCCCCGGAGTTTCGCCACTAAGAAAGCAGGGGGCACGCACAACGTACCATGTCCGTAAACCACATCTGGTTGAATCTTCTTGGCAAGGCGAGCCATGCTGACGGAACCAAAGAAGACGAAGGAGAACCACTGTATTCTCGACACTAGCCACCACAAACCTCTTCCAAACCTGGTCGGCCTTCTTTCATACATCGGCATCCAGAAGCGGTGTATCTTGATGCCCTCATGCTCCCGATATTTCTCCTTGTCTCCTGGGATAAGATAGTGCACCTCGTGCCCATGCCTGACGAACTCCCTCTGAGTAAGGAATCCGATGGGCATGCCGTCTACTTGCCTCCTCCATATGTGGGGAGCCAGCTGCAAGAGCTTCATTCGATCACTAGATTACTAACACTGCGAGTATCCATCACTCAGCTTCCTCACGCTTCTTGATGACTTTAGCCGGAATTCCGACGGCTGTAGAATTTGGCGGGATATCCTGGGTCACGACCGAGCCCGCTCCGATAATTGAGTGATGGCCTATGGTCACGCCGGGGAGAACGGTTGTGTTTGCACCGATAGCCACATAATCCCCGATTTTCACTGGGCTTCTTGTCCGTGGCTTCTTTCCTTCCGAGACAACCCATTCCTGCACACTATGAGTATAGATATGAACACCTGATGATATTGAACAACCGTCTCCTATTTCCAATCCTCCAGTACCGTCAAGGAGAACGAATGGGCCAATCCAAACGTCCTTGCCAACTTTGGGTTTTCCGTAGACATACGCGTTCTCGTAGACGTTTGTACCCTCGCCAAAGCCCAGCAATTCTGACTTCTTCCAGCGATCAGCAACCATTTCATCCAGCGGGAGGATTCTCTGCCATTTCTCCATCATCTCTTCCCCGAAGACCTCCCTCATCTTCTCAAAAAGATCCTTCAGTGATTCAAATGGCACAACAGACACCTCAGAGATAACATCAGATAGTGATGGGGGTATTAAAGCTGTCTCTTGTGAAGGTATGGGTTAGGATGATGGAATGGGGAGTTCGGGATTTTCGTTTTCCGATTTCAAGCGATAGATGGAATGTCTTTGATTGTGGTATATCCTCTCGTATCCAGTCATATCGTAGGATGCCTCACTCTCCTCTTCTTCAAGTCCTTTCTTCGTGAACGTGATGAAATCTATGCCATACTTCTTGGCGACGATTCCCAGGTTCTTCGTGGGATATGGAAACTCAGCGAAGACCTCAATAAACTCGTCATGACCGAAATCCTCTGCCGGAAGGCTTCCTCCCCAGTATAGAGTGTTATGATGGGTTTTATACGTGATTTCTGGACTGACATTAGCTGGGATGCATAGGACCCTACCAGGTGTAAGAGTTCGTAGATGCTTGAAGAACTCATCTGACAGTTCTTTGTCTGTTTCTGACAATGCGAAGTACCTTTTGGACACATTGTAGTTCATGAACCACAAAACGAAGGAATAGATGACAACCAACGAGAAGAGCATCCAGAACAAGAGTGAATTCAAGGTTATCACCAAGATAGGGATGAGAATGGAGAGGGGGAACACACCAAAGCCCTCATACCTCTCGGCCTCTCCAAGAAACCTCAGCTGTCTCAGAGAGACTATGACTACCAGAATGAACGTGACATTCGCCCAAACGAACATGGATGAAAGAACTTGGTTTTCCACCAAAGTACTCCACACAAACGGTGTCATGAGCCACAGAAAAGGAAGAAAGGGAGCAAAGACAAGGGCGCTCATAATAGGATTCCGTAGAAGGGTTGTTCTGATTTCCGCTTTCTTTGAAGACTTGGCAAGCGCGGATTTCAAGTCGTCAAGGCCCGTAACAGTAGTGGTAAGTCGATGTCGATCTACTATCGTCTTCCTGAAAAAGACACTATGTCTTATGTGCGCCCTCAGACTCTTCAAATAGTAGCCTCGAGAGAAGACTATAGCTAGGACCATCCCGAATATGTAGAGTAGAAGAAACCAAAGCGTCAGATAGTAGAGCGAGAAACCAACAAAGGAAAAGAAGACTGCCTGTGTTGGAAACTTGCCAGTCAGAAGCACAAGAGACACAAAAGCAGAAGACAAGAATCCATACAGAGGATCGAGAAACAGCACAAATAGAAGAGCATAAAGGATTGAGAGTGCTGCGAATAGCTCGCCATATGGTCTCGGACTGAAGAAGAAGGTTCGAGCATCTGACTTGATCAGAATTGGGATAATCGAGAATATCAATCCAGCCAGGAAGGAAGCTGTGTAGCTTTCAAATGTAAATAGACAGAAAAGGAATACAGTCAAAACGAATACCGTATCAGCCGCAGGCCCCAATGCCCATTCGATTCTTTCCCTTGTTCTCTTCCTGAAGAAGGAGAAGATCCAAGGATAAAGTGGAGGATTGTCAAAAACCGTTTTCATGGTGAATCTATCGAGCCTCTCTGGGATGTGGAACTTGTTCCTTCGAGTCTCCTCTGAAGCATGCATGTGCCACCAGAGATCTCCGCCTGAAGAGTTCTTGTTGAAGATTCGAAAGGCAACTCTCAAGAAGAATGTCAAAGCTAACACAGGAATCAGATATACTAGAGTAGTTCCAATCTCTAAATCCGTGGAACCATCCCCTGCTGCAGTACTAAAGAGAAGGCCATTTCAAACAAGATGTTGTAAACTTGGGGAGATATATAACTTTGACGAACAGGGGAGATTGAACGACTGACCTTGAACAAGAGGGAGACTGGCCCGCAATCCTAGACTTCGATTGGAATCGTGACAGTACATACTCCGCCGTCATCATCCTCAACGGTCAGAGTGACGATGAACGATCCTGCAGAGAAGTATGAATGTCCAATGAAGTCAGTAACCTCGACAGGAAATGTCCCATCGTTTAGATATGAATTCTTCTGCACAGTACCATCGCCAAAATCCCAGGTGAATATCAAATCGTCTGACCCGGGATCTGTTGCCGTGCTGATGAATTCGACGGTTGCCAGTGCGATACCTATCCCATTGTTCATGTTGTCCGTAATGTTCTTCCCTCTCTCCAACTCGTCTCTCTCTGCAAGAGTGAGTATCAAGTTCTCAACCTCTAGAATTGCATCCCATACCGTGGATGTCGATGTGAGGTTGGGCATGTTCAACTCCGCTTCTTGGCTCAGCTTGCCGCTCACGACGTTGAGCCAGACACCCATGAGTTGTCTCCTCCCCATTTCCACCATCTCTGATGCATCACCTGTCTGCAACACCTCACACACCTCGACTTCACTCGTAATGCCCGAGAAAACCTGGGATTTGGAGGAGATTTCCGCAACCCATTCCGGCAGTATTCCCGTATGGTCGCCATACGGTGCCAAGACTTCGCACTGATGGCCCCAATAACCTATCGTCCTTGGGGCGTTAGTGAAGACGGTATAGCTGACCGATACAATCGAAGGTGCAACATTCGAGACGAGAACATAAGTTGCGAGATTTGTGACTGCTCCATCATCGTCCCGGACTGATAACACAATAGAGTAATTCCCGTTGTCTCCATAAGTGTTGGATGATACATCCATTGTAGAGAACGGATAAGTGCCATGTGGACTCGGATATGGATCAGGGCCAATCCCGTCATTGAAGTAGGTGTTTTCGATGCTAGGGCCAAGCTCCCATATCCACCAGAAAGTCAAATCATCACTTCCCGCATCTCTGGCCTTAGTTCCAATGAAAAGAGAGGATCCTTCATCGATCGTGAAAGGACCGAACGGATTCACAGTCGGAGCGTCGTTCAGGACTTCCATATCTACAGTCTTGGTTGATTCACCGCCATCGTCATCTGATGCGACGACTGTTACCCTGTAGATTCCATTGTCCCCGTAGGTATGGGTAAATGTCTTCGAAATGCTGACAGGGTGTGCGCCTTGGGGACTCTCCGGGGGATCTGGCCCAACTCCATCATTGTAGTATATCTCTTCCTCGGACAACCCGTCCCCCCAGTCAATCGATATTGAGATGTCATCGCTTCCAAGATCCAGCACATCTATCTGAAGTGTAGCTCCCTGACCCTCAGAAACTGCACGGGGCTCTGGGACAGATAGAGATGGCGGGAGGTTCATCACCTTGATATCTTGAGAGGAAATGGATACTCCTCCGTCATCATCTGACGCTGATATTGTTAGCGTGAAGATTCCATTGTCTCCGTAGACATGATGAGCCGACTTCGTGAGATGTCGAGGATTGACCTCCGGGCTTGGGTATGGATCGGGACCGACAGACGGGTCATTCAGGCTAACAATGTCGCTTGGCGAACTTCCGTCCCCCCAGTCAATCTCAATGAACAAGTCATCGCTACCTTGATCGGTAACCTCAAGTGACGCTGTTACCGCGCCCCCCTCATAAACTGTTGAAGGTGCAGTGGATGAGGTTGTGGGATTGACATTCAAGACGGTCACTATCATACTATCAGTGGCAGAAATTCCCTCATCATCAGTGACCGTGAGAGTAATCGTGTAGAAACCGTCGTTGCCTTTGCCATCGTCCCCGTACTGGTTCCCAATCAAGGGTGGCTTCTGCCCCGGCGATGGTGGTACATAGACGAAGTAGGTCCCATCTCCGAAATCATACTCATATCGAGCGATATATCCATCGGGGTCATAAGAATCAGACACATCCAGAACCACGGATTCTCCCTCTTCTATTGTCCTATCCGACCCGATATTTGCCACTGGAGGTTGAGGGCCAGCCTCTATCGCGAGCATCATTCTTCTATTCTGTCCATCATAACTGGAGTAGTATAGCCTGTGAATTCCATCTGGTCCCATCGCTATGGATGGGCTGATGGCTTGAACGTCGTCATACTCACCAGGCTGCCCACGATCCAGTGTTACTCCATGCTTTGTCCATGTTCCTGCCATGCCACTGGAAGATGTGGCATAGGAAATATCCACGTGGTTATACTGATTGCCATCAGAATCACTGTAGAACATGACATATGTGCCATCCGGCTCCACAATCACACTTGGCATGTAAACATACAGCCAATCAGGACCACCTTGAGGTCCCACATCGAGACAAAGGCCTTGGTCAGTCCACGTTTGACCATCAGGGGAAGTTGAAGTCCGAATCCTCCAATGGGTCTTGTCATACTCACTGAACCACATTCTATATGTACCGTCACCAGCCAGTATAACATCTGGATGAGCCACTGCGAGTTCAGCTCTTGAGAATACCAGGCCATGCTTCTGCCAGTTCACGCCATCAGTCGAAGTGGCGTGGAAAATCCTCCATCCCCAAATACCCTTCTTCTGTCCAGTGTACCACATCTCGTAGAGACCTTGATTGTTCTTCAGGACCGATGGATCCCTAACAAAATCATCATCCATATCTCCTGGTGCCCCAACATCCAAGATTATTCCATGTTTCGTGAATGTATGCCCATCGATGGATGTGGCGTAGAGTATTCCCTTCCAATTGTTGCCATCGTATGCTGAGTACCAAATCTTGTATGTGTTGTTGTCATACATGACATAAGCCGAAGACGCGGCAACATGGTCGGGCTCACCCGGGGCACCAATGTCTATTACGACTCCCATCTTCTTCCAGGTAAACGTGGGAATGGAGTTGAAAGAAGTCTGATCCAGGGCCTCGGAAGCGACAACAATAGGCGTGACTAGATTAAGAACAATCAGGACGGACCAAGTAGTTACCCCTCGCATGGACTTTCCCCCATCCTTCTCCTATCATACAAATGCGTAAGCCGGTATAAATGACTATTGGAGGAAAACTCAATAACCCCGTAGGGAGTGGCCGTCCCCTACTCCCTAAGCCTTTCCTCTTCGGGAACTTCACCGACAACTCTCGCTGGGACTCCCAATGCGATTTTGAATGGAGGCACGTCCTTGGTCACGACCGCGCCCGCTCCGATTAGAGCCTCCCTCCCTATCTCAACTCCGGGCAGGATTTTTACTCCGATGGCAATTCTAGCGCCTCTCCGAATCCTAGGACCTTCTTCAACTGTCGGAATATGAGGTCGACTCCAATTCATAGTCAGTCCATTTGCCAGAACGGTCATAGTAGCGATGAACACCTTGTCCTCGATCAAGGCTTTTGCAGTAACATGAACCTGGGTTTCGATGGCGGTGTTGTTCCCTATCTTAGTATAGCCTTCCACCTTCGTGCCATTCCCCAGATAGCTATTCTCACCCAGTTCAGTGAATTCCCTCATTATGACATGGCTGCATATCCGGCTGTAATCCCCGATGCTACAACCAGCATAGATGATCGAACTGGGTCGAATGAGTACATCATCTCCTACTCTGGTGAGATAGGGCGTCTCTAGATTCCTCACCTCATCGCGCAGATTAGTCAAGTGGTCGTATCCTATGATGCTGTTGTGTTCAACGACAACACGATCTCCGATTTCAACGTTGTCGTATACAATGACGTTCTCTCCAAACCTCACGTTCTTTCCGATTAAGATGTTTTCACCCAGCAATCTGACCTTTGTCATTCTCAACACCCTCCTCCTTCTTCAGTTCCAGGAGCGTTGGAGCTGAAAGATTCTCCTTCGATTTCAATGCTTCCCTTCCTTACACCTTCTGAGGAAACCTGTGCTAGGATGCTCCGGATCCCGCCGACATCGATTGATTGGGCCTTGGCAAAGAGATTCTCCACCTCATCCAATCTGGATTCATCTGTAAAGGGAAAGAGAATGGTGAGTCCTTCGAAACATCCTGATATGGTAGTCTTCCTGTTATCAAAAGATATCTCAACGGACTGGCATTCTCGAACATAATCGTTGATCTTCTGGCACGTAGTGACTAGAATGTCGTGCGACTCGGCGATAAGATAGTCCAATAACGCCGTGAACAGGTTCTCTACTCCCTTTCTGGTTGGAAGAGAAGCTCGATACTCCTGAAGCTTCTGGCCGTTCTTTGACACACCATGTTGCTTGCAATCCTCATAGTCAGCTATGCTTGTCGAGTTCAAGAATATGTGAATAGGATGGAATGCCAGATTCAGACATGAGAAGAACCTCTCCCTTGATTCTTCCAACATCTTTCTAATGACCGATTCCCTGAAATCAAAATTGGCTTCTTCAAACAGATACAAATCATCTTCGAAATGAATAGGGAACTCCAGCAAGTCGTACTCGTCACCATTATCCCACAAAAAGAATGGGAGGCCCGTACCATTGGCAAATCCTGAGGTCTTCGAGACACCGAGATTCGATTCCCATTGAAAGCCCAGGTCGATTTCAGCTGAAAACATTTCGGGTCGAGCCACTAGTCTCCGGTGGTTTCTGACTCCTTTTGGACTCTCAGACAGGAAACCTGTGCTCCTTCTTAGAGTGTCTTTGCTGAAAGTCGCATTCTTGTGGAACGGATGCACAGCAAGGTCACATTCGTGCTGAAATAAGAACGCTTTTGACCCTTCGATCTTCTCAGTGACGAACAATGTTGATGGCAAGTTTCTCTCGGCCAGGAGATTAAGAGAATGGTCAAGACAGCATGGGTTAGTCCAATCCTCATCCATCGTTATCATCACGCAGGTCCTCTTGGCATACGGAACATGCCAGACGATGGGCAATGCTATCCCCTGCCGGTGAAGTTCTGTGAGAATCAAGCTCCTCAGGAATATCATTTGAATGTCTGAATATGGGACATCGAGCGGTTCTTTGGTTACATCGAGGAGGTTTCCAGGATAATCCCCCCATTTTACTCCATCTCCGAGTTTGGGATTGACAGTCAATAGACGTTGTGTGGTTTCCAGAACAGAATCCGAAAGAGAATATGAGAACACAAAAAGAGAGCCTTTGTTGAATCGTCTCCTAGCCAAAGCCGGAAACTCAGATCCAGCCATCTCAAGGGAAAACTCTGTATCACCAATGTTGCAGATCCGGCCGAAGACAGGGACATCAATCGAATCTAGCATTACATGACCGGAGAGTTGGTCTTGAGGAACCTCCAAGAACTCGTTGAGTGACCCGACATTATGGACTAGCTCTTCGTTTGGGTATAGAGATATGACGGACCCCGTATTCTCCAAGAAATCTAGGATATTCTCAGTCTCCTCTTTGCTAAGTTCGCTTTTTGGGACCAAGAGAAGATGGAATTCTGAAAGGTCGTCTCTGGCAGACTCGATGTATCTAAACCATCTCAAGCCGAAATCATGCAGCCTCTTTGTGGCGTAGTTATCTCTATTGATTGATGATTTCAATACTCCAATCATTGTACGGCCGTCCTGGGTCCGCAATTAGTGATCTGGCACTGAATTCGGGATGCTTTCATATGTTCTCCTCCAGGAACCATTGACACGTCTTCTCAACGCCTTCTCTCAAGGATGTATTCGGCTTGAATCCAAACGTCCTCTCGAGCTTTGCAGTGTCTGCATAGAAATCGTTGATTTCGCCATCCCTCTTTGGCTCATATTGTATGTTCGGTTCAATATCCAGTACGTCACCAACAGTCTCAACAACTTCCATTATTGAAGTTCCAGTACCTGTACCCAAGTTTAGTACCTCGTTAGTGACTTTTCCCTCAATAGCAGACTTGTACAGATGCACCAAATCCTCAACGTAAACGAAATCCCTTCTGGCGGAGCCGTCTCCGAATACTTTAATATCTTCTTTGTTGAGGACTCGATTAATGATAGAAGGAATTAGACCTCCACTTGTTGGATACTGCCATGGTCCGTAGATGTTGAAGAACCTGAACACCAGATAGTTGAGCCCGTATATCTCCTGATAAACGCGGAGGTAGTGTTCGCAAGATAGTTTGGAAGCTGCGTAGGTTGTCCTGGGAACACAAGGATGATTCTCATCCACTGGGTTATGCTGGAGGGTCCCAACCACGGATGAGGCTGAGGAGTAGATAATCAGACTGACCTTCTCTTTTCTTGAGCGCTCCATTATGTTCAAAGTGCCACCCACATTCACACGCATATCCAATATGGGATCTTCCAAGGACATTGTGAGCGGAGATGCGGCCAAGTGAATCACTGACTGAGCACCTTCCATGACTTTGGCAACTTCTTCTTTTCTTGTGATGTCGACCTTATCGTATAGAACATCCTCAGGAAACGGAGAATCCATCACATCACAGGCAATCAGATGAATCCCATCATCGTGTAGACTGTGAACTAGATTCCTTCCAACAAACCCTCCGGCCCCAAATACGATAAGCTTTTTCGTTACATCACATCCTCAATATGATTCGAGAAGTCCAATTGCTTCTCGGACAACCATCTCCTGGTCGTCTTCGGTCATTGATTGGGACATGGGCAAGGCCAACAGATTCTCAAAGAGCTTCGTCGAGTGGACAAGGTCTCCAATCCTTGTTTCATCACTGAAACTCGGCTGAATGTGCAGTGAGTAGGTTCCGATTTGCGTTTCGATTCCCTTCTCTCCCATGTCCTTGATGAGCCTGTCTCGAACGCCATCCTTGATCACAAAAGCAGCATAGGTCTGATATGTATGGTAAACCCGATTATCCACTGCTGGTTTCTTGAGAAGGACAACATCGGTAAGGAGGGAATCGTAGACAGCCGCCAACTCCCGCCTCCTCTCAATGATCCTGTCGATTTTCTCAAGCTGCTTCACGCCAATTGCGGCCAGAACATCACTCAGCTTGTAGTTGGTTCCGACAGTCATGAATAGAGATCTTCCGTCCACCATTCTCATACCGAATCTCTTCATCTCCCTTGCTTTCTCTGCCAATTCATCATCGTCTGTAGTCAGCATTCCACCCTCCCCAGTAGTGATCACTTTCCTGGGATGGAAGCTGAAACAAGTCAAGTCCGCCATCGAACCGGTCTTCTCATCATTGAACCTCGCGCCAGTGCTGCAAGCGGCATCTTCCAAGATGAATAAATCGTGTTCTTGAGCAATCTCCCTCAAAGGAGCCATGTCAAGCGGGTGACCGAACAAGGAGACAGGCACTATACCCACTGTCTTATCTGTGATACCTTTCCTGACCTCATCTGGGTCGATGTTGTACGTGCTTTCGTCCACGTCAACCAATACCGCCCTGGCCCCTCTCAGTCTAGCCACATCAGCTGTCACGGGATAGGTGAAATCAGGGACAATTACTTCGTCCCCGGGTCCAACTCCAAGTATGTCGACTGACAACTGAAGCGCAGTTGAGCAGGAAGTTGTTACTATCGCATGCTTGGCCCCAACCAATTCCGCAAAACTCTTCTCAAACTCTCGGGCCTTTGGGCCTTCTGTCATATATCCAGATTCCAGAACCTCCCGGATAAGAGACAATTCCTCATCTCCCACGACGGGTTCAATCAGTTTAATCTGCCTTTCCACATGAATCACTATCCTGTCAAGAGTCAACCAGTCAATATCAGAAACACCTTAAGTCTTTTGCAGTCTCAGAAGATACCGGAATTCAGAAGTATCTCGAAGCATCCAACCGAGGCTTCCTGAGGTTCTCATTCTTCATGTTGATGTCATGCTAAATCTCAAATGTGAGCAGACTCAGTGCTAGACAATAGTGTTTTGTTAGGGCAGGCGTAGGTTCGTGATTAACAACCCTTTCGACAACTTCTTGCTCATGAGTCCTTCAGCGATGATGTTCCCTTCCAATAGCCTTTGACTGGCGACCTCATGTATCTCGTCCAGGCACATTCTGAACACATTGCTTCCGAAGCCTTGCTTCCTTTTTGTGAAACACTTCCTTTGGCAGATAGGGCCGTATAGCTCTTCTGAATATGTATTTCCCCATTCCATCCTTCCACTTGAGGGAAGGAGGAATCGTAAAAGCGAAGTCCACTAAGTTCTTTTCTAAGAAGGGAATCCGGGGCTCCAACGAGTGGACCATCAACATGGCATCCTCAACAAAGAGGAAACCGTCGACCATCTTAACCTGAGAATCGGTCTCCATGGATTGCTTCATCAGTTGACTGTTGGACTTAAAGAAGGGTTTGAACGGTTCCCTGATTTCCTAAACTTTGCTCTCGACATCTTGGTCCCGTATAGACTCTCGAGATACCTTTTGGGAAGAACCTCATCCATGCTCTGAATGTTGAGGTAAAGGTCCACGTTGCTATCAATGTGCTTTATTTTCTTTAGGTATTCCAGATTCTTGTCATCTGACAAGTGACCTTGGGAAGACTGGAAAGCAATCAGGTTTTGAGCACTACTAGCCAATTTCCTTCTCACATTTGAGGGGATCGTTCTTCTCTTTCTCATTGCGTCTTCAGCGTACTGGTATTTCCCGATGTAGCCTCCGAAGAGCTCGTCCCCACCCAGACCTCCCAGGGCGACCTTTACTTTCTGACCTACAAGCTCAGAAAGGTAGTAGGGGTAAAGAATCCTCTTGGGTGCATCTGCACACTAAATCATTTTGGAATATTCCTTCAAGAGATCGGTCTTGACTATGAGGTTTCGATAATCGGTCTTGAAGTGATCCGCCACGAAGTTGGCCTCTTCTATCTCATCTGTGTCCTCACCAAATCCCATGCGATAGGTCTTTACGGTTTCGTCCGTTTGCATGGATGCGAAAGCCACGATTGCACTACTGTCCAACCCTACAGACAGACATATCCCGATTGGCACATCGCTAACCATCTGGAGCCTCACTGCCTGTTTCAGGTAGTTTCGCAGAGATTTTACGAAGAAGTCCTCGCTCTTTCTCTAGAGTCTGAACTTGTATTGTGAAAAGAAGCCAGTCTTGAAGCCCTTTTTGCTGATAACTGCGTACTGAGCTGGGAGGAGCCTGTGTATTCCCTTGAACATTGTGAGTTCCCTTGGAAGGTATCGAAGATTCACGAAGAAGTGAAAAGCTTCCAAGTTCAACTCTCTAGGGACCTCTGGGTGTTGCAGAATGGCCTTGATCGGAGGCGAACAGGAACTTATCGTCCTTGAGCATAGCATAGTACAACGGTTTCACACCATCTCTGTCCCTAGCTAGAATGAGCTCCTTCTTGTTATCATCCCATAGGGCGACTGCAAACATGCCATTGAATCTCGAAAAGGCCTTCAGGCCATATTCTTCGTGGCAGTGAACAACAACTTCCGTATCCGGCTTGGTGTAAAACTTATGGCCTTTCTTCTCGAGCTCCTGACGTAGCTCCACGAAATTGTAGATTCCTCCATTGTCTATGACGCACAATGATCGATCCTCATTGTAGATGGGTTAATCTCCCGTTCGCAGGTCGATGATCGCAAGTCTATCGTGGCCAAGCATCAAGTCTTTGTCTACGTGATATCCGACACCTTCTGGCTCACGATGTTGAAGAGACCAGCACATTCTCTTGATTGGAGCCCGATCCTCGAAGCCGTATACCCCACAAATACCCCACGTGGAATCTCCAGACACCCGGTTGGCAATTCGCTAAAGAAACCTAACCAAGCCATAAAGATTGTGCTTGAATTGACGCTGAGTCTGTCTAATGAGCTAGTAGCCGATTTCTATGATGGTCACGCTAGAGAACTCAACAGAGACCTGATAACCACGACCTTGCTCAATCCAAGTATTGTAGGCAGAGGGAGGCATCACTGATGAATGGAACTTCCATAAACCGGACGAGGTATAGGCGACACCAACAACCGATGGATACTCTCTGCAGAAGCGATGAATGTCTTTCTTGTTTTGCGAATCTAGATGTGGCCCCAGGGAAATGATCCCGGGACTGATGTCGATCCTCTCAATGCCAACGCTATACGTGCTGCTTCCCCAGGCTCCCGAGGAATTCACAGCAATAACCATGAAATACCGGCTTATTCGTCCGTAAAAAGGATCCGCGAAACCCCACGATGTCTGGCTATTGGGCACTATGGCAACGGGAATCGAATTAAGCTCGTTCACCCCAATACTCTTGTGAGATTGAAGGATAACGTACTCTGAGGCGCCTGGGGTCTGATTCCAGTGAACATCAACCCAAGTGCCGTCATCGGTTGCCCTGAGGCTTGTCGCCCAATCCATATCGTCACCCAAGCCTTCCTTGAATCTAACCATCGATCCTGGCAGTCCGCAGAAAGTGAATGACGATGAAGAAGTGAAAGACAATTCATAGCCTTGCCCGAATAGCATGAGTGAATCGTTCACACCTTCGTCCATGGTCTTCCGATGCACAATCCAATTGTCATCTGAACTCATCCAGGAAATGTAGTCCAGATGGGTGATTTGCTCTGCATACCAACTGACATTATGAACTTCGAAAGGCTCCAAAGGCAATGAGAATGAAGTCATACCCTCATCGAAACTCATTGTCCACTTGCCTGCAGTGTTGCTGGTTACACCGATTACCCCATATGAGTACACGACCCTGACGATATAGTACAACTCTGTGGGCGAGTTCTCAAGGGCGGCTCCCATATCATGCCAACTTCTCTTGAGAGGGTCTGGGTCGTCGGAGGTATTATGAAGCCACATCGAGAAGTCAAAGGATCTTTGGTCCGGAGCTCTATAGACGAGATAGTAATCGATAAAGGGAGAATCCGGAGAAGTCCAATTGAGAAGAACATCCGAATCATTTTCGACACTCGTCACAAGCTTGATGGCGACATCTACTGCCCCCAAAGCTAGCATCAGTCTTCGATACACCCCATCATAGGATGAATACCACAACTCGTACAGTCCATTGGGCCTCCTCGTTATTATGGGTCGGATAGCCTGGACCTCATCGTAATCACCAGGACCTCCATGTTCGATGGCCAATCCGATTCTCATCCATGAACCTGCCATGCCAGTGGGAGATGTAGCATAGTAGATGTCCACAATGTTGAAGGGATTCCCGTTTGAGGTGCTGTAGAACATGACATGAGTTCCATCAGGTTCGATCAGGACGCTGGGCATGTAAACATGAAGAGAATCAGGGTCGCCTGGGGATCCGATATCGAGAACGAGACCTTCGTCGATCCAGATCTGACCGTCGTTTGACGTGGCATACCTGATCCTCCAGTTGACAGTGTCATATTGACTGAACCACATTCGGTAGAAACCACTTGAATCTCGGATGACATGCGGATGACCGACAGCTCCTACTCCTGAGAACACAACGCCCAACTTCTGCCAGCTGATTCCGTCTGTAGATAGCGCTCGGAATATCCTCCAACCGTACAACCCTTTCTTCTGACCTGTGTAGAACATCTCATACAATCCGGTGTCGTCATTGCGCAGAACCATCGAGTCTCTAACGAAGTCGTCATCCATTTCGCCCGGTGCCCCGACTTGCAGTACGACCCCCTGTTTTGTGAATGTCATTCCATCTGGTGAAGTGGCATGCATTATGCTCCAGGTTGCCGTTGGTTGATTGTATGCGGAGTACCAGATCTTGTAAAGACCTTGGTCGAAGATCACATGGCCGGCGGATGCACACTTGTCATCAGGATCCCCAGGGTTGCCAACATCTACAATCAATCCCATCTTAATCCAGCGAATCCCCTCCCCCCAGTTGGTAGTCGAATCATCTTCGTTGGTATCTGCAGTGATGTGAACGGGAATAGAAAACGATAGTACTAACAGCACAGTCAGAAGGATTGTACCCCTCAACAGTCATCCCCCATTCCCTTCTCTGATTTCAACATAAGATGGCCGATATACTTAACGATTCCCCAGTACGGCTGGAATCACAGCATATCAGTGGGAAATATTATCAGGTGCGTACTGAATCCATGTTGCGGAGGAGGATTAAATATGAGGGTTGCTACTCCAATCAAAGCTAACCATCTGGCTGTGGGCTTGACACTGGTGATCGTTCTATCGTCGTCTGGGTTTCTGTCTTTTGGCGCCCTTGCTCAACCCGGGGTCTGGGAAGATCTCTTCGACGATACAACCAAGATCTCCCAACAGAACAACGTTGTGGTTGCAGGTGGGGATGTCACCCTAGATGCTGGTAATTGGGATTGGTTCAGGCATGGCATTCTTCTTGATGTGGGGCCTCCAGGAAGCAGTTTTCTGGCGAGTGCCTATCCTGAGGTCTTGGAGGGCTCTGATGGTACGTGGCGGATGTGGTACACAGGTACTTCAGGGGGGTCACCACAACCTCGCTTCATACGATATGCAACTTCGGCTGATGGCAGGAACTGGGACAGACAAGGAATAGTCATCGGCGCAAACGCCAGCCAAGAAGATAGAGTCTACGCGGGAACAGTGATCGAAGACGGAGGAATGTACAAGATGTGGTATGTTGGTGACGATTTCGGTTCAGGTGGAGCCAGAATATTCTATGCCACATCCCCCTCTGGGTATGTTTGGACGAGGCAGGGAATGGTGATGAACATTGGATTTCAAGGTCCTCTCGATGACAGAGGGGTTGTCTTCCCTGAGGTCATAAAAGAGGGGGGCGTATACAAAATGTGGTACGCAGGATATGACGGTGGCAATTATCGAATCCTATATGCCACATCGAACGATGGTATAGCCTGGACATCTCAGGGTCTGGCAATAGATATCGGCATCCCGGGTAGTTTTGACAGTAGCCAAGCGATAGAACCGACGGTGACGAAAGATCCTCTGGGGATATACCATATGTGGTATTCAGGTTCTAATGGCCTCAACTGGAGAATCGGCAACGCAACATCTCCCGGAGGAGTGAGTTGGACAAAGCAGGGTGTGTCTTTGGATCTGCTTCCGAATACACCTGAAGATGCGCATCTCTTCGCCGGAACTGTCTTGATAGACTCAAACTGGGTCACGACTTCGTGGTATGGGTGCGTGGACAGTTCATCCGATGGTAGGATCTGCTTGGCGACCTACGCAAGAAACGGATATGTGATTTCCGAAGTCATTGGACCGATCGCCGGCTATGGTTGGCTGGAGTTTTTCTCCAACAAGACTGATGTGGGTCCAGACGTTTTCGTTGCCTATTCGTTTCTGGACGGAGCAACTGGTAACCTAGTGATGGGATACCCTCAGATACTGGCTCCACAATTCTCGATGGCTTCCATTGATGCTTTGACTCACCCTTCAATACGAGTGAGGGCGGATTTGTGGGATTTTCAGAACAACCTAGCTTCAACTCCGGTTCTCCACGACTATGCGGTTACATGGGACGATTTTATGCCTCCAGTCTTTGGGGGTTTGGTTTCAGCGGTTGATGATGGCACAGATGGTGACATAACTCTCAGTTGGAATCCAGCGTGGGATCCGAGTCCTCCAATCAGCTATAATATCTACATAGCCACCATCTCAGGAGGACAGAACTTCTTTGTGCCCGATTACAGCACTTCACTGACCACCTTCCGGGTTTCAGGACTTCTGAATGGTACCAGACACTACTTCGTAGTAAAAGCGGAAGATACTTGGGGATTTGAGGACAGCAATACGGCAGAGAGAAGTGCCATACCAACCACTCCTCTTGACTATTTTCCTCCAAGTTTCGGAGGGATACAGTCGGCAACCGACTCTGGTACAGGAGGCAGTGTGGCTTTGAGCTGGAATACTGCCACTGATCCAGATTCTCCAGAAAGCAACTCTGATCCGTCATTGCCAATCACATACAACATCTACTACTCCGAGATACCCGGAGGACAGGATTTTCTGTCGCCAAACGTCACCACACAGAACACCAATTATGAAGTGACCGGACTGACAGATGGCACCAACTATTATTTTGTCGTCCGCGCGGAAGACGGAGTGGGAAACGAGGAAAAGAATTTGGTTGAACTAAGCGCAATTCCCACAACACCTATCGACAGTACTCCTCCCGCTTTCGCAGGCCTCGCAACGGCCATTGACCTGGGCACGGGTGGAAGCGTGAGATTGAACTGGACAGCCGCGGCCGACCCAGACACACCAGAATGTAATTCGGACCCCTCTTTGCCGATAACCTACAACATCTACTACTCGAAGATTCCTGGCGGACAGGACTTCGTGAATCCGAATGCGACCGCGGCGAGCACGCAGTACAATGTGAGTTTTCTGGATAATGGGGCCTTCTACTACTTCGTCGTGAGAGCCGAAGATGCCGTTGGAAACGAGGAGAACAACCTAGTTGAAGTGAGTGCGATGCCAACGACACCGGTGGATACGACGCCTCCGAGCTTCGCTGGGGTTCAGTTCGCAATCGACGCCGGTACCGGAGGAACGGTCACCCTAGATTGGTTGGCGGCCACAGACCCAGATACTCTGGAATGCAACACCGATCCTACACTGCCAATCAACTACGATATCTTCTACTCTACTGCATCGGGCGGTCAGGATTTCATGTCTCCCAACGCGACAACCCAGCTGCTCACAATCGATATGACCGGTCTCACCAATGGTATACCATACTATTTTGTCGTGAGAGCAAGGGATGCTGTACTCAATCAAGAATTCAACATTGTAGAAAGATCAGCGATTCCCACAACTCCCACAGATGACACGCCGCCTTCTTTCGCAGGCGTCACCTCGGCCTTCGATTCACAGACGGATGGTAAGGTCACGCTGATGTGGTCTCCAGCGACCGATCCAAACACGATTCACTGCAATTCAGACCCGTCATTGCCGATTACATATCTCGTGTTCATCTCAACAATACCCGGTGGCCAGGACTTCCTCTCGCCAGATGCCACGACCCAGCTCACTCAAATCGAGATGAGCGGCCTTCAGAACGGAGTCATGCATTACTTCGTTGTCAGAGCGCGAGATTCTGCGGGCAATCAAGAGAGCAATGTAGTGGAGTTGAGCGCGATGCCCACCACACCAGTGGACGATACTCCCCCGGTCTTCGCTGGACTGGTTGTTGCTTCAGACGCAGGAACTGGAGGGGCCGTTGACCTGTTCTGGGCGGCCGCGACAGACCCGGACACGATCGAAAGCAATTCCGACCCATCGGTGCCGATTACGTACTATATCTACTACTCCACAACCTCAGGGGGACAGAACTTCCTGAATCCAGATGCCAACACTCAGGACACGAACATACAAATAACTGGCCTTCAAGATGGAGTCACTTATTATTTCGTCGTGAGAGCTGAAGATGCGGCTGGGAATGAAGAAGACAACACAATTGAACGAAGTGCGATGCCGACTACTCCAACTGACAGTTCACCGCCGAGTTTTGGCGGGCTCGATCTTGTCCTCGCAGACGATGACGATGGTGACGTAACCCTCTCATGGACTGCGGCTGAGGATCCTGATGACCCTGAATGCAACAGCGATCCTTCGAATCCTATCACATACAACATCTACGTTTCGCAAACAGAGACATCTTTTGATTTCGTGATTCCGACCGCCACGACGGGCCTGCAGGAATTCACAATATCAGGTCTCGAGAGGGGTGTGACATACTACTTCATAGTCAGGGCGGAAGACAATGCCGGAAATGAAGAAGCGAACACAGTGATCAAATCGGCAGAACTGGCAGTGCTGGAGAAACCATTTGATTTCCTTGATTACTGGTGGATCTTTCTGGTCATCATCATAGTCCTTCTATTGGCTGTGATAGCTCTGCTTGGCAGAAGACGGAAGGGGGAAGAACCGGTCGAGACTCCGACGGAAGTGGAAGAAGAAGTTGAAGAGGAGTCGATGGAAGAGCAAGGGGATGAAAACTAGATCGCTCAACTGTCTGCCGGCTATGGACCAATTGCACCACAAATGGAATTCACGATTCCCAACTCGAAGTTGGAAATGCATGTACTGTGAGTTAAACTTATAATCTTCCAACAATATCACACGCACTGGAGGAGGTATCTTATGAGGAGGGTACCAATCAGTGCACGGAGAAGTGAACTAGTTATCTTAGTGAGTGCTCTAGTCCTGGTGTCAGCTTTCCCACTATTGTCGACAAGTGTGGTGGCTCAACCAGGTGTTTGGATGGACGATTTCGCGGATGAAACCAAGGTCTACTCAAAATCGAACACAGAGGTCGTTGGTGGAAACGCGAGGATACAGGTTCTTGCATCTGACTACAACTGGCAGAAGAAAGGTCTGGTCATGGATACGGGTGCAGCTTCCGATCCCGATGGCAAGGCCGCCACGGAACCTTGGATATTGAAGGGGGCTGATGGACTTTATAGGATGTGGTATACTGGAGTCACGACCGGGAACACGTACCGTATAATGTATGCCACCTCCTGGGATGGGTACTCTTGGGAGAAACATGGACCTGTCCTCTCCCCTGGTTTCTCAGGTACCGGATCAGACTCGGACCGTGTGTATTCTCCTTGTGTGATTGACGAAGGCTCGCAGTACAGGATGTACTACACTGGAGTGTCGGGAACCACCCGAATCACTCTCATGGCGGTCTCGTCTGACGGCATCGGTTGGTCATATGACGGGCTTGCCATAAACGTGGGGGGTTCGGGAGAAACTGTAGTCTCTGGATACGCTTCAGTATTGGAGGATGTGGCAGACTACAAGGCTTGGTATAGTGGGGTTGCAGGAGGAGGTAACTATCAGATCTTTCATGCTACATCTCCCGATGCCGTCACCTGGACCAAGCAAGGTTTGGTCTTGCCAAACGGACCACTGGGTGCGCCAGATGATTCCTCGATAGTCAAAAATGCAGTCCTGAAGAACTCCACAGGAAGGTACAGAATGTGGTACAGTGCAGTTGGCACGGATTGGAGTGTGCTGTATGCGGAATCTCCTGATGGGGTCGACTGGACGGACAGGCATGGCATTGTTCTCGGTATTGGAGGACTTGGAGATTATGACGAAGTGAAGACCTTGATAGGAAGTTTGCGATTACCAGTGAACATGGCCGGCTGGCTCTATTACACTGGGAGGGATGCAGCGATTGATGACCGGGTGATGATCGCCACTATAGGTTCGCTTGGCAATCTGACATCGACAACAATCACCAAATCATCAGGCTACGATTGGGACACCCTCTTTCTGAACAAGACCATAGTGCCGAATGAGGCTGAAGTCCTTGTGTCCGTTTTGAACACGAACACCCTTCGTCCTTATCCAGGCTATTCCGACTTATCTGGAACGGTCATCGATTTGAGCTCAATCCCGAAGGCCGATAATAGCATTCGGCTGCGCGCGGACTTCTATGGGACAACGACCGACAATCCGCTTCTCGAGGACTGGGCCGTCACCTGGGATGACATAGCCGGACCCCTGTTCGGAGGACTGCTCACGGCAACGGATGATGGTACTGGCGGATCGGTAACTCTCAACTGGAACCCTGCCACCGACCCGTCAACTCCAATCGACTACAACATCTACATAGCCACCACTTCCATGGGCCAGAACTTCCTGGTGCCCAACTACACTACACAATTGACGACTTACCAAGCTGGAGGATTGGACGATGGGGTCCAGTACTACTTCATTGTGAGAGCACAAGACAGCTTGGGATACGAAGAAACCAACACCGTCGAGAGAAGCGCCATGCCGACAACACCAATTGACTCCACGTCACCGACATTCGCTGGTCTGCAAACTGCGACTGATTCTGGAACCGGTGGAACAGTCACATTGACTTGGAATGCTGGTTCAGATCCAGATACGATCGAATGTAACTCAGATCCCTCAACCCCGATTTCATACAACGTCTATCATGCTGGAACATCCGGCGGGCAGAATTTCCTGGTTCCCGACGCCACAACGCAACTCACGAACGTAGATGTAACTGGGCTGACAGACGGCAACACGTACTACTTTGTGGTTCGAGCAGAGGACGCTGCAGGGAATGAGGAGAGCAACGTCATCGAGCTGAGCGCAATGCCAACTACACCGATCGACTCAACACCGCCATCGTTCACAGGCCTTGGATCTGTGGCCGACCTTGGATCAGGAGGAACACTTCAGTTGACCTGGACTGCGGCAACGGACCCGGATACCGTAGAGTGCAACAGCGATCCATCGCTTCCGATCGCCTACAACGTCTACCATTCGAAGGTACCAGGTGGGCAAGCTTTCATGAATCCAAATGCGTCAACCACCAACACCCAGATAAACATCAGCGGTCTGGACAATGGCGTATTCTACTATTTCGTGGTTAGGGCTCGGGACTCAGCGGGGAATGAAGAGGCGAATGTCATCGAGAAGAGCGCCATGCCCACCACGCCCGTCGACAGTACACCGCCCAACTTCGGTGGTATTCAGTTTGCCGTTGATTCGGGGACCGGCGGGACCGTTTCGCTCAATTGGCTCACTGCCACTGACCCGGACACAATAGAATGCAACTCTGACCCATCCCCTCCAATGAACTACGACATCTTCTATTCGACCACATCTGGAGGCCAGAACTTCCTTTCACCCTACGCCTCCACACAGAATCTGATGATGGATATAAGCGGGCTTTCAGATGGAGTTGTATACTACTTCGTGGTCAGAGCGAGGGACGCGGTCGGCAATCAGGAAAGCAATACTGTTGAGAGGTCCGCCGTGCCCACGACCCCGACGGACGACACCCCGCCAACATTCGCTGGAATCCAAACGGCGGTAGACACACTCATGGGTGGGAATGTCTCCTTAACATGGTCTCCCGCCACCGATCCTGATACGATAGAGTGTAACTCTGATCCTTCCGTGCCGATCACATACTCGATATATGCCTCAACTCTCCCGGGCAACCAGAACTTCCTACTACCCAATGCCACAACCCAGAACACGCAGATCTACATCACGGGCTTGCAAGATGGTGTGACCTACTACTTCGTCGTCAGAGCTACCGATGCAGTCGGGAATCAAGAGTCCAACATCGTGGAGCTCAGCGCTATGCCGACGACTCCCGTAGATGCAGAACCTCCGGTCTTCTCCGGACTCGTTCTTGCCTCGGATGCAGGCACTGGAGAAGCCGTCGACCTTGTGTGGGCAGCGGCCACCGACCCCGACCTGATCGAGTGCAATTCAGATCCATCGTTGCCGATAACCTACAATATCTACTACTCAACGATCTCAGGAGGACAGAACCTACTGGTCCCAGATGCAACCACCACGGACACGAGCATCCAGATCACCGGTCTTCAGGACGGAGTGGACTACTATTTCATCGTTCGGGCAGAAGATTCTGCCGGGAATGAAGAAGACAACACAGTGACCAAATCGGTAGAATTGGCAGTGCTGGAGAAGCCGTTTGATTTCCTTGATTACTGGTGGATCTTTCTGGTCATCATCATAATCCTCCTTGTGGTCGTGATTGCATTACTGGCCAGACGAAAGAAGGGTGGAGAACCGACCGTGAAGGTCGAAGCTGAAGAGGAGGCCGTGGAAGAACCCGTCGAAGATGCCACGGGTGGTCAAGAGGAAGAAGCCTGATTCGGTGATCTCAAGGGCCAAGTATCACGGACAACTGTGACGTACTGGTACGCTAGTACCCGATTTCCACCAAATCCAGCTGGGAGAGGCTTCTCACCGATACTTGATAGCCATTTCCTTGGTTCATATCGGTATTGTAAGCATTGTGAGACATCGCCCATGAATGGAACTTCCACACCCCGGACACTACGTAGGCAACACCTTCGATCCCAGGATAGGAGCTGCAAGAATCATACAAATCCATCTGCTTGATCTGCTGCAACATCAAACCGATACTGTGAATGCCGCTTTCTAAATGCACTGTCTCCAAGCCAACGCTGTAGGTACTGCTTCCTCGAACACCTGAGGAGTTTACTGCGATGACCATGTAGTATGCGCTGGATGATTTCTCGAAGGGGTTGGTGTCGGTCCACCCGGTCACGCTTCCAGGGACAGTCACGGCCGGGAGCATTGTCAGGTTGTGCAATCCTCCCCTCTCTTCCGCTTTCAGGACGTCGTATTCTGTGGCCCCTGGCAGTTGGTCCCAACTCAAGGTCACTTCTCCGTTCCCATGGATGGCAGAAAGGCTTCGGGCCCAAGAGACAGCTTCTCCCAAACCCTCTTTGTACTTGATCATTGATCCAGGTGCCCCGCACACGGTGAAATTCGATTCAGCTTTGAACATCAGTTCGTACCCTGACCCGAATTTCGCGGCCGTGTCTTTCACGTCCTCGTTTTGGTGTGGTTTGCGCATAACCCATCGGTCGTCGGGACCAAGCCACGCCATATATTCGAGGTTGGAAATCTGGTCGGCATACCAACTGACATTACGCTCGATGAAGGGTCTCAACGGCAAAGAGAATGAAGCGAGGCCGGCATCGAAGTTTAAGGTCCATTTCCCTGCGGTGTTGCTTGTTGTACTAAGTCCGCCATAGAAGTACACCGCCCTCACCACATAGTAGAGCTCTCGTGGAGAACCAGGAGCTGCGGCATCCAAATCGGTCCAGGTGGTTGCGAGGGGATCCACGTCAGTGGATGTGTTGTGGTACCAACTGGCGAAGTCGAAGTTCCTGTGGTCAGATGACCTGTAGATGAGATAATGATCCAGAAAGGGCAGTTCAGGGTCGGTCCAGTTGAGCATGGTGTCTTTATCGTTCACCACGCTGGTCGTGAGGTTGGTCGGCTCCACGGAGGGCATCTCCCCGGCCATCGCAAAACAGACCCTTCTGGATACACCATTGAATGCCGTGTACCACATCTTGTACATGAACCGGGACTCCCTGACCACTTTCGGTCCAATGGCTTGAACACTATCCCAGTCACCAGGCTGACCAATATCGATGACCATACCGCCCCGCTGCCAATCACTTCCGGCTCCGTCGGGAGAGGACGCATAGAAGATTCTGACTTTGGAGAAGTCACCCGACCATCCACCCGAGTAATACATCTGATATGTCCCATTCCTCGCAAAGATCACTGATGGAGCCAACACTCCGAAATCCTCTAGGCTTCCAGGAGGACCGAGATCCAAAGCCAGCCCATCACTGATCCATGACAGACCGTCGCTGGATGTCGCGTGGAGAATTCGGTAGTTGGAGGTGTCATAGCCGCTGTACCACATGGAATAGGTTCCGTCAAGCTCTTTGAGCACGGTAGCATGGGCCAGCCCGACAGAGTCGTATACGCCAGCAAAACCCAGGTCCATCACCATACCCTGTCTTGTCCACGTGATCCCGTCAGGGGAGGTCGCATGGAATATTCGCCAGCCCGAAAGAGAGTAGGACTCCCCAGTGTACCACATCTTGTATACACCATCGTCCAGAATTACCGTTGGGAACGCCAGGTGTCTATCCTCAGCGCTACCGGGGGGACCGATGTCATAGACCATCCCGTGCTTCGTCCATGAATACCCGTTCAGTGAAGTCGCGTAGAATATTCTCCAGTTCGTAAGGTCATATCCAGAGTACCACAGCTTGTAGATGTCGCCGTCAAGAATCACGGATGGCGAAGTCACCCTATCCTGGTCAAGCGAGCCGGGGGGACCAGCATCGAGACTCAAACCCAGCTTGACCCAGTTGAGACCATCCCCGCTACTTCCTTCAACGTCGGAGTCTCCAGATTCAGTGGAAGGCATGAAAGAGCATGCCGAGAGAAACATGGCACAGAATAACGCGAGAACCACGAATCTTCGCCCACTCCGTCCTCCCATGGCTATTCCATCCCTCTGAGATACGCAAGGGCGACGGACGATAATAAAGCTTCCTTAAATCTTGCTGGACGGTTGGTGACAGACATACCGTCGAAGAGGCCATCTATTCTGAAATAGTAAGGCCTTCCCACGGAGGCACGAGATCCGAAAGCACGTTCCACCTGCTCCTCGGCGGCATGGAGATGTAAACCTCGGGAATGAAGTATTCCACGGTTCTCGGGCCATCAACCAAGTTCCCCAGGTACTCCCTCTCAGAACCGGACTCAGCATGCGATACGAAGGAAGAACCTAGGAAGATCGAGCGCTGAGCAACGTCAATCACGTCATACGAGAAGCAGCTTATAGTATGGAAATCAGACTGGACTATCACCATCGTATTGGATGTTCCGCCATCGTCGTCCTCGACGATCAACAGAACCTCGAATATGCTCTGTATCGCGTACCAGTGGTCAACAACCTCAGAAAGCTGAACTGGATTGACATCCGGGCTTGGATATGGATCTGGAGTGTTCAAAGGTGCATTGTTGTAATAAGTCGTAATGAGCAACGGGGACATGTCTCCGAAGTCCCATTTGAAGGTCATGTCGTCAGAACCGGGGTCGGTGACCTCGGCAGTGAAACCGACCAGCATTCTCGAAATGCCGGTTCCGTTGTTGACTGTGTCGGCAATATCTTTGACTCTCTCAAGTTCTTCCCGATCTAAGGAAGCCAGTATCACTTCCTCGATCTCTCTGATTGCAGGGTCAAGGGTCTTAGATGAAGTAAGAGAGGGCATTCGCATCTCGGTGGATGGATGGAGTTTGCCGCTTATGATGTTGAGCCAAAGACCCATCAACTGCCTCTTCGCCATCTCCCTCATTTCCTGAGCGTTCCCATCTTGGACGATCGAGCACACATCTTCTTTGGAAGACACCCATGAAAACACCTGAGACTGTGAGGATATGTTCTCAATCCAGTCCTGAACTATCCCAGTATGGTCCCCATAAGGCAAATCGACCGTGCACTGATGTCCCCAGTAACCTATCGTCCTTGGTGCGTTGATTATCTTGATGAAGTGGTTGAAGGAGTCGATTGACGGAGGGACGTTCTCAACAGTCACTATCATGCTTGCGCTTGCGGAGAGTCCATCATTGTCCGTGACGGTCAAGGTGACAGTGTAAATGCCGTCGACTCCATGTCCATCATCCCCATACACGTGCTCCACGAGGGGTTGATTCCCCCCATCCAACGTTGACTGCAGGTATGAAGATACTGCAGGGGTTTCAGCACCGCTATCGATCAATACGCGACTCTTTCTAGGCCCTTTGGTGTCGACGCCAATAGGAATTGGGGGTTCACTGTCGAATGGTTCAAGCGGACCTTTCTCACCACTCATCAAGGAATCCGAGCGATCGAAGAGCATACCGTTGTTTCCTGATCTGGATTGAAGTATCAGGTATTCTCCATCACCGAAATCGAATTCGTATCTGACTATCTGCCCGTCAGGATCATGGGAGAGAGAAGCGTCAAAGACCACAGTCTCGCCTTCCAGCACCGTTCTATCAGGACCTATGTTCGCAACGGGCGGTATCTGGCCAACCTCAATCGCGTACATCATCCTCCTGTGGTTTCCTTCGAATCCTGAGTAGAATAGTTCATGCTGCCCATCATCTCTCAATCGAACGGTTGTGGGGGTTGCTTGAAGCCAGTCGTACGCACCTTGAGGACCGTGTGGGAGCGACAGCCCTTGTTTGGTCCAGGTTCCGGCCATCCCGTCAGGTGATGTCGCATATTGAATGTCCAAATGGCCTGAAGAACCTCCGTCGTAGTGGCAATAAAGCATCAGATAGGACCCGTCGGGCTCGATTATGACAGCAGGGAAATAGACGTACTTGGAATCTGGTGCGCCGGGTTGACCGACGTCAATGGCGACTCCGTCGTCTCTCCAATTCACGCCATCGTTCGACGTAGCGTGTCCAATCCTCCAGTGCGTGAGGTCGTATTCACTATACCATAATCTGTACATGCCGTTCTCGTCAATAAGGACGTTCGAAGGCCCAATGGAAATACCGGGTTTAGTGAAGACCAGACCATGTTTCTGCCAATTAACGCCATCATTCGAAGTCGCATACCCCATCCTCCATCCGAGCTGCCCATAAGATTGACCAATATACCACATTTGAAATAGACCCTGATCGTTCCGCAAGACTGCTGGAGCCATAGCGTATTGATCGTCAAAATCACCTGGGGACCCAAGGTCGACAACGACACCATGCTTCGTCCAGACTTGACCATCTGGCGAGGTTGAATACATTATCCTCCAATTCACGTCGTCAAATGCTGAGTACCAAACCTTGTACACCCCTTCATCAACAATTACAGACCCTGAATCAGCACGATTGTCATCAAAATCGCCGGGCTTGCCTATATCCTGGATGAGCCCCATTTTGGTCCAGTTTATCCCACTCGGGGCCTCCACCACATCACTCGCCATGACGCAACCCGGCAAGGCCAGAGCCATCGAGACAATTATACAGAGAAAAGCTCTCTCCCTCACGACTTACCCCCCATCTTCCTGAATATCTGTTCCAGTCTATTTAATGATTGCTTCAGAACAGGAGCGATGACGATTGTCTGCAGAACGGCGTGACTTATTACTTCGTCGTCAGAGCGGAGGACGCGGCTGGGAACGAGGAGAGCAACGTCATCGAACACATTGCCATGCCCACGACTCCTGTTGACTCGACACCCCCGACCTTCGGCGGGGTCACCAACGTGATAGCGGATGACGATACCGGAGACATTGCCCTCGTGTGGAACGTTGCCGTTGATCCGAATGAACCCGAGTGCAACAGCGACCCGTCAATGCCCATCACCTACAACATATACGTCAGTGAAGTGCCCGGAAGTTTCGATTTCGCTCAGCCCACTGCGACCACGAGTCAGCAGCAGTATCCATTCCTGGACCTTGAGAGGGGCGTGACCTATTATTTCACGGTAAGGGCCGAGGACGGAGCGGGAAATGAGGAAACGAACACCGTTTCGCTCTCAGGTGAGCTCGCCGAGGAGGAGATCTTCGATCTGTTTGATTACTGGTGGCTTCTGCTTCTGATCATCATAATCATCGTGGCCCTGATCGCCGCCGTGCTGGCAAAACGCAGGAAGAAGGAAGAAGAGCCTACGGTAGAAGAGGAGCCGGAATCTGATACGCCAGAAGAGGAAGTGCAGGAGGAAGCGTCTCCCGACCAAGAAGAGTGAGATTCAAGCAACCAAGCGAGCGCGACTCTCACTGCGAATTCGTATCAAATGAATTGACGTCAGTAGTACGATTGGGCCTGATTGTAGTTTCCGTACAAAGGCCGTTCTGTGCACTCAGCACCTCCCATAGGCTCAGCCTGCGGATAAATGGTCCTAATCACCTCGTGGCCCACAAAATCAGTTCCGTCAACGAGACTCCCGGTCAAGGTTATCTCCCACTGTCGGGATATTACCCCTATTCCCTGCACTGAGTCGCGGTCGAACTTGACCAGTCTCTCTTCAATCCCATCCTCATCATGATCAACGATGTAAGATTCTTCTAAGCTCACGAACCCGTATTTTGGATCAAGTTCCGGAGAAAGGACACCATTCATGAGTATGGTGTTGGCATCGATGTCCCTTGGGTCATACGGCACAGGAAGCTCGATGTAGCACGTTATCCAGTTCCCAATGCTTCCCATGTTCAAGGTCTGCGGACCGCATTCCACTTCAGCATCGATCTCTGTCGGGGCGGATTCGACCAGGAAGGCGAACACCAATTGGCTGTTCTCATCGCCGAACCTGGTATGGTTCTCCATGTACTCTCCCAGCGCATTGAACCGGGTCTCGGGTATTCCATCCCGACCCAGAATGTAGCTGACAACCTCACCGGCCCAGATGCCGCCCGGATATTCTGGCACACCGTTGAGCCTTACGGCAACAATGTTATGTGCCCCTCCGTTGGAATAAGTCCTGTAGCAGTCAGAGATCAGGTATGTTCGGTCGGTTGTGAAGGTGTAATGCTCATGTGCCACGGTGTCGAACTTCCCTCCCGCACCTGAGAGGGTCTCCACAGTGTATGTCAGTATGAACCAATCTCCCGTTCTCTCATAGATCGTGACGCTCGTTCCGTCGGAAACAGGGACAATGGTCATCGAGTTGAATTCAGCCGAGTCTCCATATTCTACAGGCATAACACCTAGGGTGGGAATCGATGCAACCAAGAATGCAATTGACACAATGGGTGCCCAAATGCTATCCATTTACGCAGTCCTCCTCCATGATGACTATCGACCTGGCGATATATATAGAATTCGCAGAACGTGGCCATCTTCACTTGAGGTATCAGGTTGGTCTTGTCGGCTTCTCAGGATCGATGTACAGTCTGTTCCACAGCTCGAAGTTCAGCAAACACCAGAGTCTATCACTGTGGTTCCTGACGCCCCTCATGTGTTTGTCCAGAACCTTCTCCACGGATTCCATGTTGAAGAACCCCCTCCTTCTTGCGTCAGGAGATAGCAGAGTATCGTACAGATAGCTCTTCAGCTCAGTTCTGAACCATGTGGCTATCGGGACCGGGAATCCGAGTTTCTTGTGACTGATCACATCGATCGGCAGAACGCCCTTCGCCGCCTTTCGGGGTATGTTCTTGAGCGTGAGACCGCTTATCTTGTGATGAGCCGGTATCCTCCCTGACAGTTCCACCATGACATCGTCCAGAACCGGGACCCTGGCCTCCAATGAGTAAGCCATGCTGGTCTTGTCCTCGTTCGCCAGCAAGGTGGGGAGATATGTCTTCACATCCAGGTAGATCAGCTTGTTCAGGGCCGACTTCGCGTTCGTGCGTTCCAGGTAAGCGTCCAATATGTGCTCTGGTTGGTAGCCACCACATTGATGAGTTACGTCAGGAAGTAGCAGTCTGGAGAGCTCATCTTTTCCGAACATGGTCGCCCTTGCGTATTTCCGCAACGACTTCTGGATGATCGAATAGGCCGGAAGGCCCAATATCCTCCTGAAACCTTCGACTCTTCCTCGAGGAATGATATCCTCCATCGCATTCACAATCTCTCTCCCTCTTGAGACGCCCGGTTGGGTCGGTCTCCTCAACATGGATTCCATTATGTGAGGCACGAGGTAGACGGGATATCCAGCGAACAGCTCGTCGCCACCGTGTCCGGTGAGAACGACCTTGACATGTTGGCTCGCAAGCATGGCGACATGATACTGCGGTATCACACCTGGACCACCGCGAGGTGAGTCGACGAACCACAGGATCTCCTGGATCATCCGTGAAAGGTCTTCGGCCTGAAGGGTCATCTCATATTCCTCAGCGCCGACCATGGAGGCCACTTCATGGGCATACCGGGATTCATCAAAACCCCTTTCAGGGAACCTCCCCGAGAAGGTCTTGAAGTCCTTCATGTGCTCAGAGGCGGCCAGAACGACAGAGCTGGAATCGAGTCCTCCGCTCAAATGGAAGCCCACCGGGACATCGCTCATGAGCTGCATTTCGACGGACTGGTTCAGAAGCGTACGATAGCTTTGTGCGTAATGGTCCTCGTCACCCACACCAGATTCATCAAAGACCAGGTCCCAGTACTGCTGGACATCAACCTTCTCACCATCATAGACAAGGAAATGTCCGGGGAGGAGCTTCTGGATGCCATCGAAGAAGGTCTTCTGACCGAACACGCTCTGATACGTCAGATAGTCCAACAGGGCCATCCTGTTGACGGACCTTGGGACTCCAGGACAGAGAATCAGCGATTTCATCTCGGAAGCAAATGCGAGCTTCTCGCCATCGTAGAAGTAGTAGAGGGGTTTCACACCGACCCTATCACGGGCCAGGATGAGCCTTCTCTTCGCCTTGTCCCAGATGGCAAATGCGAACATGCCGTTGAGACGGTTCAAGAAGTCCATACCCCATTCCTCGTATGCGTGCAGTAATGTCTCGGTATCGCTGGTGGTCGAGAACTTGTGTCCTCTTTTCTCCAGGGTCTCCTTCAGCTCGAGGTAGTTGTAGAGCTCCCCGTTGTACACGACCCAGACAGTTTCGTCCTCATTGGCCATAGGCTGGTTTCCGGTCTCCAGGTCAAGGATGCTGAGACGCCTGAACCCCAGACCCAGATCGCCGTCGAAGTAACTCCCCTCATCATCAGGCCCCCGATGGATCAAGCTGTCTTTCATGATCTGGATGATCCCTTCATCGACCTGTATCTTGGGGCTATAGATCCCGCAGATTCCGCACATGATAGGCTCCCTGAGCGTGCTACCTCGCCATCGTAACTCCGATCTTCTCTCCTTTGGGGATTGCACTGAACCTTATCCAGATTTCGTTATCTCTTTCTGCGATCTGGAATTTGACCTTGCTTTGGACATCGGGTTTCTTGTATCTTGACCCTTCGGGAATGCGAACTCTCAAAGTGAAATCGTCAATCTTCCTTTCGGCCAGGAGGTTCCATTCCACTGATTCGTCAGTTACGTTTCGACCTTCGAAGACGACAGATTCCCTCCTCTCCCACCAATCCAGCAATTCCTCTCCGGTGGCGACAAAGACGTTCATCGAGTTGATCCTCTCAAGGGACTCGACATAGGCCTCGGCCCATCCGGGAAAGGTGTATCCGTCCACCGTCCTCTGGTGCCAGTCCATGGTCAGGATGCCATTGTACTTCTTTGTTGTATTCAAGAACCTCTCGACCTCTTCAATTGCACCCCTAGTACTCTTCTTCTCGTGCCAGAATAGTTGTCCATCTATCACCATCACAGGCAGTTCATAGAATGAGCTTCCCTCGAAACGGTAAGGATGACAGATACCAGAAGCAAAGCCGGAGACCTCTCGATATCCTATTGTGCTGTCATATGCGAAGCCGATGGATTCATGAAGTCCGAAGGTGACGGCAGGGTCGAAGTTCACGAAGTGTTGCCTCACCCCGCTTATCTCTTCGCCAACCACGTACTGGAGGGCCTCCTTCTCTTCTTGGAGGAATTCACGGTTGTTAAACGAATTGTACGAACCATGCAGCCCAACTTCCCATCCCCCTTCTCTGAGTTTTCTGATGACGTCGGCGACATCACGGATCGAATATGGAGGGTCCCGCTTGTGCCTGCTCTTGGAGACGAAGAAGAAGGTGGATCTAACTCCGTGCTTTCTCTCCAATTCCATGATCTCGTCGAATCCCCAGTAGTGGTTCTTCCCATTCGTCAATGTAGAGGGATGCCTGACCCCCATCAGGAGCTTCCTTCTCCAACTCCATTCGATCTCGTCAACATCGTGAGACAAGAACACCGCGAACTCCTTTTCGCCGGGATAATACCATTTCTGGATCCAAGGAAGGCCTTTCTTCTCGCAATCCCGCCATGATTCGTTCTCGATCTCCCTCAGCAACTCGCTCATGACCGGTGTCTTGGGAGTGTGTGAAAGCGTCCTTCCACTGAGGTGTGACCCGAACTCCTCACTTCGGTTCTCATACTTCTGCCAGTTCACTGCGTCAGATTGCTCTTTGGGAGATCCCACGATATTATCGTAGACATCTCTCATGTAACTCGTTGAAACCATATGGCCACACCGATAACCAGAGGGTCGGATGAGCTACAATCAGGTTCGATTTAAGTCTTTCTATCTTCTTCCTCGGAGGGTGAAATCATTGGCATGGGTCAGGCTGTCGATAAACATATAACTTCAAAGGCAATCACAATCTTGAACGGATCTGAGAGGTCGGATGAAGCGCATGCAGGACAAGATTATCGTCAGGGCATATGAAAAGGGTGACGAGCTCGGGATCATAGAACTGATGGGAGAGGATTGGAAGCATCTTTCTGGCGAGAACGCCTTGAGGAACTGGGAGTGGGAATACCGGCAATGCTGTGAGGATTCGGTCATAACGGTTGCGGAGCACGATGGCAAGATAATGGGCCATTACTCCGTCCTTCCAATGAGGATGAAATGTGGAGGCGGGAACGTGCTTGGGGCCAAGGCAGAAGGATCGGCAATCCATCCGTCATACCGAGGCAAGGCGGGAGCTGCCTTTCTTCCAGAGAAAGAGAGAAGGAACCTCTTCAGTGTCCTTATCAACGAGACGTTCGACCGAGCGCACGAGAGCGGTGTTGACCTTATATGGGGATTTCCGAACAAGGATGCACTAAAGGGTCAGGTGAAGGCGGGGTATGACCATATGGTTTCTCTCATGTCGAGTCTCATTCTTCCAATCAGTATCGTGAAGACGACCTCAGCATTGATTAGGAGGTTACCTGGAATCTCAGCGTTGAGGGGGTCTCCGACTATCTGGTCGACGCCCTCGGACAAACTCAGCAGGATTGCCGTGCCAGATAGGCCTTCTGAGCCTGAAGTCCGAATTGTCGAGATCCGAGACGACCTTAGCGCGTTGAAGGGGCTTTGGGAGAGATTCAGCGATGAGAACGACTGCGTCACGATCGAACGATCACCGGATCATATGAGGTGGAGAACGACGGGGAATGTCGTACTACCTCACAGGATGTTCGGTGTTGAGAGGAACGGGGACCTGGTCGGTCTTGCGGCGTTCACTGTTGTGGACAACGACAAGACCATTGAGGGGAGAATCACTGACCTGCTGGGCCTGAAGGATCATGAGAGAGAGTTGAGCCTTCTGATGGAAGGCGTGGTCCGATCGATGAAGAACGAGAAGATACACATTCTCACCACAAGAATATCCAGGAATGACACATCAAGATTGAATGAAAAGGTGTTTTCTGAATCCGGTTTCTTGGAACTTCCTCGGGCCAGTATGGACGTGTTGGTAAAATCGTACGGGATTCCTGCCGAGTATGTCCTGAAGCCAGAGAACTGGTACATCACCAACTTGTTCAGCGAGGGTGTTTCCTAGGGACCTTGCCTATGGGCTTTCGAATCTGCCTACGGCGTTCAGAAGGCTCTTCTCTTGATGAGCCCAGTTGTACTCTCTTTTCGCCGCCTCAAGTCCGTTCCTCCCCAACCGCTCAAAGAGGGAAGTGTCATCTCTCAGCTTCTCAATGGCATCTCTCAAGGATTCCTCGTCATACTCCACGGCCAGACCGCATTCCTCCTTTTCCACGATATCCCCGCTCAGAATACCCTTAGAAACAATCGAAGGCTTTCCCATGGCCATCGCTTCGAACACCTTGTTGGGCGTCCCCACCTGGTTAATCCTGTTCTCCGGGTCGAACATGCAGAATACGGCATGGCTCTCCTTCGTAAGTGGCATGACGGCCTTGTATGGAACTGTCCCTAGGAAAGACACGTTATCGTACTGCTGGCTCTTCCTCTCGACCTCGTCATAGAGCTCCGCTTCCCCTCCGATCTTCAGCTGGACATCGTCCATGGAACCAACAACATCGACCAGCTCACTCACGAACCGACTCTTGTGAAGCGTCCCTATGTAGAGGAGGGTGAACATCTCGCACGTCGGGGGCTCGTATTCGGCGAGTATCTCCTCCGGACAGTTCATGACCACGCTCACATCTCCGTCGAACCTCTCCCGATAATAGTCCTGCAAGGCACCGTTGACGGTGATCATGTGGTCCACATCTCGGAGAAGCGATTTCTCCATCCTCTCCGCGTAGTTACGGACTATCTTGGACACGTCCTCCTCTATCATGTAGGTGAATATCTCGTGCGCGTCGAATATCAGAGGTGTCCCTTTCCTTTTCTTCAGCTTCACACCGGACTGCAAGGTATCCAGATCATGGCAGTGCACGATGTCGAACTCGTGCTTGACTCCTTCTCTGTAAGCCATCCTCCACCACAGCGGATTCCTGAACAAATCGCTCGGAGCGACGCGCATCAGCCGCGTGTTCCTCATCCTGGTGACCTTGACGCCTCCGATGGTGTCGCGCTTGGACTCGGTCCCCTGCCTGTCCCAGCCGATGACCTCGACCTCGTGTCCGGCCCTCACCAGTGACCGCCCTTCCCTTTGGACCCTCGCGTCGCGCGTTACATCGTTCGAGACTATCATCAGGCTTCTCATGTGGGTTCGCTTCTCGGAATACCTTGTCATCGTTTAAGGATTTGTTGGGTCATATCTGCTATTGAAGTCCAATTTGATTCTCTCTTGAGAAATATTAATATGAAAGACCACTTTGCGATTCCCGTGTTCATAAGCGTGGTAATCACCGTAAGGAACGAAGAAAGGAACATCAGCGACCTGCTTGACAGCCTTGTTACACAAGAAGGACCGTTCGAGATAATCATCGTGGACGCGTACAGCACGGACAGGACCAGAGAGGTAGTCAGGGAGTACCAAGAGCATTATGATTACGTGAAGTACCATCTCAAGGGCGGAACGATAGGAGCGGGTAGGAACTTCGGTGTGGAGAAGTCAATCGGCGAAGCCGTTGCATTCATCGACGGGGACTGCATCGCGAACACCTTCTGGCTGAAGAACCTGAGGGAGGAGCTGAGCATCTCCAAGGTTGTCGCCGGGAAGACCATCCAAATCGGATATCACGCCTTCGAGGACCTGGAAAGGGTGGAGCTCATCTACAAGGGTTTCGACATCACCTTCCCAACGTCCAACCTGGCTTACGACAAGGCCCTGTTCCAGTCCGTTGGCGGTTTCGATGAGTGGTTCATCACCGCGGAGGACATAGACCTCAATCTAAGAGCGGTCGAGAACGGTGCCAGGATCGTCTACCGTGACGACGCGGTCGTCTACCACAGGACAAGAGGTTCGTTCTACAACTTCTTCAAGCAGGCGTTCTGGAACGGTGCTGGCAGGAAGCAGCTCACCATGAAGCATGGAAGGCTTTGGCAGAACTACCGCCCGGGGGAGATGTTCAGGCAGGAAACGACAATCTGGTCGCTCTCAAGGCTCGCAATGGCGCTTCTGGGCTACGTTGGATACAAGTTCTTCGGATGGGACAGGTCAGAGAACTGAGCGAAACATTATTTAGCCCGACTTGAATTGGCTGGAGCATGGACCCTCCCAAGGTCTCGGTCATCATCCCGACGATGAACGAAGAGGAGGCGATCGGGCAAGTTCTGGATGACGTTCACAAGGCCATGAGCAGGGCTTCTGTTACTTACGAGATCCTGATAGTTGATACAAATTCCAAGGACCGAACTGTTGAGATAGCCAGGGAGAAGGGAGCAAGGGTCGTGGACGAGCCCAGAAGAGGGTACGGAAGGGCTTACAAGACCGGTTTCGAGAAGGCCCTGGGTGAGTACATAACCACACTGGACGCCGACTGCACATATCCGTCCGAGGACATACCCATGTTCCTTCAGATGCTGGAGGATGAGAACCTTGATTTCATCACTGGCGATCGGCTAACGCTTCTCGAGAAGGACTCGATGAGAAGACTGCACCGGTTCGGCAACTGGATGCTCAGCTTCACCGCGAGGGTGCTGTTCCGGACGAAGCTGAAGGACAGCCAATCTGGGATGTGGTTCTTCAAGAGGAGCATTCTGCCGGGTCTGGATCTCACTCACGATGGAATGCCTTTGTCGGAGGAGATAAAGTTGGAAGCGATAATCAAGGGCTACAAGTTCAAAGAGGTGCCCATCAATTACTACCCGAGGAAGGGGGAAGCGAAGATACGTTCTTGGGGGGATGCCTGGCTCAACTGGAGATTCCTGTGGAGAAAGCGTTTCCTTAGCTAGGTCTACTTGCCTTCGAAGAGCCTCTCAACCATCCATTTTGCGTCGAAGAATGCTATATCGTCATATTCTTGGCCGGTTCCGACAAAGAGAATTGGTTTTCCGATAGAGTGTGTAATGGAAAGCGCAGCGCCACCTTTGGCGTCCGCGTCGATCTTGGAGAGAATGGCTGCGTCGATCCCCACCGCTTCATTGAACTTGACCGCCTGCTCCACGGCGTCGTTGCCTGCGAGAGCGTCACCGACAAATACTATCAGGTCCGGGTTCGCCACCTTCTTGATCTTCTTCATCTCGTCCATGAGGTTGACGTTGGTCTGCATCCTTCCAGCCGTGTCAATAAGAACGACGTCCTTCCTTCTGGCCTTGGCATGTTCCACCGCATCGTACGAGACTGCGGCCGGGTCAGACCCCGACTGATGCTTGATGACCCTTATTCCCAGGTTCAACGAATGCTTCTCCAGCTGCTCTATCGCGCCTGCTCTGAATGTGTCGGATGCTGCGAATACGGATGACAGTTTGTTCTTCCTCAGCAAATGGGCCAGCTTGGCGATGGACGTGGTCTTGCCAGTACCGTTCACGCCCACGAACATTATCACCACAGGCTTCTCATGATTCTTGATGAACTGAATGAAATCAAGAGGTTCGACCAGCATGACGTCCTTGATAGCGTTCCTCAGAGCGATCTCGATCCCTTCCGAAAAACCGACCTTCTTGGTGACCCTCTTGCCAATGAGGTCCTCCTTTATCCTCGACTTGATCTCCACAATGACTGGTAGGGCGACATCGGCCTCCATCAGCACCATCTCGAGGTCCCACAGGAAATCCTCCAGCTTGGATTCCTTTATCTTCCTCCCGCTGTCCTCGGATATGACATCATCGAGCTCGGTCGCGGCCTGTTTCTTCCAGACCTTGAGTTTATCTCTCAGAGCCTTGAACATGGATCCCTACTCACAAAATGTGCCTACTCCGTCCCCTGCTGCGCCTGCGCGTAAAGCGTCCTCACGATCTCGGACTTCTCCTCCGCATTCTGGCTGACCTCCACTATCTTCTCCGCCAAGCTCTTGAGGGCGCTGCTGAGGTCTTCTATCTTTCCGTCCAGACGTTTGATGGCATCTCCCATGTCCTCCTCCACGGTAAGGTCAGAACCTATTCCGACTATCGCCTTGTCCGGCACCTTGATCTCGGCGAAGAGAAACGAGTTGGCGCCCACTGGAACAAGTATCTCCGAGCCCTTTCCACCCTCCTGGAACCGGGTCATGGTCTCCTTGGCCCTCATGTGCTCTTCCAGCGACATGGTCAGCAGTTCGTTCTGCTGGGCCAGCGCTTCCAACTGCGAACGGAACATCTCGTATTCGGTAGCGGCCTTCTGGAACTCTTCATTCGCCACCCTTGTCACCCGCCATTTCTTCCCTGACCAAGGGGCTCTCTATCTCCTCGAGCTTGAGCTCCTTGACATCGTGGATCTTTATGTTCTTCCTTTTGGCCCTGTGTCTTCCACCCATGTCGGACAGCAAACTCTCGGTCGCCGTCTTCTTGTTCTTGCTGGCGATCTCTTTGACGAAGTTCTGCCACTTGTCCTTCATGAGGAACTCGCCCTCAAACCTGAACGCTTTCATCTGACTCGCCGATAGTATGCAGGTCTACCGTAAAAAGCATTGGTGCAACGCTCAATCCTTCAGGTGCTGCTTTATCTTCTTGGCCAAACCCCTGCTGATGCCTTTGACCTTCGCCAGCTTCTTCACGCCGATCTTCTTCAGGTCGTCCACCGACTCGTAGCCCGCCTCGAACAGAGCTATGGCCTTTGACTTGCCGATACCGGGGATTTTGGTGAACTTCTTCACCATCTCATCCATCTCCGGAGCGACTAGGAGCTTGATCCTCTTCTGGACCCGTTCTGAGTCCGGTTTCAGTTTCTCAGCCTCTCTGTAGCTCTCAATGGCGTCCTCGGTCCTCCCGAGCTCGAACAGGACATCGCCCCTTCTCACCCAGTCCAGGTAGTTGTCCGGCGCCCTCTCGATCATCTCGTCGTAGCCGTCCAGGGCCTCTTCCCAGCTCATCACACTCTCGAACACCTCGACCTTGTTACGCAAGGCCGCGACATTCTCCGGGTCAATCTCCAGGACATTGTTGAGAGCCTCCAGGGAAGCAGGCCATTTCTCCAGTCGCCTGTACATGGTCCCCTTTCCCAGCAGGGCATGTACGTTCTCGGGGGCTCTTCGCAGGATCCTGTCATAGAGCTCGATCGCCCCATTGAAGTCCTTATTCGTGGAACGGTCTATCGCCCTTGCCATCAGTTTCTGGTTCTCACGCTTGATGCTTCTGAGCCATTCAATGGCGGCTGGGTTTTCGGCATTGAGACCGACCGCGTGTTTGAAGCTGCCCACGGCTTCGAGCTCCCTCTCCAACGGCATGAGGGCCTCCCCTCTCTTGACCCAGGCCCGGTCATCCTTGGGGTCTATCTTGGTGATCCTGTCGTACTCGTTGAATGCGAACTGGTAGTTGCCTTCCTGCTGGTAAACATCCCCGAGATGGTAAAGGGCGTCCTTGTTCACCGGGTCCATTCCGATCAGGTTCCTTAGGAAGCCTATGGTGCTCTTCTTGTCACCTTCGGAATCCATGACGACCAAAAGCTCGTCGAGGAAAGCTCCTCTGGGAAGTGGATGGGCCGTTCCCGGCAAAGGCGGAGGCGGAAGAGCGTCCACGTCCTGCAGGGGCGGAGCCGCGACCTTTCGTCTGCGGATCTTGGGCCTTACGGGTCCGAAGCGCACCGCTTCGGGGGCTGGCGCCCTCTTGGCCCCGGCCTCGGTCCTTAACTCGGTCTCGGCAACCGTCGGAGCGATGTAATCTTCACTGTACACCGAGGTGGTCGCATATCTTCTCTTGATCGGCTGAAGATAGACCGTCCATGCCGAGTTGAAGACTACGAAGGCCAAGCATATCAGGAGCGGTTGGAGACCAATGAAAACGGGAGCTGGATTCCTCTCGACGTGATAGCTGAAAGTGGATGGGCCACCGGGTAGGTTGGTGATAATCAGAGCGAGTTGGACATAGCCTTCTTCCGGAACTTGGATCCTCCTCTGCACGTTGGCTCCAAAAGGCATCTCGAAGTACGGATTGTCACAGACACTGTCTGCCTCAAAATCCGCCTCCTCGCACAACTGGACGTTCACCTGGCCGGTTATCGCCCGAACGTCGATCCACTCGGACTTGAAAAGACCCAGCCTGTCCTGATTCTCGAAGTGCTGTACGAACTGATCTCCGGCAAGTGTGACCGCGTCCCTTCCCTCGAGCGATAGTATCTCATTTGCGGAACTTGCCGTTGCCGGGAACATGACGATGATTGCCACGAATGCGCAGATCCCTATTATCGCTATCCCGGTCCTCTGTGAGTTCCTGGCCATCAGGTGCTTCTGGCTGTTCCTGGCGTTATGCTTGATCTCGAGGTTCCTGAAGAAGAAGTTCAGACCGGTTACGATGATTAAGAAGTAGAGGGTCACGAGAAGAAACATGTCAAGCGGAAGGAAGAAGGGATCAAGTGTCAGCCCGTTAAGGACCATCATGAGGATGCCGACGACGAGTATGAGAACTCCGAAGAGCAGGTACATCATGTGCTTCAGTTTCCGTATGCGGACTACTCTATAGCCGCCTTCCAGCCTGTCTCGGAATCTCCTCATCCCATCTCTCCTACGCAAGGGTCGCCATGCCTCTGCACATATAGAACATTGCTGCGTATTCGGGGAGTCGTACTATGTCATCTTCCAAATTAAAAGTTTCCCCCTTCAATTTGACGGAGGCCTTGGACCTCCCCTTGAGGACAAGCTCGTCATCGGACCATGTTGCGGGGACCGCTTCGACGAGGGGATCGAAATCGTCCAATTCCGATCTGGATAGAAGTACAACTCTGAATCCTGTCTTGCCGTGCAGAGAGGTTGGGAGCCTTATGAGCCTCTTGACATCGGACGTGACTGGCTCATCGGTCTTCCCGCTCCTTGTATCTGTGACAATGCTCAGGAACCCCTTCTTGAAACGGTTCAGATATCTGTCACCAGGGAATATGTCCAGATTACCCTGTTTGATGTAGTCGTATCCGGTCTTGCCATCCTCTCCTTCGAAAAGGATGTCGTAAAGCTCCTTGGCGGTAGAGTGTCCCACTCCTTCGAAGCTCTTCAACCTGGCCAGGGCTTCGCCCTTCTCCATTTCCTTCAACAGTTCAACCTCTTCCACTATTCCTCTGGCGATCCGGCCCCTCCACCCCACCTCGTCCACGGCAGGCATCTCGAATTTGTACTTCAACCCGTACGGTGTCCGGTCGAAGGGGCTCTTAACGAAGATACCTTCCTCGTCCATGTCCGTTCCAAGGATGTAGTCTACAATCTCCCTTCTTTCATGGCTGGAGAGTGTCCACACGCGAGGGTCACGGATGTGTATGTGATACCCCCTTCCACCAGAGAAAGTCACGACAAGGTCCTTTTCTTCGAAACCGAAATCTCCTACCAAGAAATCGTCTATGAGCTTCATCGTCTCTGTCTTGACCACACCGAGCATCTGTTCGTATGTCATCTTCCGGGCCCCGATAACATGATCGGCATCGAGGTCGAATATCAGATCGGCCCCCAGCCAATCCTTCTGGATCATCGTGGGGGCGCCAGGTTTGGAGTAGTATGCTGCCGAATGATAAACGTGGGCCGGCATCCTATTGACCAGGTACTGCTTAATCTCGTTCTTGGTGGCGAAGTTCATGTGCCTCTGAACGTAGTCAGCATCGAAGAACATGAAGCCGAACTCCCTCCGGCCGAACCTCTCGGGCAGGTACAGCTCAACCTCATTGTAGTAGTCCTTGAACCGTCCCTTGATGAATTCGATCGTCTTCCGAGGCGCCTCCCCACCTTTCATCGGCGGGAAAAAGGATTGACGAGTATTAAGGGTTCGTCTCGGTCTGGTGAAACTACTCCTCTCTTCCGGCGTCCCTCAGGGACTGAAGGTCCTCAAAAAGCGGTCGTGCGACCTCATTGACCAGGTCGAACATCTCCTGTGCCAGCTGCCTGATCTCCCACTGAGCGTGCCTCTCCAGCCTGACCCTCAGGAAGTTCCTCAATGACCGTGCGTTCATGGTGACGACTATGGTCGTCGTGCATGCGTTGGGAAGAACGAACCGCGCATCCTCCTTCGGGACGCCCATGTCTCTCAGTTTCTCGTATTCGCCTATCAGCAAATCCATGGTCTGTTCAAACTCCTTTCTGGCCTCTTCTGATTGCTGAACGCTGGGGGGTACGACATAATCGAACTCCCCCTCGTCAACGTACCTCTGGCTCCTCTGGGAATACGACGCGATCCTGTGCCTGACCAGTTGATGAGTGCACGCCCTGCTGACGCCCTCTACCCTGAAAGTGAAAACCACATGTTCGATGACGGACTCATGCCCACTCCGGACGATTCCTTGAATGAACTTGCCGTAGTCCTCTTTCTCTTCCTTGTCGTAGCAGACGCCTCCGGCCCTACCGGCTGCCTCGACGGGATCGCGAGTGTAACGCACAAGCTCGACCTTCAATTCTCCACCAGGACCCTAATAGTCGTTAGACGCTAAATGGTTTATGCACGCGATTGAAGCTCCTTTAGTGTCGTACGAGCGACCACTCACCAAGAAAGACTTATATTTGGCGGAAATATCAGATATCTTTCAGAGGGCAAGATGAAAGATGAGTATTTCCTAGAGTTGAAGAAGACCTGGAATAGATTGGGCACGGAAGATCCCTTTGGGGCAATACTCACCCCAGAGTGGGACGAGCACAGAGTTGATGAGTTTTTCGAGAGGGGTGAGACGGAAATCAGAGAAGTCGTGAAAATAGTTGACTCCATAGAAGCAGAATATCCTGATGTCTGTGTCCCCCGGAAGCTGGCACTTGACTTCGGTTGCGGCGTTGGCAGGTTGACGCAGGCGCTTGCTGGCTATTTCAACGAGGTCCATGGAGTGGACATTTCCTCTTCAATGATAAACAAGGCGAACGAGTTCAACTCCCACGGCAACAGATGTAGATACCATTTGAACGAAAGCGATGACCTTGGCCTGTTCCCGGATAGCACGTTTGACTTCATTTACTCAAATGTCACCCTAATGCACATGGAGCCCAAATACGCTGGGAACTACATACGAGAACTCCTGAGAGTAGTTGAACCGGGAGGACTCCTGGTATTCCAATACCTGAGTGAGCCGAAACTAGATCCAAACGATTCAAAGAACATGAGAAAAGTCATCAAGCATCTTGCCAAGACGACTGCTCCGGAAGCCCTGCTACACTGGATTCGCAAGATCAGGTATGAACATCTCAGGCAGAAGACCGACGAACCAGTCATTGAGATGTATTGGATGAAGCGAGAGAGGGTTGAGAAGCTGCTCAAGAAGAGCGGTGTTAGAATTCTGAGAGTATTAGAAGACAGAACTGATTGGCCGTATTGGGTTAGTTGCAGGTACTGTGTAACCAAATAGAGCAATGACTTCCATACATTCCAGTTCTATTCACTGCGAATGTCATAGCTGAAAGAAACCGTTGAACCCTCCACATGCATGGCCCGCAGGTCCTTTAGCCTTATGATCTCCGGCGACTTGTCCTCCAGCAATCTGGTGAGGCCTTCGATGTGTCCATCCCCCACAACTGCGACTATGTTCTCATACTCCTCGTTCAGCTTCCTGATCGCGGTGGCCATATGGACGTTCCTGTCGTCTATGAGTATCTTCTTTGCCGAAGGAAACTCGGAGGCGAAAACCTCCATGTACTCGGCCTCGGCATCCTCGAACTTCTTGATCTCCTCGTCAACCGTCTTCTTGGGAATGAAGACGCTAGTGACGAGAGCGAACACGAGCTTCACGCGCTCCTTGAATGTCATCATCTGCCAGAACTTCTGAAAGACCTGCAACGAGTCAAGGTCGATGAACGCCAACTTCGCCCCGACCTGCCTGGCGGATTGCACGGCAGCAACCATCTCCTGTCCCACCTCCTGCCCGTACTTCTTGGCAATCCTCTTCTGGAAGAACGCCAATGCTCGATAAGGCAATGGGGCGCTCCCCCTGACCTCCTTGGTCATGAGAGCCTCAAACCTGGCGGCATCCAGTTCCACGCAGACGACCGAGGGACTTCTCTGAACTATCACATCACTGACCTGATCGCCAATGTCGAAAACGTGGCCAACTCCAACTATTGTTATCATCCTGCCAAAAAGACCTTCCTCTTCGTATTTATGTCTTGCTTCAGGAGAATCCGTACTCGCCAATAAGGGGGACGAACATGCACCCCCCGTGGTACTTCTTCTTGATCTTGTTCCCCCTTTTCTCGGCCAATATCAGCGTCTGCAGATGCAGGCTTCCCAACGGGATCAGCAACTTTCCCCCGTCCTTCAACTGTTCCAGAAGCGGAGGAGGAATCTGCGGAGAGGCAGCGGTGATGAATATCCGGTCGTATGGGGCCTTCTTCTCCCACCCGAGGGAGCCGTCGCCCACGACCATCACCACCCGCTGTTCCAGCCCACTTTCCTTGAGAACCTCCCTTGCCCTCTCCGCGAGGGCCCCGATCCTCTCAACCGAGACGACCAGGCCCTCTTCTCCTATCATATACGCCGCCAGTGCGGCGTGGTAGCCCGAGCCTCCTCCAATCTCTAAGACCTTCTGGCCTTCCATCAGGTCCAGCTTCTCGAGCATCATCGCGACCATGTGAGGTGCTGAAATGGTTTGACCTTCGCCAATGGGCAGGGGCCTATCGGCGTAAGCATTTCCACGAGCTCGGCGGGGTACGAAAACATGCCTGGGAACGGCCATCATCGCCTCTGCGACCTTCCTGCTCTTAACGTAGCCGCTGCGTTGCAGGTTCTTGACCATTCTCGCCCTATCTTCCTCGTGGCTCACCTGCCCACCTCCAGCCATACGTCTGCGAAACTGTCCACAACGCTGTCAACGAAGGACGATTTGTAGCTGATCAGTATCCTGGCGGCCTCATCCGGGTCGGCGACCCTGTAGAACTTCTTCCTGCCCTTCTTGGTGGATTCCAGTATCTCGGCCCTCTCCAGCTTCTTCAGGTGAAATGACAACGTGGACTTGGATATCGAGAACTCGCTCAAGAGGTCCTGAAAGGAGCAGTTGGGGTTCAGCAGAGCGTGGACGGTAATCCTCCTGGGCGTCTTCTGGCGCATGAGACCCAGTGCTTTCTTGTCCGGGTGAGGCACCTCCTGAGAGACGAAATACCGAACCTTCTTCCCGTCCTTCTCGGTTGACAACAGCTTCTTCTTGACAAGATAGCCCAAGTGGTACTCCAGGACACCCGTCGCGAGTTCCAGTTTGCTCTGAATCTCTCTGAAGTACGCTCCTGGATTCTCGGAGACGAACCTGAATATCTTTCGCCTGTTGTCTAGCTCTAAGGCCTCCTCCATTCATCCGCCCCTATTTCCTCGCAATTGACAGATATAGCATCACGATGACTATCACATCGAGTAGCAGAAGCTCCCACCTCATCCCAAAATCATCCCAGGTGTTGGATATGACGCTGACCAGCAGCACGAGAGCTTTTATGAAGAAAAGAAGGAACGCGATGGAGACGAACAGGATCTTGACGCTCTTGACCCTCCTGTAGGAGAGGATCGATACCACGAACAGCAGGAACGACAACCCGGCAAGCAGAATGGTCAGAAATGCCTCTATAGTCATAGCAATCGCTGGAAAATCATATGTTGGGTAAAAAAGGTTTCTACACATCGCGATTCATCAGGTTTGTTCGACGGTTGTACCAAATCCAATATAACCCCAGCGAGGCTCTCCTACGATTGAGGCTTTTCTATTATTCTGCCCACATAATAGAACCTCCCTCGATGGGGGAGGGAGCCTCCTCCATTCTTTTTAGAAGAGGGAGAAAATGAAGAAAACACTGGTGGCGGCACTAGCCATATCGGCGACCCTGGTGGTCCTCAGCATAGGCAGCTCAAGTGCTGATACCGGTGGAGGTGTAGAACCCCAGGATGATGGCAGCTACGAGTTATGTGGAAGGCATATCTGCTACACATTCTTCGAGGAGGTTTTCTGGGGTTACGCTGTCAACAAGACCGTTGAGGGCCAAGTAGTCACATATCCCGTTTTTGAGAGGGTCCAGCTGGACAACTTCCAGGCCATGGACGCACCCACGTTCGGCGACGGTGTCTTCACCATCGAAGGATCTTCTGGAACGTCACGAGCTCACGACATCCCCATGGGAGTGATGAGCTTCGAAGCCAACGTCGAGGACACTGCCAACTTCCGGCTATCTCCCGACATGGGAGCCATATTCTCAGACAAGTCCGCTGTCATAGGTGCGGACGACTTCCGTGGCGATCTGATACTGCTGGGCTCCGGAACCCTGGTGAAGAACGACCAGGACATATCCATTCCCTTGCAGCCGGGTGACAGATACTACTTCCGTGCTTCCTACATGTATGAAGAGAGCCTTGGATCGGACATCGCGGATGGCAGGATAGCCGGCGAGATGTACCTGGAGCTGGACGGTCAAAACCTGATAAGCTCGGTGATAGACTACCAGGCAATCGACATGGAGGTCCAGTTCTCCGACGAAGACAAGGTTGAGATTTCTGCTGACGCCTCTTTTGTGGACGGGAGGACGGTCATACTGACCATAGACGACTCCGCTTTCGACGTCCCATTGAACAAGATGAAAGTGGAGCTGGACGGCAAGACACTGCAACTGGCAGGAAGTGTCAAGGATGTCATATCATCCGGTGAAGGGACATATTACGCCCTACAGAACGAGGATTCCACACAAGTGTTCATCAACATTCCCCACTTCTCCCACAGGACGATAATCCTTTCAAAGATCGGACCCGAAGAGATAGGGATGGACTTCTATCTCGGTGCGACCGCTTCTCTTCTCTTGGTCGTAGCCGCGACCGTCTTCCTCTTCAAGAGAAAGGACTAGGCCCAGGTCTCCTTGATTCCTTTTGCGTATATCCTGACGATGCTGGATGCTGTTGCGCTGCCATCCCTGATCGTTCTGTTGTCCGTGCATCTGATCCTGTGAATGACCACCTTCATCCTTCCTAGCTCCACCATATCCCCCACGTGGAACTCCTCGTCGGGCTGTGCGAATATCTCTTTGGACAGCGTCCTGCGGCCTTTGCTTATCGAGAACTTGACCTTGACTCTGTCTGCTCTTATGGTCCACAGAGTCTCTACCTCTTTTGCCAGTGCCACCTCGACCCTTCTGCCGTCGGACTCGATGGAAGAAACCTCGATCTCCTGACCGCCCAGGATCATCTTGTCCCCGACAATTATCTCCTCACTTGGCAGGAGCTCCAGCTCGGTTCTCTTGGACCTATCATCGTCGCTCACAATGACCTTCACCGTAACTGGCTTCTCCCGTTTGATGGTTGCTTTCCGCACCTCCCCGCATTCAGAGCACTTGACAACGCACTCGAGGGTCTGACCCTTCCTGCCGCTGACCTTGCCTTTCAGGATCCGATGCATGGTCTCCCCGCACTTGGGGCAGTCCAGGGTAGCTCCGCTTGGGACATCCGAAATCTTTGGATCATCTTCGCTCAAAGCCTCGTCCTCCATCCACAATCCGAATACACCGTACCCCCTCTTATACCCAGGGGTCCGCCACACTTGGGACATCTAGCCTTCTTCAAGAAATGGGTGAACCAGACCTGCTGGACATCGGGTTCGGTCTCCTTCTCGATGTTTGCCAATATCTCCTGCAATTCCCTCGTGGTTGCCAGCTGGCTCAGGATCGAATAATGGACCCGGATCCGCTTTGGCCTGCCGACCCTGGAGGGCAGTCTCATGACGTAGGGTGCAATGAGAAAACCGGCGATGGCTCCCCCGATGTGGGCCTCGGCTGCGATAGGCAGGACGCTGGTGAGGGCGATGACGAGATCGATAATCAAGAGCAAGACGAATATCATGTAGGCGGGCATGGGAGGCATGGGGAAGAAAAGCAACAACATACGGATCCTCTCCTGACCGTACAATCTGGCAAACGCCCCGAGCGTACCCATAATCGCGCCAGATGCTCCTATGGCCATGGCTGCATCGCCCCAGTGGATGGCAACCCATACCAACCCTCCGATTAGCCCGGCGATGATGTAGATGACGAAGAACCTGGTCATTCCTATCCTTCTCTCGAGCATTATCCCGATGAAGAAAAGCGCGAAGAGGTTGAAGACAAGGTGGATGGTGCTGGCATGGAGGAACATGGATGTGAAAATGGTGTAGAAATAGGCGGGAGTCAATATGTCAGTGGGGGCAAGGTGCAGGTCCAGAAAGACCTGAGACGCCACCGGATGGGATATGGGGCTTGACGCGATCTGCAGGATGTAGATGAAGATTATGACGACCATCAGCCCAAAGACTATCGGGATCTTCCGCCAGAAGATAATCGCTGGCCCGACGATCATTGCCAGCACCGCCAAGAGCGAAACGAGTTCCGTAATATCGACCAGATGGAGAATGTGGCATCAGATAAAAACGTGTTTGCTTTCGAGAGAAAAAAGTATATAAGAGCAGCGTTGTTGAGACGCCGGTGATGGGACGGTTTCACTGATATTCATTGTTGCGGCCGTAGCCTCTTTTATCACAACCTTCCTGGTCGTTCCATGGCTGATCAAGAACCTTGAGAACACCAGCGCGGTCGGGAGGGACCACAACAAGGCTGGAGCCCCCAGGATACCTGAGATGGGCGGTCTTGCCGTTGTGATCGGGTTCTACGTGGGCGTGAACGTCCTGACCGTGTGGGGGGAGAACGGCCTTTCATCATCCATATTCTATCTCTCTTTACTGGCCGTACTGGGCGCGGCTGTGACCGGCATAATGGACGACCTTTTCAGCCTGAGGCAGAGGGTCAAGGCGTTCCTTCCATTCCTATTCGCAATCCCTCTGGGAAGCCTGATGGTCGACACCAGCAACACGGTCCTGATGGGAGTGGACTTCGGTATCCTGATGCTGTTCATAGCTCCATTTGGGATCACTGCCGCCGCGAACGCAGCCAACATGCTGGAAGGGTTCAACGGGCTGGGCGTGGGTCTCGGGATAATCATAACATCTTCAATGATCGCGATCTCGTTCATAACAGGCCAGACCGAGGCGTTGTTCCTCCTGTTCCCGCTTCTGGGCGCACTGGTTGCCTTCCTGTGGTTCAACAAGTACCCTGCCAGGATATTTCCGGGAGACTCCATGACCCTGTTCGTGGGAGCGACGATAGCCTGCGCCGCCATCATATCCAACTTGAAAGGCTATGGCGCGATCCTGTTCATCCCGATGATCATTGAGTTCGCCTTGAAGGCCAAAGGCCATTTCAGGGCCGAGAACTACGGGACCATCGAGGAGGACGGCACCCTATCCTATGACGGAAGGATTGAATCCTTGGCCCACGTGATGATGAAAAGAAGGAGAGTGAAGGAGAAGCAACTGGTATACATCCTTTGGGGGATTGAGATACTCGTCTCAGTGATCGTGGTGGCCTATGCTTCGTTGACGATAATCTGATCTCAAACCGATAAGGGAATCTGAGTGTCATGAAGGTCTGTCTAATCTCGACAACTGGGGGGCATCTGGTTCAAATCCTGATGCTCAAGGAGGTGTACCAAAACCTCGACCATTATTTCGTCACGATTAAGGACGATTTCTCCGAACATGTCATGGAGAGTGAGAAATCCTACTACATAACCCAGATCCTGCGAAATCCCGGGAAGCTCCCTGTGAACGCACTGGAGGGTTTTCGAATTCTCAAGCAAGAAAGACCCGACGTGATCATCACGACAGGCGCCGGAGATGTGTTGCCAACGTGCATACTGGGGAAAATCATGGGTTCCAAGGTGGTTTTCCTGGAAACATTCGCGCGAGTAAGGGAACCGTCCTTGGTCGGCCGTTTTCTGGCCCCTTTTGCCGACAAGGTCCTGGTTCAATGGCAGCCCATGACACAACAATACAAGAACGCAGTCTACTCAGGGCCGGTATACATGGCCTCGGAGCAGGAGAGGCTTCCAGAAAGGCCAAGGATCTTCATGGCGACGGGGACCCATACCGCGAGTTTCCATCGGCTAGTGGAGCATGTTGATGCAATGGTTGAGAAGGGTGAGATTGATGTCAGCGGAGCACAGATAGGTCACTCCAGCTATGAACCGAAGAACTTCCCATGGGAGAGGTTCGTTCCCTTTGACACATTCCTGAAGAGCCTCAAAGACAGCGACATCGTTCTGACACACGATGGGGCAAGTTCGATGGGGCTGGCCCTCTCATTTGGAAAGCACGTTGTCGTGGTGCCCAGGAAGAAGGAGTTCGGAGAGGTCGAATATGCGAGCAAGCAAGACCTGGCAAGATACCTGGCTGGACAGGGTCTCGTAACCATGGTGGAGAACGTAGAAGATATTGGTGAAGGCGTTTCCCGGGCAATAGACATGGGAGCAGTGAAGAGTGTTGGAGGGAAGACTGGGCCGATCGAGATCATCAAGGATTATTTGTTGACTCTGTAATCTCCATATCGACTGGGTCACCTGTCACCAAGGGTATGAATCACCTCATCGATCTCCAACCCCATTCAGCCCCCACAAGCACCTGAGCATATCATCTGGAGAGACTTCAAAAGCACAAGAGATTGTAGGTGACTGCACCGCCTTGAAAATAGACTATGTGTAGGAACATCAGGAAATCCTTATATATATACCAGTCCAATTAGATATCAGTACAAAAACCGACAGGGGGGAGATTATATGAGAAGGAATATCTCCGATATAGCCAGAGTCTTCTTTGTGACTAGCCTGCTCACATTTGTTGTTTTCCCTGTGATGGCAATCGAATCGGGACCCACCCCCGACCCTGAAGAGCCGTTGTGGATGTACATCTGGGACGACATCGACGGTGATGGCTTGCTTGAGAGAATCTACTTCCTGACGAGAGACGAGTTCATCTTCGGCTCTGTCTTTGAGAACATGCCCGCAATGATACCCTACAACGACACACCTGGGTCGTTCTCTGGAGACAATGTTGGAATGAGATCTCCTGGATACCAGGTGATGGGTGACTCGAGCGTTCTTCTGGATTACTTTCTGAACGACACGGCTCCAGCAACCTCTGTGAGCGCCATCGGAGGAACGCTGGTGACGGTATGGGAGGACAACGATATCCGCCTGACCCGAACTGCAGAGCTGACATCCGATAGGTTCCTACTCACGTTCACGATCGAGAACTTAGGATCTGACACCGTAGGTGACGTCTCGTTCGTTGAAAAGCACAGGTTTGATGACGGTCAGTCCATCTTCAACGAGGACAAGTACGAGGGAGGCCAATTGCTTGGCGTGGATCATCCAGGATTACACGACCGACCTCTTATGGGAATGGTTTACAGCCCGGTTCCTGACTCACTGGTGGTGAACGACTCGGCGGACTTCAATCCTTCAATTGCGACCTTCCGTCTGGGCGACCTGGAATTCGGCGAGGAGGCCAGCGTGCAATTGGCTGTAGTTTGGTCGACCGAGAGCGACCCGGAGGATGCCTTTGATCAAGTCGTAGAGAAGATGGTGGATCTTAAAATCGAGCTCAGAACCATTGAGGCCAGCATTGAGATTCACCCCGAGACGCTCAATCTGAAGAGCAAGGGCAGATGGGTCACTTGCATAATCGAACTCCCTTCATATCTCGAGGAGAGTGATATCGATCCTAGCACCGTTGAATTGGAGGGAACGATAGCAGCCGAGAAGCCGATTGTCACTGGCCATTCGCTCAATGTCAAGTTCGACAGATCCGATCTGGAGGAGATGCTCACGGCCGGAGAGGATATCGTCCTCACGGTGACCGGTCAGCTCTGGGATGGAATGCACTTCCAGGGAACTGACACGATTCGCGCTATCCACGGATAGGTCAATTGTTGTCTGCGAGAATAACCTCTCGGAAAAATATAACTACATCGAGCAATACTGAGCTTGAGATGCGAGTTTCTATCGTTGCCCCTGTCGATCCACATGTCGAAAAACCTGGTGGCACACGGAACTACGTGATGAATCTTGTCAAAAGCCTCAAGGCATCTAGCATCGAGTTCTCCCTTATTGGGGTCGATCATGACCAGACTGACGGGCCCCCAGACTTTGACTTCATACCCGCTGTTGTCGCTCCAAGAGTGTCCAGCGTGAGATTCCTCCGAGGTTTGATGAAGGTCTCCAAGAAGACCGACTTCTCTTCGGATACGATAATCCACGCCCAGAGACCAGACTACCTCTTCCCATTCATATTCCGCAAGCACAGGAACAAGATGCTTTGCACCCTCCACGGGCAGATGTTGAGGAGCATAAGGGAGAGGAAGGGCAGTTTCTATGGAATCGCCTACAGGCTCCTGGAATCCTATGCCATGAAGGGTGCTGACCATGTCATAGCCGTTGACCAGAGCACATTGGATTTGTTCCATTCGAAGTACCCGTTCCTGGTTCGGAGGTCATCACTGATTCCCGTTGGCATAGATCTGGAAAGCTGGGGACGAGAATATCGGGATTCGTTGCCTAGGAAACTTGGGCTTCAATCTCATGGAAAGACGATGCTATATGTCGGAAGACTGGAGAGGGAGAAGAACGTTGATCTGATTATAAACAGCTTCCAAATTGTAAGAAAGGAGGTTCAGGACTGCTCGCTCATAATCATCGGTGATGGGACCCAACGGAAGGACCTGGAGAGAGTTGCAGGGCAGGAAGAAGGGGACGGCGTGCGCTTCTTGGGATCACAGTCCTCTGAGGTCGTTCGTGACTACATGGCGACTTCGGATGTCCTTTGCCTTGCTTCCAGCTTTGAGTCGGGACCTCTGGTTGTCCTGGAATCCCTTGCATCAGGCACGCCCGTGGTATCAATGGACGTTGGTCAGGTGAGGAGATTCTTGCAGGATACAGCTACCGGCATAATCGTCCCAAGGGACACTGAGGCGATGGCAAATGCTGTGATTGACCTACTTGATGTCAAGAGAGAGAAGATCGCTCCAAGGTGTATCGCAAGGGCAAGTGAATTCAGCTTCAAGAAAACGTTTGAGAGTACCCTTGGAGTATACGAGGATTTAAGACTTCCAAGTGAATAGGTGAAAAAGGATGAAGTTCCCCAAGTACACGAACTACTCGCTCATCCTGTTTCTCGTTGCACTGACTTTCATCCTGAGATATCCGCGAACGTCGCACAGCGTGGGTATCGATGCCTTTGTGATGCAGGGACTTGCCAACAGCATAGTCACGGAAGGGTTCGCTGCGTGGATAATTCACCCATTGAGCTACCTGGGACTGTTCCCCCTGTCGTATCCTTCGGGAGGGATTTTCCTTCCGGCGAGCCTAGACGTCCTGTCCGGGTATCCGTCCGAGATATCGATCCTGGCTCTCAGCATGCTGATGGGGATCATCGGAGTTCTGGGCGCCTATATCCTGGCGAGGGAGTTCAAGAACGACGACCTTTTCGCCTTCATCGTAGCTTTCATCTTCTGCCTGGCACCCAAATTCATTCTGAACACAAGCTGGGAGACGCCCACCCGTGGAGGGTTCATGGCCTTCACGCCAATCTTCTTATTCATGTTGCTCAGGGCCCATCGGGTCCCGACCAGGAAGAACTTCGCCATGGCGATCCTCATGCTTTTCATCCTCGCGACCTTCCACCGCCTCGCTATATTGATGCTCATCGTCATCCTGGCGTACATCTTCACCTCCATGTTCCTGATAGTCATGAGGATAGCGAAACTAAAGATGCCCATGCTTTTTCTCAAGTCTGGAACCCGCAGCAGGATGCGTAAACTGAGTTTCGTTGGCTTACTCGCTCTTGGAGTTATGCTACTGCTGGGGAGCGATGTACTGGATGCTTATGAGTACGGCCGCATACTGCACTCGGATTCGATGCCGGGTGAGGCCTTGAACTTGGGGATTAGCCTCACGAGAAGTTCGGGGGTGTTGACTCCATTCCTTCTCCTTGGGACGTTCGCTTTCGTTTCACAGAGAAACAAAGCCCTGAAGGAATTCCTGATCATATTCATTGCCCTGGCCATAATCCCTACTCTCTATCTGAGAAGGTACACTGGATTCTATGTGCCCATATTCATAGCGATATTGGCGGGGATGGGGGTCTACTACTTCATCCGAATGCAGAGGAGAAAGAAGCTAGCTGCTTTCATGGCCTTTTCAGCGTTGGCAGGTTCGCTTGCCTTGACAGGGGTGATGCTTGAATACGAATCCCAATCCGTTGATTCCTTGACGATGGAGGAATACGACATTGGACTGTACGCCCGTCTTTATTTACATGGAACGCTCCTGGCTAACAACGGACTCCCAGGCAGCAGGGTCTCGGCCATCTCGGGTTTACCTTCCCTCCCCCTTGGAGGGGCGACGGTCCCCATCACCGGTCCCGACCAGCTTGCCTATGGTTTTGTGGACGCTGATGAAATCGCTGTCAATCAGATCCCATTGGATGATCTCACCATCAACTCAGATTCACTGTTCGATGCCCCAGACGTTCCAAACGCTGAACTGCATCTTTGGGTGCTGCATACATGGAGGCCAAGCCACATCTCGTTCGGACCCTTCCCAGAACAGCTCATAATCGACTACGATATCCACTACGCCCTTGAGGACAAGAGGTTCTCTGGTCATTTCTACACAGAAGGGAAAGTACGCTTATCAACCTACTTGGAGAGTCAAGTCCAATACAGTAGATACAAGGTTTATGAGTCAGCCGGGTATATCGTTTGGATGTCGATGTAGACCTGGGTGGAGCTTGGATGATGGAGCGATCTGATTGAAGACTTGGGAGTCGTGGCAATGAGAGTGGTTCAAATCACACCTTATTTCCCGCCGTGCAAGGGCGGGATTGCTCGATTTGTGTCAGGCCTCGTTGCAGGAATCGAGGGTTCGGCGGAGGTCAACGTAATCACTCGTGAAGGAGAGACTTCAGAACACGTTTCAGTTCTTGATACGGGAAAGGGCCTCTTCATTCTGAAAGCGCTTCAGCGTCTGAGGGACCTAAGTCCTGATGTGATACACTGTCACTCGCACTGGCATATGCTTGCTCCTGCTGTAGTGTACAAGAGGTTTCACAAGAATGTGAAGGTCATCTTCACTTTCCACACCGAGCCCGTAGATCCCATGAAGGGGGCAAGGGCCAACATCTTCGGAAGACTGCTCAATAGGTGCGACGCGGCGACATACGTGAGCAGGTCCTTGATGGAGAAGATGTCAAGCCAGATTCGGATCCGATCGGAAGAGAGAGTGATCCATCCGGGGTTCTCAGCCGGAACGGCTAGTGCCGATGAGATTGAGGAATTCAAGATGAGACATGGCTTGGATGAGGATGGCCCAATATTGGTGTTCACAGGACTGCTAGAGTGGCTAGACAAGGTCCAAGGAGTCAAGATATTGATAGAAGCCGTGGCAGAGGTCAGAAAGAGCTATCCGAATCTAAGGCTCCTCCTGGTGGGGGACGGTTCGAGGAGAGGCGAAGTTGAGAAGGTCGTGGAGGAACTGAACCTATCTGACAGCGTTACGATTACTGGTCTAGTGGACAACGTGTTCGCTCCGCTTGCACTCAGCGATGTCTATGTCCACATAACAATGCAGGAAGGCTTGCCCCAAGCCATATTGGAGGCGATGTCGATGGGGAAACCTGTTATTGCCGCCAACGTGGGAGGTATACCAGAGGTCGTGAGGAATGGAGAGAATGGAATTCTGGTTGACCCCAACAGGAAATCCGTGCAATCAGCGATTGAGGATCTGTTGGGCAATCGGCTCAAATCCAATCAGTTGGGACAACAAGCAAAGGAATGTGTAAGGTCAGAATTCACCTGGGATAGGGCCTCAAAAAGTTTCCTCGAACTCTATTCTAACCGTTGAACACTGACTCGTAGACACCCAAGTAGTTCTCAACCATTTTGGTGGAGCTGAACCTGTTCTCGATGGTGGTTCTTGCCTTGCTCGACACCTCTTGGGGCTCATCCTCATTTCCGAGAACTCGAATCACGGCCTGCCTAAGACCTTCTGTGTCACCTGGGGTTACCAAGTATCCGTTGACGTTATCCACAACAACCTCGGGAATCCCGCCCACGGAGGTTGCGATACATGGAAGTCCGCAGGCCATTGCCTCTAACAGGGTCAGAGGGATGCCTTCGAATGCCGAGAACAGGACGTAAGCGTCGGCGCTCTGGTAATATGGTACAGTGTCTTCCACGCCTCCAATCATGATGGCATGCTTGTCGAGTGAGTGTTCCTGAAGGCATTCTTTCACGAGTTCTTCATCCCCCGGACCTACGATCAGCAGCTCGACGTTAGGATGTTCAGGGACCAAGCTCCCAATGACCTCGATCAACTCCCGGATGCCCTTATTGATATCTAGCCTGCCAACAAACAGCAAGGTGAAGCGACCTTCAAGTTCCAGTTCCTCCCTCTTCGCCTGTCTTTCTCCGGAATCATGATGGAACTTCGATGCGTCAATGCCATTGTATATGATGAGAGCTGAATGGAGTCGGTGGTGCCCTCTTGTGTCCTCACTGACGCAGGTGGCGACATTGGAGTACCTGACCACCAGCCAAAGGCTCAGGTTGAAAACGGCATTGAGAAATCTGTTGGACAGAGATGGGAACTTGCCATGAAGAGTCATCACCCGGGGAATACCCAGTACTGCACCGAGTACGGCAGTCGAAGCGGTGAGCCAGCTCACAGAATGGAGATGAAGGACGTCGACGTTCTTCCTTTCCCTGAAGAGCCACAGCAATGCACGGATGACCAACAGCAGACCTCCGAAGAACCGTACATCGCGGTATCTGATCTCGGTCAGCTGGGGAATGCCCGGACCGCCTTCTTCAGTAGACTTCGTCAACACAGTGAAATCGTGTCCCCGATCGAGCAGGCCCCTTCCAATCGTGGTCACAACCTCTCCAACGCCAGTGATTTCTCTGGGAGAGTAAGCGGTGACGAGACAGACCTTCATTCTCAATATCATTCTTCCCCTACCTTTTAAAGCTAACGAAAGAGGAATCAAGAACTTGATCTGAAGGTCGACTGGTTGCCAGACGAGCTCGCAGGGCATTTGGGTTTGATGGAATTCACGAGGGAGAATATATTAATAGTCTACTCAATTCTCGTCTCGTGCGCATACTGTTTCTGGCACTGGATGTAGACCTGTCTGGAAAAACGGGAGACTCTTCTCACGTGCGAGAGTTGGCGAATTCATTGTCTGGCATCGGCAACACACTGGCACTGGTTGGATACCTTCCTGAAGACTTGAAGGGCGGGGTTCCCGCTCTTGAAGAGAATGACGGTATATCCATACATGTGCCAAAACGCAGACAAGGCATGTCCATTCTCAGGTTCTGTTCTCGACTGATAAGGAACTTCAGACCAGACGTGATCTACGAGAGAAGGTTCTCTGCAAAGATTGGCGCAACTCTAGGCGCCATCCACAAGTTGCCGCTCGTGATTGAGATAAATGGCCTGGTAGATGAAGAACTAGAAACGATTGGCAAGACTAAGCAGGCAAAAAAGGTATCCGGGAGAACCAGGAGAACACTTAGAAAGAGGTTCTTCTCCAGGGCGGAGAAGATTGTAGCTGTGACGAAGGGGATCAAGACTGGCCTTAATGAACGATACGGAATCCCTTTGGAGAAGATGGTTGTTGTCCACAATGGAGCAAATACAGAGCTTTTCAAGCCAATGGACAAGGACCTCTGCCGCAGGGAGCTCAATCTGAAGAAAGATGGGAAGTACCTCCTCTTTGTCGGCAACCTCATTCCCTGGCAGGGCGTTGATGATATCATCAAGGCTATCCCGAGTGTACTCGAAGCGATCCCCGACTCTGAACTCCTTATCGTGGGCGATGGTCCTCAAAGAGATGAGCTTGAGAAGCTCGCAGAGAACCTTGGCCTAACTGAAGTCATTCGTTTTACCGGGTTCGTTCCGTACGACAGAGTCCCCTTGTATATAGGCGCTAGTGAGGTCTGCCTTGCTCCAAAGAAGGTGCTTGGCTCCGGATACTCACCACTCAAGCTCTACGAATACATGGCATGTGGAAGGCCTGTAATCGCATCCAGAGTAGAGGGCTTTCAGGTATTGGAGGACGGTGCAGGATTATTGTTCGAACCAGATAACGTCGAGGAGCTGGCGACCAAGAGTGTGGAACTTCTCTCCGACCAAGAACTCATGGACTCAATGGGTCAGCGTGGAAGGAAGATCGTCGAGGAGGAGTATAGCTGGAAGGTCGTTGCAGAAAGGGTCACTAATGTCTTGCAGGGAGTCGTCAAATGACCTCCCAATCAACACCCTGTAAGGCCTTGGTAGTCTACTGCAATCCAGCCACCTTCGTTGTCAACGACATTGAGATCCTTCGAAGAAAATGCAGGGTCCGTCCTTTTCAGTATAATGGAAAGCGCAATCTGCTATCCCTAGGAGGAGCTCTCCTGAGATCCAAGATCGTGTATTGTTGGTTCGCACTTGGATACGCAACAACATCCGTCCTCCTGTCCAGAATCCTCCGGAAGAAATCAATCGTCATCGCTGGGGGCTGGGACGTAATCTATCTTCCAGATGTTGACTATGGAGCGATGAAGAGTGAGAACCGGATCAGGAAGACCTCATTCGCCCTCAGGAAAGCGGACAGGGTGATTGCCGTCTCTGAATCCACCAAAAGAGAGGTTCTTCAATGGGTGGATCGCGATGTAGATGTTGTCTACAATGCAGTGGACACGAGTAGATTCATTCCGAAGGGGAACAAGCAGAACTTAGTTGTTACGGTCGGGGCGATTGACAACCTCACTCGGTACAAGAAGAAAGGCATAGATACGCTCCTGAAGGCTGCTGCCAGGATGCCAGAGATTGAATTTGCGATAGTCGGCGAGAACTCCCCTGAATGGGACAAGAAGCTTCGGGAATCGGCGCCGAACAACGTTACCATCACGGGCCGCATCCCAGATGCAGAACTTCTCTCACTCTATCAGAGAGCAGGGGTGTATGCACAGATTTCCTACCACGAGTCGTTTGGGGTGGCTGTCGCAGAAGCCATGTCGTGCGGCTGCATTCCAGTAGTCACGGAGAGGTCCGCTCTGCCAGAAGTTGTGGGAGATACTGGATTCTATGCGAACTACGGTGATGTTGACGACACCGTAGAGGCTTTCAGAAAAGCCATGGACTCAAGAAACCAAGAGATCTGCCGAAAGAGAGTTCAGGAGAACTTCAGCTTCGAGATCAGAGAAAGAAAGCTGCATGAAATCCTGGACGAAGTTCTTTCTGGGTAGAGGCATACTTACCCTATTCTCATTAAATAACGGGGTAGACCAAGCCTATTATATACAACAGCCATTTTCTACGCCGAATGTCTCTCAGAGATAGGACTGCCAGGAACATAGGTATCGTCGCCGTTCTTCAGGTTTTCGCGAGCGCGGTCAATGCAATTACGCTGATAGTCCTGGCAAACTTGCTGACGCCTTATGATTTCGGAATAGTCGGTATTGCCGGATTCATGTTGGGAATCATTGGCCAGTTCAGTGATTTCGGATTGGGACCTGCGGTCATTCAAAGGCAGAAGGACACCGAAGAGGCGCTTTACACCGGGGGAGCGATAAGGATACTCATCGCACTGGCGCTCTTCATCGTCGCATTCCTGACGGCGGATGTGGCGGCCTGGATCTTCAAGTCGGACGAGGTTGTCATGGTGATCAGGGTTTCCGCGGTGATGTTCTTCCTCACCTCGGCGGGGTTCGTGTCCACGACCAGACTGACGAAAGAGCTCAAGTTCGGAAAGCTAGGAATCGTGATGGTCGTCATCTCTTTGGTATCCGCTTCTTCGTCGATAGCAATCGCTTGGTTCACACGAACATACTGGGCCATGATCATAGGACCGATAATCGGGACATCGATAGGGCTGATCGCGCTATACATCGTTTGCCCCTGGAAGGCGAGGTTCCGCATAGACAGAAGGATCGCCAAGGAGCTCTTCACCTACGGGAAGCATGTTTTTCTGATGCTCTTCCTTGTCTTCCTCATATTCCATCTCGATGACGCTTTCGTGGGCGCATTCCTCGGCCTTACGGTTCTGGGATACTACTACATCGCATACAGATGGTCTTCCTACTTCGCCAATTTCCTCACCAAACTTGTATACAAGGTCATGTTCCCGACCTATTCCCAGATTCAAGAGGAACCTGGCAGGTTGAAGAGGGGATACCTGGAAACGCTTGACGTCCTTTCCCTCATGGCATTTCCGCTCTATTTTGCACTCATAGTCGTTGCTCCGGAGTTCGTTGAATTGCTACTGGGTTCGCAGTGGATGCCGGCTGTCCTCTCCCTTCAGATCCTGTGCTTCTTCGGGCTGATGAGAACGATGACGGAACCGGCCGGGAATGTCTTCCTGGCGGTGGGGAAGAGCAAGGTCCTGTCCATGACCAACCTGCTGAGCCTCATCCTAATCTTGATATTCATCTACACGGCCACCGTGGAATACGGAATCGCAGGGATCTCCTTCCTCATAGTAGCGGTGTACTTCACCCACATGGTCATCCTGTGGTGGTTCGTGACGAAGAACCTGGATGTTACGTTCCATGATATTGGGGACACGTTCCGAGGCCCGCTGTTCGCTTCGGTGCTCATGTTCATCTCCATGATTATCACCAAATCGGTACTGGGATTGGGGCTGGCGCCTTTCGCTGTCACACTGGCTGTGGGAGCCGTGGTCTACATGGTCGTGATCTACGGTTATGATGGGGAGAAGATCAAGTACTACTGGAGAGAATTCAGAAGACTGCTGGCCAGAACTCGGGCACAATGAGTTGCCAATTTTAATATAGTGGGTCAATATGGAACATCCGATGCAATTCAGCATCTGCACCACGAACTACCAATGCGCTCACGCGTTGGACAGGCACCTGGAGTCAGTGTTCACACACCTCAAGGAGTTCGATTTTGAGTACATAGTCGTTGACAACAAGTCCAAGGACGGGAGCCTGGAGATACTTAAAAAATGGGAGGGCCAGCACTCCAATATGAAGGTCCTATCCAAGAAATGCACCATGGGCGAGGGGAGGCAGATTTCATTCGGTCACAGCATCGGGGACTACATTCTGGTCCTGGACACAGATACGGTCTACTTCCCCACGAGCCAGGAGTTCTTGAAGATATACTTGGAGAAGTACACGGACGTTGCCATTCAAGCGATGTTCCTAGGTGTGTTTCCAAGGCCGATATGGGAGCAGATAGGAGGCAGGCGAAGCATGAACGCCTTTGAGGACGTGGACATGTGGATCAGGATATGGCAACTCGGAAAGATGAGATGGTATCCTGTTCTGATGGGGGACAATGTGAAGGAGGTGGGCGGAACGTATGACTTCTTGTCCACGCGATACAACAAGAGGGAACGCATCACCAGGCTTCTCAGGAAGGAGTACGACCTGCTAAAGACCACCAAGATAAGAGAACTGGACCTAGAGAAGACCGCCAAGGAGAACACGATAGACCTAGGGCTGGGGGAGATGAGGACTGACTGGTTCAGCAACTATCCAAAACTAACTAGAAAGGAGAACATCAAGAGGTTTGGAAGGGAGATGAAGAGAACACTCAAAGGATGATTCAGAATGGGTTGCAGCGTCATCGTATGTACAACAGGGGAGAAATCCGACCTCTTGGTCAAATGCATTGAGTCCTTGTCCGAACAGACGTATGAGGACCTTGAGGTAATCTGCGTGTCCAGTGTCGAGTCCCTTCCCGAAGAGGTTCAACCGACCGCCCAGGTGCTGGTCGAGAAGAGGCGTGGTGTCTCGATAGCCAAGAACGTGGGGATAAGGACCGCGAAGCATGAGATCGTGGCCCTGACCGACGACGATTGCATTTGCGAGCCTGACTGGGTGGAGAAGCTTGTGGAGGAGTTCAAGGAGGAGGGTGTGGGATGTGTCACTGGAGGTTCGGTGCCAACCCGCCAGGGTCTTTGGTATGCTTCCACTAGTTGGCACCCGGAGAGAAGGGTGTTCAAGAAAAGCGATGGATTCGTTCCGCCTTGGGAGATGGGAGCCGGGAACAACATCTCACTGAGAAAGGATGTGATAACAAAGATCGGCCTCTTCGATGAAGAACTGGGTCCCGGAAAAAGGTACCGAGGCGCGGAGGACATCGACGTGTTCCAGCGTGTGATAGGGGCAGGTTATGACATCGTATATGCGCCACAGGCGGTTATCAAGCATGAACCGCTGGACACAAGAAGCCAGGTGCGGACGATGATGCTGGGTTACAGGATTGGTATCGGTGCGTTCTTTGCCAAACATCGCTATTCAGCGGAGGCCAAGCATTACTTCAAAAGGACCTTCCTGAGAACACAGTTGAGGGACTCGAAGAACAATTTCTTTAACGGAAACATGAGCATGGGATGGACGTATCTGGTGGGGTACATAGGAGCCCAGAGAGGCTACTACGGGTACATAATGTCCCACTGATCTACTTCAGAGGCCTTGCTGGCACGCCAGCGACTTTCGAATTATCTGGAACATCTGAGGTTACTACTGATCCCGCTCCCACTATGGAATTCCTGCCAATGGTGACCCCGTGGAGAATGACTGAATGGACGCCTATGAAGGCGTTCTGGCATATCCTGGTGTTCTCGATCAATTCTTCGCCTGTCCCAGTGTACAACGCTGACTCGTCATGGGCCAACACGGTTGACCTTGCCGCAATGGTGGCATCGTCCTCGATGGTGACCCTCTCGGGATATAGATTGTCTATCAGAACATAGTATCCGATCTCGACGTTCTCTCCGATGTTCACCCCTCTGAGCCTATGAAAGAAGACCCTCATCTTGGAGAAAGGTCCCAGCATGGCCGGCAGTAGGAAGACGGTGGATCTGAACCTGTTTCTCGCCTTCTTCGAAGGCTTCCTTTTCTCCATCAGGTTCCCTCATGAGCAATCTCTTTCAGAAAACCGGTAAGCTCATCCCTGTACTCGTCCCTGGCCATGGCAATCTCGATGGTCGCCTTAAGCCAGCCCATCTTGTCCCCAACGTCGTGTCGCTTTCCCTGGAATTCCAAGGCATACACATCCTCTTCAGAAAGCAGTGATCTGATAGCATCCGTGAGCTGGATCTCCCCTCCGTAGCCAGGTTCAGTTCTTTCCAGATGATTGAATATGGTGGGGTTGAACACATATCTTCCCAGAGTGCCCATATCCGAGACAACATCCTCCTGTGGAGGTTTCTCCACTATGTCCTCGATCTTGTAGAGCCCATCACGAACCTTCTTCCCAACCACCATGGCGTACAGACCCATCTTCTCCTTGGGGACCCTCTCCACCGCCAAAACGGAGCTGTTGAACTCATTGAAGACCTGCGTCAATTGCTGGATGCATGGCACCTTGCTAATGATGATGTCATCACCCAGCAGGACCCCAAAAGGCTCATTCCCGACGTACTTCCGTGAGCACAGAACAGCGTGGCCTAGACCCAACGGCTCCTTCTGACGGACGTAGAATATCTCGGCCATCTCCCAGATCCGCTTCATCTCTGCCAGGGCTTCCTTCCTGTTCTTCTTGATTAGATACTCCTCGAGCTCTATGTTCTTGTCAAAGTGGTCCTCTATGGCCCTCTTGCCCCTTCCGGTGATTATGAGTATCTCGGTGTAACCCGAATTGGCGGCTTCCTCCACGACGTACTGGATGGCGGGCTTGTCCACGACCGGCAACATCTCTTTCGGCTGAGCCTTGGTCGCCGGCAGAAACCTGGTACCCAAACCCGCAGCGGGAATGACTGCTTTCACAGGAATGCTGTATGAGAAGGTTCCAAAAAATACTATCGTCTATACTTGGATGGGGGATGATCACTTGTGGCCGTTCTTGATCTTCTCTAAGGAGACCTCTTCATCCCACACGGTGTCCCTGAGCTCCTCCGGATAGTCCTCTCGTTCGAACCGGCCATCGCTCGATATCCTGTCCCACTTCTCTATCTGCTCCTTGGATAGGCCGATCGAGTCAGGGTCGACCGTTGCTATCGGGTTGAGGTCCATCTCCTTGGCGAACTGATTGAGAATGATTATCGTCTCACGCTGGGATTTCATGATGGGGACAATGGTCTCCTTGTACTGCACCTGCTCCCTCGGCGTCATCCTCCAGATGCTGTACGGATTTCTTCTGACATTGATCACCTGTCTTGCTATCCACACCTTGAGGAACATGTCCCAGACCCAAGCGAAGGCGTAAACGGCAACGATGACGAAAAGGACCAGGACCAAGAGCCGGCTGGTGTCATTCCATTTGAAGTACAGCGCAATGACTACGGCAAACGACATTATTGCCAGCAGTGAAGAAACCATGGCTTGAATCTGCTGAACCCTGAAATACTGAAGGCTGAACCACTCTCGAACCTGCATTTGACCAACGCCCGCGTTGGGAGTCGGGATGACAATTGGCGCCCTCCATCGGGTGCCCGGGCTGCCTACCCCTCTCTCTATCCTAGCAACATCAGTTGCTACAAAAGAATCGATTACAACGTATTTAACCTTATCTGGTTTGGCCGATGTTCAGGCAGAGGAGCTTCCGGTGGCAGGGTCCTGGTCTACGCGGATCTCGGAACCGCAGTTGGGGCATTCCCCTGTGTCCTCCAGGCATTCTAGGTGAATGAACTGACCGCATTCGCATCTTGTTCCGGGAATGTCCACCTTCATCATCTCCCCGCATATGGCACACCGGGTCATGGGCTTCTCCTCCCGGACCTCCTCAGCAGGCTCCTCGGTCCTTATCAGGAATCGGTACATCAAGAACCAGAACAGGCCTATCCATATCAGGAATATTATCCATCCGGCGTTGGAGTGAGCGACCAGCATGGCCTGCAGACCTTCCTGCGGAGTGTAGGTGTAGTACCCGACCAGCACGATGACGACCATTCTGAGGATATTTGCCACATAGGCGGTGATGATTCCCAGGGCCATCAGCAGACCAACCTTCCTGTCCACCCGATCGTATTCGGTCAGTACGAAGGAAATGAACGCCGAGGCGAAGATGGTGAACGAGTATATCCCGGAGCACGCGGTGCTGATGTAGACCGATATCTGCGGGCCGGCCTGTGTGGGGAACGTGATGGTCAACCAGTCCACAGTAGCTGGTATCCCGATCAGATTGAGGAAACCAGAGACCTCGGGAGCCAGAAGGTACGCCGAGTATAGGCTCACGCTCTCATCGATGTTCCCAATGACGAGCCGTGTGAGCATCAATGGAACTACCAGTATGGCGATCAGCCCGGCGAAGAATAGGAAAATGAAGTCCCGTTCGCGCTCGTAGCTGTTGGGTATGAAGTTGTAGGCTATCATCACTGCTCCAAAGAGCAGGACTATCGAGTCGTGCGTCAGGATCTCGGGCGTTGTCGATATGTACAGATTATAGAGCAGGTCAATGACGATCAGGGCTATACCCAAGATCGGGAAGAACGGCTTCAGCCTGCCCTTCAGGGTGATGATGTTGAGAAGTGCTGTGGCCAGGTTCCCCTCTTTGGTCTCAATCTTCAACTTCCCCTTGGGGACCAAGAGCAATGCAAGGAATGCCAGTCCGATGATGAAGAAGAAAAGCCCCAATATCAAGTACTCCGGCCCAGAGTCCTTGGGCGGGTTCCAGAGAAGGTCCAGTCCGGCAAAGAAGATCAGGAACCACACCAGCAACCAGAGGTATCTGCGTTTTCTCATCAGATCCAATAGACCTTCCAGTCTGGCCATTGTCATCCTTCAAATTAATACAAGTGTGCATATATAAAAACCCTTCCGAGTTGATGGTCGTTGACGGAAGCAAAACTTAACTAACCTCATTACATCACCCAATCGATAGCATGAAGATCATAGGAGGGTCGGCCTCTGGAATGCTGGCTGGGGAGCTGGCAAGGGCGTTGGATGCGGATTTGGTGGAGACCGAGTTCAGGAGGTTCCCGGACGGGGAAGCGTATGCGCGTATTCTCGGCGACCTGAACGATGAGCGGGTGTTGCTGGTCCAGACCACACTTCCCGATCCGAACATCGTGGAGCTCTTCCTATGGCAGGACGCCGTCAATGATTTTGACATCGAGAGCCTGACGACGATAACACCATACTTCGGGTACGGCAGGCAGGACAAGGCATTCGAGTCCGGGGAGGCAGTCAGCGCCAGGGCAATTGCGGAGAGGATCGAGCTGTTCACGGACGAGGTGGTTATGGTCGACATCCACAACCCTCAGGTGCTGGAGTACTTCGGAAAGCCGGTGACACATCTAACGGCAGCTCCGGCATTCGCGAGGCATTTGGACGGGAGGGTGGACATTGTTCTCTCTCCAGACGAAGGAAGGGTGGAAATGGCGAATGGTGTATCTGAGATCCTGGGGACCGACACCGATTACCTCGAGAAGATCAGGCATGATGCCACCACGGTTGAGATCAAGCCCAAATCACTGGACGTCGCCGGGAAGAGGGTGGCGATAGTGGACGACATCATTTCTACCGGCGGAACGTTAGGATTCGCCGCCAAGCAGCTGAAGGAGGACGGCGCTGAGAGCATTATTGCCCTGTGCACACACGGCCTGTTCATAGGCGACGCAATGGACAAGCTCTACGACTGCGCCGAGGTGATCTCGACGGATACGGTTGAGAGCGAGCACAGTAAGATCTCTGTCGCCCAAGAGATCGCCGATGCCATCGGATGATGTCTTACGTTCGTAACGAGAAGGTTTGATATAGAAAACGACCATTATTCGACACCAGAGGAGGTAGTGAGATGGCTATCGACCCAGTATGCAAGATGGAAGTGGACGAGAGCGCTCCTGCCGCGACTGCGGAGTACAAGGGCAAGACGTATTATTTCTGCGCCCCCGGATGTAAATGGCAGTTCGAGCAGGATCCAGAGAAGTTCTTGGAGTGAAACCCTACCGCGTCAACCGATGAGATGTTGACACGGACAATGAGTTGGAGGAAGAACCAGATGCTAAAGGAGAGGGTCTTTGAAAGTAAGGTCCTTTGGGTGCTTTTCCTCATTTCATTGATATGGACGATATCGATGTTCATCGCCCCGTTCACGATCCCCCCGGGCACGGTCTCAGACCTGGAAGGCAGTGCCAATCGGTTGGATTTCCAGGAATTGTGGGACACTTTGCCTCCATACCCCAAGGCGGTCTACTACCTTGGCGACGCCGAGTGCCATCAGATATCCAGCAGGACATTCTACCTCAACGGCAACCAGATGCCGGTTTGTACGAGGGACGTTTCCATCTTCTTTTTCATAACCCTGGGGCTCTTCGCAGGCATGCTGGTCAAGCGCAAGTACTACATCTCCGAAGGACTTCTGGGCGTTTTCCCCAGGAGGTTCAGGGATTACGTCAACCGCACGATAGGGGCCACGTGGTTCGCGATTCTGTTTGTGTTCCTCTTCGTGCTGCCGGTGGGTTTGGATGGAGGTATCCAGCTATTGACCGGCTATGAAAGCACCAATCTCATACGGTTCCTCACGGGCATCCCGGCGGGCTTCATCGCAGGGTTCCTCATAGCCATACTGGTGAAATCCGTCAAGGCGACCAGAGAATACGTGATGGAGGGCGAACCGACCCAGGAGACACCCGTGGATTCCGATTAGAGGTCCTCGAACGCCAGCTGGACCGCCTCTTCCGGCGTGGATGCGAAGATCATTCCTTCAGGCGGTTCTTCAGATCCGAGGCATTCCCAGCTTTTCAGTGAGACCACCTTCTTCCCCATGCTCAAGGCATGAGCGATCTCTGACAATGTACCAAACCGACCGCCGACGGCGATCAACGCGTCCGCCGTCCTTACGACTATCACATTCCTGGCCACTCCCATGCCTGTGACTATAGGAATATCTACATAGGCGTTGGCGGACTCCTTCTCCATCGTTGGCAGAATGCCGATTGTCAGTCCTCCAGCCGATTTGGCGCCCTTGCATGCGGCCTCCATGACTCCGGCCAGGCCTCCGCAAACCAGGGTGGAACCTTTCTCTGCGACCAACCTCCCCACGGTTTCCGCATTCGACCTCTGCTCATCCCCTATCTCCCCATCAGAACCGATGACGCCGATGATCATGTTACCCACTTGGTGAATGCCAACAGTCCAGTTAATCCTATCGAAGCCCATTCCAGCGATGTGGAAAACATTTAAAGCGAATTCACACTATCGACCGCCGTGGCGAAGAAGAGGAGGAAGGCCGAAGAGAAGAAGGAGTACTTCAAGAAGCCCGAGTTCGACGAAGTAGAGTTCATGCAGAAGGAGATCGGGAACACAAAAGTGGCGTTGCTCACCATCATCTTCTCCGTCCCAATCGCGATATTGGCCTACCTCATCACGCTTGCCGGGATGCCGGTCGCTGCCTTCTTGATAGGAATCGGAAGCATCTTCCTGCTCAGGTACGTTTACCAGTTCTTCAACATCGAGACCGACGAGTTCCAGACCAAGGACTGGGTGGGCAACGGCGCGATGTTCTTCTTGACCTGGCTGGCTATCTGGGTCTTGATCCTGAACATGCCGTTCTCGGATCTCACCAACCCCACCGTCGGCAAGGTGAATATGATGAATTGTCCGGGAATTGCTGAGATAACTCTTGACAGCGCATCCGTCAACACATGCACGCTGGCACCCAATGAAACTCGAGATTTCACGGTGACGACGACGGTGACCGACAACAGCGAAGTTCAAACGGTGGTCATCCAGTTCACTTCACCCACCACAGACTCGTATGTGATGACCAAAGGGTCCGGCGATTCGTATTCGTACAGCTTGCTCATTACGGAGGGCGAGAGCAGAACATTCCACATAATTGCAGAGGACGTCAACGGTCACACCGAGACCTCTCCGACCTTCACCTTCTCGGCCGTAAGCTGACCTAGATGGATTTTTTGAGGAACTTGGACAACGGGAACGTATGACCCTTGGAGAGAATCTCCTCGTTCAACAGAACAGAAAAACTCTTGGATACTGCTTCGTCCAGGTTCTTACCCAGGCCCAGAGTTCTCACTTCCTTTTTCAGCAGTGTCTTTGCGTTCCGGTATTCCCTTTTCAGATCGAAGAACAAACGTCCGTTCTCGACATAGGGTCCTGCTATCCTCTTCCTCGATCCCTTCCACTTCTCCACGAAGTCATCCGCGTTCTTGAGCCATGGGACTGGTCCCATGTGTTTCCTGACCATTGGAAGTTCAGCTGAATTGAGCTCCACGAAGATGAGTATCTCATTGTCCACCACTTGGGCGCCGGTATCATGAACTGTGAAATCGTACTTCTCGCAGAGGGTCCTGATGGACTTCTCCGCCTTCCAAACCTGGGGGTACAGAATGTCGTCGACCACGTCTGGCTTCTTGATCACGACCGCAAGGAAGTCCGTTCCCCTGGCATCCATCTTCTTCTGAACTGCCTGCTTGGTTGGTTTCTTGGGTTCAGGGGGGAAGAAGAAGCTGATCTTGGGATTATCCAGATATGACTTGGATTGGTACATCAGCCTTGACATCTGATCGAGGGACAGAGCCGAAGCAACATTCCTGCCTGAGTCAACAGGATCTATGAACACCAAAGGTTCCCTGAACCTCTTCTTGGCCTTCTTGTCCAGTTCGATCACGTATCCATTCCTCCACCTAGATGTGCCCTTGAGGACCTTCTGGAAGGTTCCGTACTTGAGGACCAGCAGTTCGCAGAGATAACCCGACAGTCCCTGGACCTTCGCCTCCGCACCGTACACCCCGATCCCCTTGGCGAACCTCTTCAGCAAGCGAACCTCGTCGTTCTGCCCCTTCTTCAGATTCTCCTTGACATATGCGGTATGGAACGGTGTCCTGTCCACTGCGCTCAGCTTCTTCTTTGGGTCCTTCACTTCGTAACATGGAACGATCTCGGTCTCGAACCCTTCGAAATCACCTGAAAGGTATGGATGTTCAGCATAATGCCTCTCTGGCTTGTTGAGGACGTAATCACCCAGCATCAGGCCGTACTTCTCCAGGTCGGCGCGGGAGGTGGAGGGGGAGAAGCAAACGAACATGTCGATCTCTGGGTCCTTCAGGTGCGTGCCCTTCGAGGTGGAACCGACCAACATTGGGTGAGCTTCGATCCCCAGATTCTCTATCTCGGATTCGAGCATCCTCTTCAGAATGGTGATTACCTCCCTGAGACGCTCCTCCTCCGACTTCGAGGGGACTATCCTCTTCAGCACTCTTTCCTCGGTGCTCATTGCGAGGACATTCTCGGCTGGGGTTAAAAAGGGTTTCTTGTGAATCCGCGTTGACCTAGAGACCTTCAAGCCATAGGTGAATGGCTGCGACTTCAAGGCTCTGGAGCTTCATCTTCATGAAGGGGCGAAGGAGTGTGTTGTGTTGGCTCATTCTTGGTTATACGTATTGCTGAAGAACTGGAGGTCCTAGGTTCAGATGTTGCCTCTTTTTGGTTATACCTATATCCAAACGTCTTTGCCAGCTCTTCCAGCATCACTCTCACCAGAGTTTATGGCTGCGAAAGGCTTAAATCCTCCCCTTCTATGGACGGTTTTGGAGGATGTGCCATAAGTGAGGCTGTCAATAAGGGCGCAGATTGCTGATTTCTTCAGGACCGCAGATCTCACTGAATGGCTGCTTTTGATTTGTTTGCTTGTGGGAGTTCTAGGTAGGATTCTAACGATATGGACCTGGGATCTGGGCTGGGATGGAAGCACGTATGCTTACATGGCTGAGAATTTCAGGATGAACGGGGAGTTCGTGGACACATTGATTATCAACTTCGGAGAAGCGGGGACTCCATACATATTCACCGATGGCTATTCGCACCACTATCCTCCCTTATACCCAATGTATCTTTCCGTCTTCTATGCCATATTCGGATTCAGTGTGACGACCACAAAGGTTGCTTCAGTTGTCTCAAGCCTTGTGCTGCTAATTGTGGTGTACTTCACGACAAAGAGCCTGTACGGGAGGAAGAAAGCGTTCATAGTCACATCCATTTCGTCTGTGTTCTTCAGCTACTTTTTCATCACTGGGTACGGGTTTCCAGAGAACATGGTTTCGATATTCTTCGTTCTGACAATATGGGCAATTCTAAGGAGCCTTGAGCAAGGGGAATACATCATCCTTGCAGGTCTTTTTGCAGGTCTTGGATACTTGACAAAATCGAGCGTTGGATATTTCTTCATCGTTGCTGGTTTCAGTGGTTTGGCGTGGAGATTCTATTATATGAGGTGGCTTGTTTTCAGGGACAAGTATTACCTAACAGCCATTGTGGTCTTCTTATCCATCGTAGTCGCATGGGCGGTGAGAAACATCGCGAGGTTTGGCTCATGGGAGACCAGCACCTACGTCTCTTTTGTGACATCCAACGCCATCTCAAACCCTGGAGCGTTTGTGACTGAATTCTTCATCCAGTTCGGGATCTATCTCTTGGTTCTTTTCACGGTTGCCATATACTGGCTACCACAATTGAGGAGAACAATCTCAAAGGTCAAAGACGAACACTATAGCGGTCTCTGGCTTGCGGTTGGACTTACGGCGGTCATAGGTGCCATCTTTGGAGCGATGTTTCAGATTTGGGAAAACCAGCCAAGATTCGGTCCCATCGTCGCAAGATACTCTGTGATTGCCATGACACCTCTCCTCTGGCTGGTTGTCAAGGACACCGACTTCACTGGAAGATCCCGGATTGTCGAAATCCTCAGGAATGCAAAGAGTTGTCTCATGAAACGACGCCGGTTGCTCATCTTTCTTCTGCTCATCCTTTTCTCGATAGGCGTATACTCTGTTCTGGATTTCCGGGAAGGAGGTATGGTCTTCCTGTTTGGGGCGTTCGCCTTCCTCCAAAAGACGCCTAGACAGATACTGACCGTCATGGTGTGCGGATTCCTTGTAGCTAGCCTGAGCGCGGTTACACAAGTGAAACACAATCCTTATGTGCCGATTGGCGAGGATCTTACCGGTCTGGTGAGTGATGGAGATGTCATCGCTCTGGATTTTGTCAATGAGACGAGTTTTATATTCTATGATTTGTTTCCGGCCACACGAGGGATGACAGTTGAAATTGTGGCTTGGAATGCCTCAATCAACGCCTCATTCATCATCAGCGACAGGAACTTGGCGTATCAAGGCTATGATCTTCTGGGACAATACAAGTGGGAAGGCTATATTGGCGTGGCGAACGCTCTCTACTATTCTCTGAACGAGTTCGTTAGGGAAACTGTCCTGTCCCAGCAGCTGGAGTCTGGCGAGGTCGAATACTTGTACCTCTTTCAGAAACAGGGCTAGGTCTCTGGATAAACTCGAGAAAGATGTTTCTGCCTTCCATTGCTGACCTGAGAGAACAGCTCAAGATGGCCTTCATGCCCATCATGCAATCGATGTATTGTTCCGACATCGAGAGGTTACCGTGAAGGTGGTATTCTGCACATCACGTTCAGTGGATCCAACGTTCCACGTTCCCCAAGGTCAAATACACATGTGACTTTTCCTCACTTATGGCGTTTGTCGCGCTTTTCTTATGGGTGAAACAACAATCCTAAACGTTTTCGGCATTCCTTCCAAAATATCTTCTTTGAGTGAAAGCGAAAAGTGCTGGCCTACCTCTGCCATGATATGGCAACTATCGGTTTTAGGCACACTGGAGTTAGAATCACTTTTGGTCTGGCTTCCACTGCTTTTTTGGAACGCTAATACGAGACGTCTAGCGGTTTTTCTACCAATCCCCAGTCTAGATGCTGTTTGGGACCAAACAAACAAGAGCCTCAAATACGCAAAATGGAACGGAAGTGGCTGGTTCACCGAGACGGTAGACGCCTCGGGTGAATCTACTGGCGCTTACCCTTCAATAGCTGTTGACAAGAAACTGCAGTTCTTGGGTTCAGATGCTGCCTCTTTTTGGTTGTACGTATTGCCAAAGAATCAGAAGTCTCTGGCATGAATCCTGCTCTCCGGGTGCCTCCCTGTAAACCACAACATTAAATCTTCGGTCGCAATCATCGTATCCAACACTTGTATGGGATGAGGGAGGAACATGACCAATGGCATCGCTGAAGTGCCTGATCCGGTAAACGAACCAATTCTGAGCTATGCTCCGGGGACGCCTGAGAGAGAGGAACTCAGGAAGAAACTGGATGAACTCGAGTCCAAGAGCATCGAGATACCAATCATCATCGGGGAACGCAAGTACAAGACCGGGAACATGGGCGAATGCCGCGCACCGCATGATCACAAGCACTTGCTGGGGACGTATCACAAGGTGACCAGGGAACTGGTGGAGAAGGCCATCGATGCTGCTTTGAAGGCGAGGGAGGAGTGGTGCTGCCTTCCATGGGAGCAGAGGACGGCGATATTCCTCAAGATGGCCGAACTGCTTGCCGGCCCCCACAGACAGGCACTGAATGCGGCCACCATGCTTTGTCAGGACAAGAATGTCTATCAAGCTGAGGTGGATGCTGCCTGCGAGCTCATTGACTTCTTCAGGTTCAACGCCTACTTCATGCAGCAGCTTTACGAGATGCAACCGATTTCCGACGAGGGGACGTGGAACAGGGTCGAGTACCGTCCCTTGGAGGGTTTTGTATTTGCTGTCACACCGTTCAACTTCACCTCAATCGCTGGGAATCTTCCAACATCTCCTGCCATTATGGGGAACGTGGTCCTTTGGAAACCTGCCAGGTCGGTCATCTACACCGCACATTTCCTGGTGGAGTTGTTCCGGGAGGCGGGTGTGCCCGATGGCGTCATTACCATGCTGCCGGGATCTGGCTCTGTGATCAGCCCACCGATACTGAACCATCCTTACTTCGCAGGGATACATTTCACGGGAAGCACTGCAACATTCCAGCATCTTTGGAGGACCATCAGCGAGAACCTGGAGAAATACAACACATATCCCAGAATGGTCGGCGAGACCGGTGGGAAGGACTTCGTGTTCGCTCATCCGAGTGCCGATATGGATGCCTTGGCGACGGCTCTTCTCAGAGGTGCCTTTGAGTACCAGGGACAGAAGTGCTCCGCAGCATCCAGAGCGTACATACCCAAATCCAAATGGCCGGGACTGAAGAGGAAGCTGTTGAAGGAGATGAAAACGATGAAGATGGGACCGCCGACGGACTTCTCCAACTTCACCAACGCGGTCATAGACAAGGAAGCGTATCAGAACATCAAGAAGTACATCACCCACGCCAAGCGGTCGAAGGATGCTGAGATCATAGCTGGTGGAGATTGCACCGACAAGGTCGGGTACTACATCGAGCCGACGATCATCCACGCCAAGAAGCCGAAGTTCAGGACGATGGAAGAGGAGGTATTCGGTCCGGTGCTGACGGTGTTCGTCTACCCGGACAAGGAGTTCGAGAAGTATCTGAAGATATGTGATGAGACCTCACCATACGGCTTGACGGGATCGATCTTCGCACAGGACAGACATGCGATATGGAAGGCCCAGGACGCTCTGCGGGACGCTGCAGGCAACTTCTACATCAACGACAAGCCAACGGGAGCTGTGGTCGGTCAGCAGCCTTTCGGGGGAGCCAGAGCATCGGGGACGAACGACAAAGCGGGAAGTCTCCTAAACCTGATAAGGTGGGTCTCGGCCAGAACGATCAAGGAGAATCTCAACCCGCCAAAGGACTACAGGTACCCGTTCCTTGAGAGGGATTAAGCACCATTCATAAAGGCTTTGTCAACAAGCTCGGGATCAAATCTTTGCTTTATTCGCGATTCGCTGCGGGACACAATGCCATGTGCCCTGGCCCCGAATTCCTTGATTTCTTCGTCGAAAGCATCATGGAGCCGTTTAATGCATTGCTCGGCCTGTTTAGGATCAGAACTCTGAGCGGTCAGCATCTCTCCCATCACCGAAAGCATCATGGACTTGTTGAGGTCCGCAAATGCCTCGTAGGTCTCAATCTCGGCCTTGTCAAGCTCTGTCAGGAAACTCGCCAGAAGATATGTCGTGGCTTTAATCTCATGGCTGGCCTCCTTCTCACCTCGACGGTGGATCATATACGAGACTAGGAAGGTGAATATCAACCATCCTCCCACGGCTGTCAGTATGGATCCCCATGGGGATGCGTGCGTGTCGCTCAATGTGGTGAACGCTATTCCTGCTTCTGTTGGATTCCCGATCATTGCAATCCCAATCACAAGAATCGCAATTGCCACAAGAGCGTACACCAAGAAATCCATGTGGCCTCTCACGGTTTTCATAAACTCGTTCTGGCTCATGAGTGAAAGATTGCATCCTTGAAGATATTATTTGCGCTTAGGTAACATCCAAAAGGAGTGGGGGCACTGGGATTTGAACCCAGATCAGCTGGTTTCCACCATGCAGAGAGGTTCTCTGCATGAATTGATTACGGGTCATTGCTCCAGTTAGTCATCACCTGTCAGCAAACCCGTTGGCAATCACGCCCATAACTGGAGCCAGCGAGGATACCGTGTTACCCCATACCCCCACAGGGCCTATCGCTTCCGCATCTTCTGCTTTCGCTTCCGGCGGCGCATCTTCTTCTTCCTCCATTTCCACCGCTGCTTTCCGCGTTTCTTCCACACTCGTGAACTGCGTTTCATCGATAGACCTCAAAGGCTTACTGGGACAACTGAAGACCCATGCCATGAGCCTTCTGGGAATAGAGAAGGTTTCCATATAAACTCTTCGGCTTTGGATGTTTCCTAAAAAAAGTTTAGAGGGCGAGATCCAAGGTCTCCACGTCGTCCACCTTCCCGGAGGCAGAGATGGGTTTCTGAGTGCCTGGGGGAGAGACCCAGAACAAATAAAAGCAGTTTGCTCTTTGGTCCCGGTCCCATTTCTAAGCTCCCAAGAACAGAAGCAACGATGGGATCTCTCTGCCTTTTCTCGCCCGTTGTAAGTGAATTCTTCAAGGGTTATATTGGTTATTAGCAATAATTAGGAAGTCTAGGAAGTGATATCGGACCTGTTTGCGGAGATTGAGGTTCGGTGTTGTCGAATCGTCATCGATGAATGGAGTCGGGCAACCATCTAGCATACATCAAAGCGGCAAATGAAAACGCTTATTTACAATCAGTCTTTACTCGGAACGGAAGCATCGGTTGGTGGATGGATCCACTGAACGTCTGAAGGTGGGTAGGGATTGAGTATCCAGGAATTGGAGAAGCCAGTAGGTTGCATTGAAACGATGGCAGCCGCGCACAGGAGCGGTGGGGTCACGATAACGGACCTCATAAGGAACGTTGGGATGTCGCAGAAGACCGCTTATTCTTCATTGGAGAAGTTGATGGAACTGGACCTACTGCAATGTGAGGATCTGGTGGACGGAGGAAGGACGGTACGCAGATATTCGACGAAGGATAGGGCTGAGAAACTGGCGATGTATCTGGACGCAGTTTGCACGACCATGAAGGAACTGGAGAGGAAGAATGGAACACAGAACCTGAACAGGTTGCCTGTCGGCAGTCTGGCGATTCTCATTGAGATTTACAGGGAAGGTTTCACGACCATCTCTGATTTGCGTGAAGAGGGTGGGATGTGCGGGAATACCGCATATTCGGCTTTGGATTCACTGAAGGAATCTGGTCTGATCTTTCAAGAGGTTGAGAGCGAGTTCCCTAGGACGGTGAAGAAGTACAAGCTAACAGAGGATGGAGCGTATCTGGGGAAGATACTGGATCTGGCTGATGTTGCGATGGTGCTGATTGAGAAGTGATGTGTGGAATGAGCTCACTTCTTTCTCCGAATCCGATTGATGACAACGATAACGAGAGTCAAGGCTACAAGCAGAGGAAGGAGAAATACCCAGTAGGGGAAATGAATCTCAAGTCCATTCGTCTGAATTTCGAAATAGAATAATTCTGCACTGACAAGGACCTCCCCATCCATCGCCAAGGTTTCGTGATAGAGCCAGAATGTCATGTTGTGATCACAAAGACAGTACTCCCTAAGCCAGAATATGTGTGTATTGTCGTTGCCGTCTATGAAGGCGGTCAAAGTATATTCATCGCTGGAAGTGTCGAAGATCATAGAAGTGACAGTCTTGTTGAACAATTCATATCCAGTATCGTTCAGTTTCGTGTAACTTATCATGACTCTGAACTCCCATTCCGGGGGAACTGGTTTGGCTTCCTCGACGAGTAGAACGTGGTGTGCGAACCCATTCTCGTCATTCCATTCAACTGTGACATTGTCTCCGTATCTTGCCGTGGCATTCGGCGTGTTGTCGAAACCGTTGATACCAACGAAAAGTCCCCAGGTCTCGTTATTCAGTATTGACTCTTCATTGAACAATGTGTGAGTCGGATATCCACGTACAATGCCAACTGGATGTGAGAAAAGCAGAAGGAGAAGCTGGAGAGAGATGAGAAGGACTAGCAAACACCTTCCTTGAGGAGTCATTCCACACTCCCTCTCACGCGTTATCACTTCCATAGTTCGATATGAGTGGACCGGACGTTCAATGACCTTGAGGGTCAAATACTTACGTCTTCCTGCCATCATCTATCGGTTTTCTCGAGATCGCTTTATGAGTGATGCGAACATCTTGAAGGTTTTTGGCATACAGTCCAAAAACGCTTCATCTATAGCGAACTCAGGGGCCTGGTTTTTCTTCTTGCTATTCCGTTGGTTGCCTGTTTTCGGCACAGCGCTTACAGATTCGTTTGCAATCTGGCTCTCGTTTTCATTTTGGCACAGCCTAGCAAGCCGTCTAGCAGTGGTTTTGCCTATCCCTAGGTAGAATGCGATTTTGGACCAGGAATAGCCTGCAGAACGCATTGCAGAGGCCTTCAGAGCGAGATGGGGGTCTCCCTTGGACTCAATGACAGAAGGTCTTCCCCTCTTTCTCTTGCGTTCAGAGCCATCATCACAGTTGATTCTCTTCGACATCACATGTCCTCAGATAAGCCAGATTCGCTTTCCGTCGTCCTTCGCACATAAGTCCGCCATCAGTTTCCTGTCCATCCCGTGGTTTCTTCTTCTCTCATCAAGGGATGATGCCTTCTCACGATTTTCCTGTCTTCCTCGAAATTGCCCCGTTTGTAGTAGGTTTCTTTCGTTCTCACGGTATGGCCCGCAATTCTTGCCGTCGCATCTCGGTCGGCGCCATTTACATCGGTATGCCTTTCTCCGGCCTCACGAAGAGCCTTGCATGTAACCAGTCGAATTTCTCTCCCGTTCTTCGTATGTCCTATTACCTTTTGAATGCCAACCGATCTAGCATAACAATCAACTACCCGCTCCGCTTCTCTACATGATAGCCTCTTGCCTCTGCTACTGACTACTAAAGGCCCTTTCTTTCTGCCCTCCAAATATCGAATCAGAAGGTCTCTTGTGAAATCATCAAAGTACACGTTCCTTTCTTGGGACACAGTTTCGATATGTTTTCTTTTTCCATCCACGACCTTGAAAATAGCCTTACCTTTTGGGTGCCTTATGCGAATTGAGCAGTATTTGAAATCGATATCGGGCACATCAACATTGAGCAACTCACCAATGCGAGCAAACGTTCCATATGTTAATCTAGTCAAGATCTCATCCCTCAGATGTTTCCATAATTGAAATCTGCTCACATTTACGGGCAATTTTCGTGGCGCGTTGCATAATGCCACACATTCGTCCACTGTCAAGCCTCTAATTCCTTCAACACTCACCATAACAATCTTCCTCCACAGACATCAAAGCATTGCTTGGCAGCAAAGTCAACGACCTAGAGAGACGTGTGTCCAAGGATCCTCCACCAATATGCCCTCTGGATTTGCGATTTCGATTTCCTTTGCACCCTCGCGGTTGAGATTGTGTTCTTTTCGTGGAGCCCCACCTCTTCGCTGATCTAATGTCAACAGCAAACGTATTCGTGTTGTCTCCAAGAGGTTCGGCAAGGTCCCAGTCATGGACCAGGGAAGTCTTGTACATCCTGTCAGTAATTACTTCGTCTTGATCGCCAAAGAGCCTCAATACTGCGGCTACGATTGCGGTTTTCCCGACATCGCTTTCCCCGATCATTGTCAAGTTCAATGGGTCTTTGCTCTTCGTACTCATTTTCACAGAAAGACTCAAGAGAGCGTTGGCATCCTCGCCAAGCAGACCAGTCTCATGAATGGTCGCCGGAAGGCATTCAACAAGGTTTTCCTGTCTCAAGAAGCCAAGGGCTTTTTGCATTACGCTCTTAGGGTCCGACCTCTCGTGCTTTTTGTTGCTGCCCTCCATCCCAGTCAACGCCTTTGTCGGATAATCTCGCATCTCCCTGGATACGGTGACGTTATCAAACCGCAACCGAGGAGTTCTCGAAGGATTCGACCGGTCTGCTCGTATGAATCCATAACGTGAGGTCTTGAAAGCCCTGATTTCCACAAGGCTCACACCCCGCCTCAATCGGATGGCATTTCGCAATTGCCGGATTGCTTCAGTCCCTTTTTCGCACTCCGCACACATCCTCTCATCGTTCACCGTAGCCGCTCCTCCATCGAAGTCGATACGTGCCGTCGTCGCTTCGGTTCCCCCGTTGTCAGCAGGTCCCAGGGCTCGTCTCTCGACGTCGTCCACCTCGACAGCCTTGACACTTGCCAATTCCCGCCTGATTGACCTCCTCAGAAATACCGCCATTGGTTCTCTTCGAGCCCGACGGACCTTCCTCACAGCCTCTGGATCCTCTTTTGGCAATTCGAATGACGTCGATACCACGAATACTCGCCGAAAGGATATTGAATGATGTATGATATTAAGGGAATGTGCATAATATGAGTGGAGAAAGTGTAGTAAAAAGAGGAGAGAAAGAGGTTGAATTCGACATCGCGGAGAGGGTCATAGAGGACCTCGTAGATTGGGACAGAAAAGGTTACGCACTCCGAATTCTCTTCGGGATGAAGGAGTTTGCACAGGAAGCAGAAAACGGATTCAGAATAATTCATCTTCAAAGATTCGCTGCACTCAGACCTGAAAGACTCAGAAAATGCCGCACTCTAAAGGACGTTAGAAATGCAGTAAATGCACTTCTGCAAGAAGACAAAGAAGAGAGGGAGAGGGGCAGAGAAGTTCACATAAGAACTATCAAGAGGAGAGTGGACCGACTAATCGAGGAAGGCTGGATCAGAAAGGTATCTAGAGAAGGTCATCACGATGCATATCAACCGGGTGGCATCTTCCCACACCTCCACCAAAAGAATATGGACGTACTCAAGAAAGTGTGGTCCAAGTTCGTGGAACATCTTATTGGAGACATGCGCCCTCTGATTCCTTCGTTGGGTTTGTCCATCAGTGGGGAATTGGGAGTCTTGCCGATGGGGATACCGGTTCGACACGTGTTCAAAGAGACCATACCTTGGCAACTCAGGGACGGCACAAACATGATCGCTTTCGGGAATAATGAGGATGTTAAGAGGATAATGAAAAAGTATTCGCTCTTTCTGTTTAATCTGGAAGAGATTCCCCGACCCCTTGCTGGGAGGCATAATCTGGTGGGCACGACAGAACTCACCAAACAACAGCTTCGGGAGATGGAAGAGATTGAAGCAGTCTCAGTTATTGGAACTCCGCTTGAAATGACATTCAGAGACGTCTTTTCGAAGTATCTCAATCGTCTGTATCCTAACGGATGGTTGTTCATCGCATACAACGACAAGGCTGCGGTAAGCTACAAGAAGTCACTCAAAAAGATGACGATCGGAACGAAAGAACACACCATCTCTATGAAGGTCAAGGACATCGAAAAGGGCACGTCGGAGACTCTCGATTTTCCTATCCTAATCAGCGAAGTCCAAGAAGAGGAGTGAATCACGCTCGCATTCAAGGTGGGTCGTGTCCCAGTCAATGCGCGTTAGTCGTGGTTTCCAAACGCTGCTCGTCTTCCTCTTCTGACCCGTCCATCCCTTCATCGTCGAATTCCTCTTCTCCCTCCCCTTCGGAATACTGGTCCATGTCTGTATTCTCGATGCAGGTCTCTACCGCTCCACGGATGACTTCACTCTGAAATAGCGTTTCTATGGCCGAATTCTACGGGAACTTCTCCGAGTTGTATAGAGAGGCAGTCCCCCAGGAAAAATCCTCTCAGAACTGATTCTACACGTCTTAGGAGGGGGATCGGGGCTCATGCATGACCGAGAGTGAATCTGCCAAGAAGAAGCGTTCACCGATCAAGAAGAATGAGGACCTCGATACCTTCTTCAGAAGGATGCTCGTTGGCACTGTGAAAGCGGTAGCAGCACTCAACGCCCGGGAAGAGGAGCTCATGGATTGGCAGAAATCAAGGTTGGGTATGTTGCAGATGCAGGAAAGCGGCTTCCGGAAGATCGTGAGGCGTTTATCAAACAATAGAAAACCTTGATGATATTCCTCGGTCGTGATGGGACTCGATGCGGACTTTGTAAGTTGCGGAATTCTGCGGACTTCAAAGCCGCAGATCATGCGCAGATACACCGCAGATTCATTAATGCGGATTATGCGCATGCATTTCCTGCATCCAGTCCATCTACAAGTGCGCATGGATACCACCGTATAAATGCGCAGTTTTCCGCAGAAAATCCCGCAGTTTCAATCCCGCATCAAGACACTGCAGAACTCTGCGGAATTCTGCGGGTATTATTGGGCGCATCTTAGCCGCATATTGAAGTACGACAAAGGGAGGCAGGGAATGGAAGAAGATGAGAAGAAAGGGGAGGAGCAACCAACTGTGAGATCGTCCATAATTCGACCTGCATTCAAGCCTCTCGAAGGTCAAAGGATTCTCGACTACGACGATGAGACTCACCGACGCGAGATCAAGGACCTACTTTACCGGCACTTCGGTGAAGGAAGGACTGTAGCGGCAGACCTTCTAAGAATAATCTCAAGTCCGGGATCGAATCCTCGAGTCATCAATATCCATGACAATCACATATCCTCCCATTATGCACACTACGGTAGACGGCATCAGAAAAAGAAAGACGGGCTTGTAGAGGTCATCGATGGCGAACCTGAAGAAGACAAAGACGAATACCAGGAACAACTCGATAAGCTCACGCTCGCAGTCGGCAAAATCGGTCAGAACATGCAGGACTTGCAGGGGATGATGAAGGTTCGTGATGGGATCGTTGCTGCCGGAGACGTAGAACCTCCAGACGTTCCCCGGATTACGGAAGAAGAACTCAGGAGCAAGATCAAGGAGCTCTACCCTGGAGAAGACGTGTCATTTCACCCGTCTCCGTGTTGATCTCCATGTCGCACCATTCCATGTGATCTCCCGCTTTGATTACCATCGTCTTCCGAACGATTTGAGGAATAACGATTTGACCATTCGCATTGACCTTTCGGGATGGGAACCTCAATCCGCATTCGAAGAAGATAATCCTGTTACCCTGCTAACAGATTTCTATTACGCGAATACGAAATACGATGATGATATTCATAGGGTCGTGATGGGGTTCGATAATGGGGTTGCAGAATGCTCACTTATGCTCAACTTTTCATTGGCATTCTCTGAGCATAACTACGTAGGAACCATTGAATGCTATTATTTCTATCATCCTTCTGCATCCAGTCCATCACCAAACCTCGGTGATTTTCATCCAAAATCGAGCATAATCGAGCATAGATTGAGCACAAATCGAGCATTCCCTAGCCGAGCTTCAATGAGCATCGGAGGAATGCTCAAAATGCTCAATTTGGATGAGCATAATTTGAGCATAACTAACAACAGTGAGGAGTGTCGAAAATGGAAGGAAATGAGGGGGCAAAAGTGGCCGAGGTCGAACCCGAAATCAACGAAATGCAAGCGAATAGGAGATGGATCTTCGGCACTCCTTTCGTCGGTGCAAAACGAGGGAGAACCCGAAATGTTTCATGCTCCGACTGAGAGGCAAGAGGTTGGCTTCAATTCGGCACGTTGCCATTCTTTCATGTTCAAAAAACTAGGGTAGAGGCCGTTCCGATTGAAAAGAACGTTTTGAACGGCCTCCTCGTTGTGGAGGGATGCTTAGATAAGCAGAGATGGCAATAGTGTCACGATACATAAGGATTCCCCTCTATGCTGGTGTCCTGAAGGAGGGAGGTGTGAGATCATGCCATCTGAGGGCAAGGCATTGTCCACCATCAATTGAAACTAGAATGTGTCGTACTCCTCATTGAAAGACGACACTTCCAATCTAGTTTCAGGCACCTATCAGTACCGCGACCTCGAGATTCGAAGTGGGCAGATCGTAAGAAGTCAGGAGTCACATCTTCTCCCACCAGTATCTAAACATCTCTGAAGACAATCTGGGCTTCGGCGGGAGGAGATATCTACCTGTACTAGGGCAGATTTACGGGACAACTAGATTGTACTCCCTTGCGGCAACAACAACTCTGCAGATTGTGAAAAAGGACATGCCAGCGGCACTCATCATCGTCTTATCAATGCCGGCATTGCTCGGCATCAGAGGCCGCAAGAGTACTCAGTTCATTCAGAATGGTCCTTACAGGTGTTCGTCGGAGACGATCCATCCGCGTCATCAGGAAGTCCGCGCCAGTTTGGACCGCCAGTCCTCTAGACCATTGCCAAAGACCCCGCTCACTCATGCCAAAACCTTGCCGGAGGATATCGATACCGCAACATTTATGGAATCAATACCGCATAGAGGTGCCGAGGGATCTGGAATGAGGGCGTCTGTTATCATGTTCGCGACGGTTCTCCTGCTCGGGACAGTGATGCTTCCAGTCACGTCCCCGGCTCCAGCGCCAGTACGTGGACCGATGGTTGGAGGTACAAGTGGAGTCGCGAATCCCATCGCCATCGATCTACCTGATGGTCACTTCACGGAGAACCTCGGGCAGGTCCGGAACGAGGATGTCCGCTTCTACATCTCGTCCGGGAAGGTGAATGTCGGCTTCACCGTTGGGGCGGTCCTTCTGGCGGTTGTCGAGCACGTCAAGCAGACAGACCAGAAGCCCGATGCCCCTTTCCAGTTCGGTCTCGACGAGTATGTTGCACCAGAGGACCCGGTCGCAGCCCGCGGGGTCCTGGTGCGAATCTCCTTCGCTAATTCCCATGTCGTGGAGCCCAAAGGGCGTGGTGAGCTGTCTTTCATGAACAACTACTTCCTCGGCAACGACCCCTCCAAATGGCTGACCGGTGTGCGCAACTACAGGGAGGTGGTGTACGAGAACCTGTACGACGGCATCGACCTGGTGTACGGGGTGAAGGACGGGCATCTCAAGTACGAGTTCCACGTTAGCCCGGGCGCGGATCCAAGACAGATCGAGATCGCATATGAAGGCATTGATGACCTTCTCCTCGACATCGACGGCGGCATGACCGCATCCACCTCACTAGGAAATCTGAGGGACCTCGCCCCCGTGTCCTATCAAGAATCAGAAGAGATCAAGTGTCCATTCTCTCTTCACGGTCCCACTTCCTTTGGATTCGCTTGTGAGGGGTGGGACGATTCCCGCGCCCTCGTCATCGACCCGCTGGTGTATTCCACGTTCCTCGGAGGTGCCGGCCCAGAGGTTGGGTGGAGACTCATCGCAGACTCATCAGGGTACGCCTATGTCACTGGCTTCACCGCCTCTTCCGACTTTCCCGTCACTCCCGGAGCCTTCGACACTACCTTGAACGGAAGTGAGGACGCATTCATCGCGAAGCTGAATCCTACGGGCAGCGCATTAGTCTGGGCTACCTACCTCGGGGGTGCTGGCAGGGATGGTGGTGGAACAATCGTCCTTGACAGCTCGGGAGACCTCTATGTGATCGGTGGCACATATTCCACGGACTTCCCAGTGACCTCGGGAGCATTCGACGAGACCCTCGATGGCTTGGCTGATGCTTTCATCGCGAAGCTGAACTCCACGGGGAGCGACCTCGTCTGGGCAACGTACCTAGGCGGCAGCGGCTGGGATGGTGTTGGCAGCATTGCCATGGACGTTGCCGGTGACATCTGGGTGGCGGGCGACACTGATTCGGCGGACATCCCCGTAACCCCCGGCGCCTTCGACACCACCTTCAACGGGACCGTCGACGGCTATCTCGCCAGGCTGAATCCCAACGGCACGGGCCTCCTGTACGCCACATTCATAGGCGGGAGTGTCGGTGATGCCATATACGACATGGTTCTCGGCTCGTCTGGGTACGCTTACCTGGCCGGCATCACCAACTCCGCAGACTTCCCCGTCACCCCCGGCGCCTTCGACACGACCTACAACGGTGGGTTGACCGATGCATTCGTCACCAAGATCGGCCCCGTCGGTCCCCCCAACACTCCCCCCGTCCTCGCGTGGACGGGCGAGGTCAACTACGTCTCGGACGGTCTCGACCCCGAGACCGGAACGACCTTCACGGATTTCACTTACCGCGTCGCCTACTACGATGCCGACAACAATTCTCCAGCACAGGTCAACGTGAAGATCGAGAAACCCCTGGGCACCCCTTACGGCACCTTCCCGATGTCCTTCGCATCCTGGAAAGGGATGCCGAACAACTACACCACCGGTGCGATATACACGTTCAGCACGAAGCTGCCTGCAGGCACGGACTTCTGGTACTACTTCCGCGCCATGGACGGATGGCAGTGGGCGACCGGACCGCCCACGGGCCCCATCGACGCTCCAGACGTCATCGGCGACGATCCACCGGTCGCCGTGGCTCAAGCCACCCCGACATCCGCGTTCATGGGCGACACCATCAATTTCGACGCCACCGCCTCGACAGACGACTTCGGCATCACGGCGTACCTGTGGGACTTCGGCGACACGACAACAGATATCAATCCAGTGACGACCCACGTATACGCTTCCCGCGGAACATTCCTCGCGAACCTGACGGTGTGGGATACCATCAATCAGAGCGACACAGATACAGTGTCCATCTCGATCGGGAACAGACCGCCGATCGCAGACGCAGGACCCGACCAAAGCGTCAACAAGAGCGAAATGGTGACTTTGAACGGGACGGGCAGCAGCGACCCGGACGGCGATCCCCTGACTTATCTTTGGAACCAGACCGGCGGACCTCCGGTCGTCCTGGCGGGTGCGGACACCGCAACTCCAACTTTTTCATCATCTGTTTCAGGTACGTGCATCTTCATCCTCACGGTCGATGATGGCTGGGGCGGTTCGTCCAACGACACCGTTAACGTGACGGTGGTCAACCGCGCTCCGATCGCGGACGCGGGTCCCGACCAGACAGTCCCCAAGAAGACCATGGTCACCCTCGACGGCACGGGTTCCTCGGATCCCGACGGCGACATCCTGAATTACGCATGGACGCAGACCGGCGGTCCTGCAGTGGTCCTGACGGGAGCAGACACCGCCACACCCACATTTACACCGCCAGGGAGTGGCGTCTACACCTTCCAGCTGACCGTCGACGATGGAGATGGCGGCGTGTCA
>JAUVHO010000001.1 GCA_030593295.1 Methanomassiliicoccales archaeon | reverse complement strand
CTACGGCGGACCTTACAGTCTGGTTACCACGATACCCGCTGCCGACCAAGCCACGTACCAATACACGTGCACAGGATGCGGCTACGGGGACCCAGACAACCACTTCTTCTACGTCAGGGCCTTCAATGGCATCGAGTACTCCGCCTCACCTAACAAGGCCGGCAAGTTCACCAGACATCTGACCGTTGGCCAGCAACTGATATCCGTACCACTGGTCACATCGGATACTTCGATCGGCTCTGTCCTGCAGACGATTCAGTTCGATAAGGTATGGACGTACGACGCCTCCGATGCGATCGATCCATGGAAGTGGTACGAGGTCGTGAAACCCTGGAAGGGTGACCTCTGGAACATCAATCACATGCAGGCGTACTGGATCAACGTGGTCGCCGAGGACGATTGGGTCGTTGCCGGCTTGGTCCCGGTGCTGACACAGATACAGCTCTACGCAGGATGGAACTTCGTATCGTTCCCGTCCTTCAATCCTCTCTATACGGTCGGACAACTAAAGCTGGACATAGCGGCCCTGGACGTGGAAGGTTATGATCCGGGTGTTCCGTATTGCCTTACGGGTCTGGGCGATCTTGACATGATCACAGCAGGCAAAGGCTTCTGGATCTACGTCGCCGCGAACACGGTCTGGGATATTATCCAGTAGGACGCTTTCGAATCCAGAATGTCGAGAATCGGCCAATTCCAGCCTGATGGCATAAACCAAATTAACCCATATCGCATACACTCATTCTACAAAAGAGCCAGAAGAGGGGAGGATCACCATGCTGAGCAATCTAGGAACGCTTGCAGAGGAATACTTCAGAAAGGAGTTCAACTGTGCTGAAGCGCTGTCAAATGCCGTCGCGGAGAAATGTCACATCGAGTCCAAATCGATAACTCATGTAGCTACGCCTTTTGGTGGGGGGATTGGTGGCAAAGGATCTCTCTGTGGATGCTTGACTGGCGGCATAATGGGTATAGGTCTGCTTTACGGAAGATCCGACCCCGAAGAGATGGAAAGGAAGAAGATGTCCTATGAGAAGGCCAAGCTCTACTACGACAGATTCGTGGAGAAGTTCGGGTCCCCCAACTGCATTGACCTGTGCGGTGTGGACATCTCGACCCAGGAGGGTATGGACAGGTTCCACAATGAAGGTCTCAGGGAGAATTGCGTCGAGTTCGTTAGGGAATCAGGGAACCTGCTTTCCAAGATTCTCTGAAGTTCATTCTTTTCCCAGCATCTGCCACGGATTCTCAAGGAACTCTTTCATGTAGGCTGCCAGTTTCTTGAAAGGAATCCGGACGTGTTTGGTGAGTAACGGTGCGGGCTGGAAGACACCTTTCTTGGTGAGTTCAAACTGCAGATTCGTATAAGCGTCCACCACCACTGAAGATACCTCCGTTGCCCCATTCTTCTTCAAGGCCTCGAACCTGTGGTGGCCGTCCAGGACCGCGTAGAGGTCTTCCTTTGGGTGTTTGATGACTATGATCGGTCTGGGCTGGTAGCCGTTCTGGATCTTCTCGTGGAAAAATGATACCCCGTCCTCGACTGTCTTGCCACCGGCCACTATTCTGTTGACCGGGAGGTTCGTCGCGAACTTCTCTGGAAATGTGAACGCCCTTAAGATGTCGACCAAGAGTTGTCACCTATCCTCCAGCAAGTTATGATGGCATAGCACTCTTATAGATTTTCCTCTCTCAGTGGATCCATCTGGGCGAAGTGTCCTGCTACCCTTCAGCTGAAACCTTTAACGCCTCTTCCTGATCAAAGCCAGGAACAGTATGGATGCTAACAGGGCAACCATCACCGAAGCCACTAGAATGTTTAAGAACCCTATCTGGTCTTCTGTCTCCGACCCTATCATGTCATCCAGTTCTTCCACAGTTCCCTCGTTCCCGGCCAACGGAGTTATCTCATCTTCCGTCGTTTCCTCTGCAACTTCTGGACTCTCTTGCTCGGATTGGGTAGGATCAGGCGTCTCTGCGGGATTCTGTGCAGGCGGGTCCTCAGTCACAACAACAGGCGTCTCTGCGGGATTCTCTGAAGGCGGATCTTCCGTCACAATAACGGGTGGATCATCCTGTATTTCGGCAGGAATCTCCGGGTCCTCAGCGGGAGTTTGTCCACCTCCATCATCTTCCTTCTCGCCCTTCTTTCCGTGGCCTCCACCTTTGCCGTCCTTCGGCCCCTTGCCTTTGCCATTCCCCTTATCTTCTTCCATCATGACCGTCACGTCATGTCCGTTAGGGCTCCAGTAGTTCAGCTCACCGTCGGAATCAAGGCCAAAGCCATCGGAGTGCACCACGAAGATCTCGGACGGGTTGGGTCCGAGCATCACCTCGACCAATAAGGTTGAGGCGTTGTTTCCCGACTCGGTTCCTTCCAAGATGCCTACTGGGTATGTGACCCACGTGGCGTTGCCAGATGGCGGATAAACCCCATGAGAACCTGCTGAGACAAGATTCAGGTAGAACGGGTTGAAGTCCACTCGGTCGAAATCAGCCAGGGTGAACGTCATTGCACCGGGTGCACCTCCTTGGATGGTGATCTGTTCCATATCCTCCAAGGTCGTGTTCCCTCTGATTGCGAAGAGGACAAACGCGTCCACACTTTCCTCGCCCCTGTTCTCCACGGTCAGGTTGTACTGAACGGTCTCATTGGCCTCGTACTTGACTGCGTAGACCCAGCTCTCGTTTATCCACGGGTCGGTGTGATTTGCTTCGTATTCACTCCCCTCAATGGTCAGCCAAATGTGTCCTCCCTGTTCCTGCGCACTGACGGATGGAATGATTGCCATAGCTCCCCAAATGGCGACCACTGCAGCTAGAATCACTCCCATTAGTTTGGATTTCATACTCCCCTCTCCAGTTTGTAATCTACATGCTGGTACAAATCGATTTCGGCCAGATCATGACTGGCTGCATCTTGATGCCGACACCAACAGGCATTAGTAGTGTGAAAAACCCGTTCCAATATTCACTTGAATGCGGTCGTCCTTAGGATTTATTGACTCAGAACCGAGGAGGCAGGGTTGAAGAAAGGTAACAAACCGAGAGTCTCGATCTCTCCCGTCGCATGACTCTCATTGCGACATTCATGCTCGATCTCCTCTTTCTGGGCCACCCATTGCCTAATGAATTCTCGTAGCCTTCTTGATCAAGGAATAAGACTTGAAGGGTTTGAAACCGACTTTGGAGTAAGTGTGCACAGCTGGATAATTGTCTTTAAGCACGTGGATCAACGCCCTATCACTTCTCTGGACTATCTCTTCCACCAGGGCGGAGACGACCGATGTTGCATATCCTCTGTTCCTGTGGTCCCTGTGCGTTGCCACCACCCCGATGTTACTTCCGAAGTCGAAGAAGCGCGTATTTCCGAACGACAGAACCTCCTCATCCACCCTGATTCCCAGCCAGAACAGGTCCCCCATGTTCTCCTTGACCCTGTCAGGCGTCATGTGAGCCCACCAGTCCGGGTACGATTCTATCATTATCTCCGATATCTGTTCCACATCGTCCATAGAAAGTTCCACTGGCTCGTGGACTCTCTGAATAATCTCTTCTCCCTTCTCCAGATGCATCAGGAACATCTCGTTCCTTATCTCAGGGTCATACCTCTCCAGAACCAGGTCCTCACAATCTGTGGGAGCCATCATCTCTATCTCTTCCTGATCGAGCTGGTCCAGCAAGACTTTCACAGCTTCACGTCCTCCTCTAACCTGTACAATGGAGTCTTTGAAGACGACCATCATGCCCTCGATCTTGTCTTCGTCAATCGCCATCAGGATCTTCGTGTCATCCTTCGAGTACTTCCAGTCCACGATGAACCAATGATAGTTCAAGGGGTCCTTGTTGACGTGTTGCCAGAATATTCCTTCCGAATCATCGTCAAGATCCACTATTCGGAATGTCATATGTTCATTCCTCCTCATTCAGAGATGTTCTGAACTTCTCATATGATTCCCAGTCATCGAACGTTACCGCCGGTCCGGTATGGTCACATTCTCTGCAATGGTACGAACCCACGAACGCGCCTCTGGCTGAGAAGATCGCGTCAAGGTCTCTACCTCCACATTTTATGCAGGCTGTTATCTGCTCCATGTTCCAACAAATATTGTATGGCATCATGCTAGATGTACATTTTGAGGGATATTATGCGGGGTTATCTATTTATTCCACATGCGAGATACTATACACATGGCTGACGAACACCGCGTGACCAGCACGGAGATAACTTCCAAGTCCGGAGGGATATTCTGGGGTATCGTGTTCCTGGTGATCGGTCTGATCTGGCTGCTGGCGGCCTTAGAGATCATCACGGCGGATCTGAACCTAGTCCTGCCTTTGGTCGTCATTCTCGCAGGGGTCTATCTCCTCGTCTCCAAACTGATGCGATGATCCGTGCCAGGATTCCATCAAAACATTCTTATCCACAGTTTCTGTTATCAAAACGGGTGCTCTAATGCCAGATTTGAGGGACAGAGTAGAACAAGAGCGGGGGCTATTGAAGAGGATACAACTCCATGTTCCGGGTTTTGCAGGCTACCGCAGGAAAGAGGACATTCGAACGGCGGACAACATGCTCCGCATCGAGATGGCCAATATGCTCCAGGACACTCGGAGGTCCGTGGAGGACGCCCGTGAGTCGTTGGCAGAGAATTACGTTCTTGAGGTGATGGACAAGATCGGAGGTCTGATCTCAGAATTCCAGACGCTGGAAGGAAAGGTCCGCCATGCGGAAGGAGGATATTCGGGGATATCGGCCGCTATAAGGATCCAGGAGGACGAGTTGAACCACCTCTATGAGTACGACACTGCTCTGCTCGATACCTGTGTCAACATGGACATGGAGGCCAAGTCTCTGAGAGACTCAGCCAGTGGCAGCGACGGTCTTCCGGAGAAGGTAAACAACCTTCGCAATATGATTCGGAGCTTCGAGGACAACTTCGAGGCCAGGATGAACGCCATTACTCGTACGGATGTGATCAGATGAGTCTGTTCGGTTCGGAAACGTTCGCATGGGAGGACGCCGCCAAGAGGGGAATGATCCTCTATCGCCACCCTCGGAACATAAGGTTGAACGATAACATAGTGGTGAGGGAGGATGAGATCGCTGTCTTCTACAGGGACGGAAAGGCCATGGCATACATCGACCGCCCGGACAGGTATGCGCTCACAAGCATCAACGCCCCCATCGTCGGCAGGATCGTCAAGTTCCTCAGCGGTGTAGAGCAGAGGGCAGAGGTGTACTACATCCAGAAGAAGCCTTTTGATGGGAAGTTCGGTTCAAAGCAACCCTACCAGTTCAGAGATCCAGAGTTCCATGTCGTGAGTCTGAGAGTGTTCGGCCAGTTCAGGTACAAGGTCTCCTCGCCGGATAACTTCATCAACCAGTTCGTGGGGGCCATGAGCTTCACGTCGGCCGCTGAGGTCGAGGGCAGGATCAAGGAACAGATGGTTGTAGTTGCGTACGACAGCCTGGGAGAGATCAAGAAGCGCGGCATGGCCGTGCTGGACCTTGCCGCCAACTTGGAGGAGATAGAGCAGATAATCCTCTCCAAATGCAACGATCATTTCGCACAATACGGCATCGAGATAGTCAAGATAAGCGGTCTCAACATCAACCTTCCTGAAGAGGTTCAGGACGCGGTGGATGCGAGATCCTCGATGGCAATTACGGGAACTGGATACACACAGTACCAGACCGGCCAGGCGATGAGGGACGCTGCCGAGAACCCCGCAGGTGGAGGTGCTGGTGCCGGCGTGGGAATAGGCGCCGGTATAGGCATGGGCTATCAGATCGCAGACACGATGCGGCAGCCTTCAGCCACAGCTGGTGCGCCGTGCATCAAGTGCGGTGGGATCATCCCAACGGGTTCCCAGTTCTGCAATGTGTGCGGAGCTAGACAGGAGGAAGGCACTAAATGCCCCAATTGCGACAAGTTGGTTGCCAAAGGCAGCAAGTTCTGTCCTGAGTGCGGGACCTCCATGTCGGCCAAGGTGCCATGTCCCAAGTGCGGTGCGGAGATATCCAGAGGCAGCAAGTTCTGCAGCAAATGTGGCGCCACTCTAGCTGAGACCCCAGAAGAGAAATAGGCCGGGACGAAATCTTATTCTATCCCTTTTCGATTCCCACACGTTGAGTTCTGCACCCACGACCGAGACAGAAGGCGCTGACGAGTTCCGCTGCACTTCCTGCGGAGCTGGACTGACCTACAAGCCAGGCACGCTCAAGTTGAAGTGCCCCTACTGCGACACCGAGAACGAGATACCCAAGGATTTTCAGCGAATAGAAGAGCAGAAGATAGAGGACCTTCCCGTAATGCCAGCCCTTTCCACAACAGGGTTCGGCGTCCAACAGAGAAGTTTCAAGTGTGAGCGCTGTGGAGCTATTCAATCGATCGATCCCAAACTCATCGCGGTCAAATGCGCTTTCTGCGGTTCGGACGCCATTCTGGAGACCCCCAGCAACCCGAAGATGGTTCGGCCGACCGCTCTCGTTCCATTTGCCATCAACGCCGAGGTCTCAAAGCAGAAGTACCTGGATTGGTTGAAGAAGCTGTGGTTCAGGCCGGGCGATTTGAAAAGGACCGCCTCCCAGGCTGGGGTCTCAGGGGTCTATGCGCCATTCTTCACATTCGACGCCCAGGCGGAGTCGGACTGGAGTGGCTGGCGGGGGACGCACTACTACACCACCGAGACCTACACGACCATGGTGGACGGGAGGTCCCAGACCAGAACGAGGCAGGTCCAGCACACAAGTTGGAGCTATCGCTCTGGTCACCACTCCCAATTCTACAATGATATCCTGGTGAACGCATCTAGGGGGCTTCCAGAGAAGTACTTGAAGAAGATATATCCGTTCCATCTGAATGCGCTGATTGGCTATTCTACCGAGTTCCTGGCCGGATTCAGCGCCGAGGAATACACAAAGAACCCTGTGAGCCTGTGGATGAATGCCAGAGATGTGATTGCGAGCTCAGAGCGGAATGCGTGCTCAAGGGCCTTGAACGGTGATACTCAGAGAGGCTTGCGCGTCAATACACAGCTCTTCGATCCCAAGTGGAAGCACATCCTGTTGCCTGTTTTTGTCTCGAGCTACCTGTATCGCGGTAAGAGGTACAACTTCCTGGTGAACGGACAGACCGGCGAGGTCCAGGGCGAGGCTCCGTTGAGCTGGGCGAAGATCGGGGGGTTGATCGCCGCGGTCGCCGGGATCATTGGCGGCGTGGTTCTATTGGGACGATATTTGGGCTGGTTTTAGGAGACTGGCACCCAAGGGCACTTCATTTCCAATATCCATTTTTTGTACTAGAACGTGTCCACTCTCATGATAGTCAAGCTCTCAGTGCGTACACAATTCCTATTAAGAATCGCCGATTTAATCGTATTGAGGGAGATTAGGATGAGAAGAGGGAGGAGAACGATAGTCGTGGTGTGCCTGCTCATTGGTGGTCTAGCCAGCGGTTTCATCGGCATGGTGAGTGAAGAGGCCTCAGCCTACACTCCTCATGGGCAAATCAGAATTCTCAGTGATAGTGATTTCACTCCTGCAAACGGTGTGATTTCTGGAAACGGAACCGAAATCGATCCATACATAATCGCAGGTTGGGAAATAGATGCTGAGGGAGGCGATGGTATCAAGATAAGTCAAACAACGTCTCATTTCATCATCCGTGATTGCTTTCTTTATCATGGAGATTCCAGATTCACCCTTGGCATCTGGCTCACAAATGTCCTCAATGGCAGAATTCAAGGCGTCACTCTGACAGAAATGGGCCGTGCCATCGCCCTTACAGGTTCTCACAACAATACCATCAGTAACAGCCACCTATATCAGAACCGGCACGGAGTATATCTTAGTGGGTCTGACAATAACATGATAGAGAACAACAATGTATCATCAGGCAGATGGGGAATCTACCTTGGGAATTCGGAGAACAACAGGATCGTTGGTAGCATTGTTTACGACAATCTCTATGGAGTTGAGATAGCCCTAGCAGATTCGCGAGGCAACATCGTCACCCACAACGACATTCTCTCGAATGGCGTCTCTTTGGAAGGTGGCGGGGTACTTATGTCCGGATCTGGTGCCAATTCGATTCACCACAATAATATGTCGTTCAATGACCCGCAGGCCTCTGACGACACGTCTCTCAATGTTTGGGATGACGGTTATCCCTCTGGTGGAAACTGCTGGACCGATGATGGTGGGGTCGACGGATATTCTGGACCGAATCAAGATCAACCTGGGGAAGACGGAATCAGTGACAGCCCTTATGTTATAGATGCGGACAGCAAAGACATGTATCCAATGAATATTCCGTCCCAAGGCTGTGGGATCGAATGGAATGCAACCAGCCTGACCCCTCACGACCCCATCCATATTCAGGGCGACACCGAGTTCACTCCTGAGAATGGAGTGATCGGAGGTTCTGGTAAGTCGACTGATCCATACATTATTGAAGGTTGGCACATCGAGGTGACCAGTACTAGTGGCGACGGTATCAATATTTCGTATACAGATGAGTACTACGTCATTCGCAGGGTATTGGTTCATGGGGATGGCACATCTCGATTTGGAATCAGTCTCGTGTATACATATTCCGGGCGCGCTGATCAAGTGACAATTATCGGAAATAATATCGGCATCTCCGCCTACAGGGCCTTTCTTCGAGTCTATAATAGCAACATCTCATCGAATATCGGGGACGGAATCCGAGTCTACGAGGGTGACATTTGGCTGGAGAACAGCACAATCTCCTTCAATGGCGGAAATGGATACTCTCTAGATTGGGAATGGTACAAAACTGTCATCACGACTTCTAGCATAACCCATAACGGCGGTAGTGGAGTAGTACTGCGGACGAATGATGCTCTCATAACTGATAGTAACATCTCCTTTAACGCCCAAGATGGCATCGTCCCAGACTCTCGTGGCGATCCCGTCATTGCTCGAAATGTAATAATCCAAAACGGTCGATATGGAATCCGCTTCCCTCCATTGAGTTCTCAGAACGAAGTTGAGAACAATACGATCTCGTATAACGATGTGGGAATCTTCAACGAGGGAGAGCTCAATCTGATTGCCTACAACACCCTCTTGAACAATCGGATAGGGCTTTTTTCATTCTCCTTCGGCTCTTTCGAACGCCCGAACACTCTGCTCAACAACATCATTGAGTCTGCCGACGCCGACATCCTCCTCAGTTCCGCAGGACACAATATTCTGTCTGGAAATGTGATGACTGGGCGCGGCATTGCAGTCTCGCACAGCTATTTGGAGATCGTGAGAATAGATGGCCAATACGTTTACGTCCCCACTCATGACATAGACAGTTCGAATACAGTCCACGGCAAGCCCGTCTATTATCTGAAGAACTACACTGGAGGTAGCGTGCCATCTGATGGTGGCCAGGTCTTCCTTGTCAACAGCACCGGTGTGACCGTTGAGAACCAGAACATCAGCAATGTCTACACTGGCATTGTCCTTGCGTATTCTTCCTTCAACGAGATTCAGAACAATACCCTCCAAGACAACTCTATTGGCCTGGAAATAGTATCCTCAGATGACAACATCATCTACCACAATGCGTTCTTCAACAACACAATTCAGGCAAAGGACAACATTGGTACTAATCAGTGGGACAACGGCTATCCTTCGGGCGGTAACTTCTGGTCTGATTACACTGGTGTGGACAACTGCAGCGGCCCAAATCAAGACATCTGTCCTGACCCAGATGGGATCGGCGACGTGCCCTACACTATGAGCGGTGGCTCGGAGGATCGGTATCCCTTGATGTCCAGCGATGGAATAAGAGATGTCAAACCTCCGATTCCCGAAGGTCAAGTCAATGGTCCGAGGACCATGGGCAATGTCACCATAAATCGAATGCGCTCCAAGGACGGTGAGGGAGGCATCTATGCGGTCAGGTGGCCCGAAACCCTGCGAAGCCAGTTCAGCGACATTCAGGCTCTGAGATCCCAGCCGGAGCCTTTGAAAACCGATGAAATTGAAAAACTTGAAATATCAATAACGCAAAACAAGTTCCAATACCCGAATGTCCATTCTGCCAAGAGGAACTGAAGAAAAAAGAGGGGGATGACTGGATCTGTGGAGGATGTGGCGAGGTCGTACCAGCTGAGCATGTCAAGAGGCACATCCCGAAATGTTTTGACACGTTCAACAAGAGTCGATAGACCCCGAACCCCGTTCCTGCGCCCTTTTCCTCTCGCCTCTGAACCACTCCTGATGCCGTGAACCACCAACGCAATTGACACTGCCATTGTCGAATCTCGATTGCTATCCTTATTTATTCCTAAAGCACTTATGTAACGTACTCTTCACGGTGTTATAACAATGAAGAAGAAGAGGTTCCAGTCAGTCAACCTGCTCGCTGCCACCTTCATGGGAACTATGGACAGCAACGCCATGGTACCAGTTATTGCGTTGTACGCGGTCCACTTGGATCCACTCATCGATCCGTTGCTCATAGGGATCATAGTCGCCATGTACTCGATCGTACACATTCCCGCCAACATAGTCTTCGGCCGCCTCGCGGACAAGATCGGGCTCAGGTTTCCTTTCATTATCGGACTCACTTGGGACGCTGTGAGTGTACTCCTTTACACCGTGGCCGCGGATCCATTTCAACTGCTTCTCGTCAGGATGTCCCACGGTCTCGGCGGAGGTTTCGTCGGGCCATCTTCTATGGGCATGGCTTCCAGGATGGCTCCCGAGGAAAGGAAGGGCAGGATGATGGCCAAGTACGGCATGGCTTTGGCTCTCTCGGTGATCGTGGGCTTCGCCATCGGTGGAATGGTCATAGACAGGTTCGGATATCATCCCTTCTTCTACGTGCTGTCAGCCATGTTGTTCGTCGCCGTTGGTTTCGCGTTGCGGGTGAAGGAGCCCGAAGGCTTCCAGAGGGTGAAATCAAGGTTCAGTGAGGATCTGCGGGATTTCATCGCTATGCTCAGGCGCAAAGCGGTCCTGTTGTCATATTCCTCCATTTTCAGCCTCTATTTCCTCATGGGTGCCTTCACGGTTCTGGTGCCCTTATACATGAAAGACTTAGGGATGGGTCCGACCGAAGTTGTCATCGCCTTCTCGACCTTCGCCATTCTATCCGTGATGATCCACTATCCCAGCGGCATCCTTTGTGACAAGATGGGTGCGAAGGTTCCGGCACTGGCAGGGCTAATCGCCATCACCATCGCAATGCTAATGATCCCATATTTCAACACGTTGCCCTCGCTTCTCCCTGCCATGGTGATCTTTGGTGTCGGGCATGGACTGGTCTTTCCGTCCTCTTCAACCATGGTCGTTCGCGGAACTAAGAAAGAAGTCCGCGGTATGGCTTCGGGAGTTTTCTACGCTCTTCTGGTCGCCGGTGTCGCGGTTGGTGCTCCCATCGCAGGCTTTATTGCCAGCGTATCATCCTATGGAGTGGGCTTGCAGTCAGCGGTAATCGTCTCAATCATAGGGGCGGTCCTTCTGATCGCATTTAGGAAAACAGAAACAGAACGTTAGTCGACCTTCACTCCGTACTCACGCAAAGCGGTAAAGCAAGAGCTCTGGACGCTCTTGGGGACCTTTTCCTTGGCCGCTGAGATGAGGTCTGGTGCTTGAACTATCTCAGAGTCTCTGTTTCTCGCATTCTCCTCGCTGGCCTCGATGATCTTCCTCAGGGCCCCCTTCCTCACAAAGACCGGCATCCCAGTTACTGCATACTTGAGGGCGTCCCACACATTCCCTTCCCATTCCATGGACTTCAAGAGGTTCATTCCCCCGATATCACTTCTTCCGAGAACCAGCACGTCGGGTCCTCAGCCATCATGTCGCCAGTCATCTCGTATGCCTTGCATCGCGCACCTGCGCATGAGATCTTGTACTTGCAGCGACCGCATTTGCCTTTGAGGTTGTTCCTGTCCCTGAGTTCTTCGAGGATTGGAGAATCATACCACACATCGAGCAGGCTGTCCTCTTTCACGTTCCCCAACTTCACCTGCAGGAGCATGCACGGGATGATGTCCCCGTTCGGGAGAATGGTTATGTATCTGGTCCCGGCCGCGCAGCAACTTCTGGTATACTTGTCTAAGACCTCTTCCTCAGGGACCTTCCGCTCCACGTCCACCCAGTATTGCGGTAGCGCTATGACTCGGTAGGTGATGTCCCCCTTTGACTGCCAACCAATGACCTGATTGATGATCTCCTTCCTCTGGTCGGTCGAGAGCTCGTACTTGCTCTCTCCTCTTCCCCTTCCAGATGGCACGTAGTCGAATATTTCCACCGCATCCGCGTTCAGGTCCTTTGCCGTGGAAACGATGGCCTCCAGTTGCTCCCAGTTCTGCTGGTACATGAGAGGAGCGACCTGGAACGGCAGTCCCAGTTTGTGGCAGTTCTTCATCCCTTGTATCGTTCTGTCGAACCCGCCTTCCAGACCTCTGAACGTATCGTGTGTTTCACTGTTTGCCCCGTCCAGGCTTATAGCAACCCCAAGGCATCCTGCGTCCAGGAGCTGCTGCACGAGTTCTTCGGTCAACGACATTCCATTGGAACCAAGGACCGGCTTCACTCCGGATGCGCTTGCGTGGGCGACGAGTTCGACCAGATCGCCTCTCAGAGTAGGCTCTCCACCATCCATGATGATGATCTTGGCTCCCAGCTCCCCAATCTCGCTTATCACCCGTTTCGCTTCTTCGGTCGTCAGTTCCTCGGGGTCCTTCTCGCCCGAATCGCTGTAGCAGTGAGGGCACTTGAGGTCGCATTCTCTTGTTATACCAAAACTCACCAGGACCGGCGGTGCGTACTTGTGTTCCATTCCCCTTCCCCCTTCTCGTATGTCATCTTGATTTCAATTCATCTATTTTTCTGTTTCTTGTGGCTCGTCATCCATTCTGGCCTCTGCCCTTTTCTTGATGTATGTCATGCTCACGTAGAAACCTACTGACAGCAGTATGATCCCGATCGTGTCGAAGGCGTAGAAGAACCTATTGTCACCCGCTCTTGCCATGGCACCTCCTATCGTCGGAAGGAACGCACCCCCAGCAATGAACAGATTATACCACCTCGACCTGTCCTTCCAGAAGCTGTAAAGGGCTATCCCGATCAAGAGGATTCCTCCCGGCACCGTCAATAACGGGGTCAAGTATCGGGTGGGGACTGTCATGGCCCCGCCAGCTCCTCCTTCAATGTTCTCGTAGCCATCCGTTAGGAGGCTCTCGTCAATTGACGCGGTGAGCCCCAAACCAAGGAGGACGACGGAGATCACGATGACATAGGCAGTGAAGTACGTGGCCCAGGGTTTGCCAGCAAGCAAGCTGAGGGAGCCGGCGCCCATGAAACCGACGGTGACCGCCGCCAGGGCATAGAACAGCTTGTACATCCATACGTTTCCCCCTGCCAACTCTTCCGCAGATAGGAACTCGAAGACCATCAAAATGAACCATAATGTTACTCCAATGGACCAAAGCAGTTGGTGAGTCTTCCTTCTAACCAAGTACTGCTTAAGCAGGAGGGCCATGAAGATGCCTGACGCAATGGCTCCAACCAATGGGATGTAGTTTATCATGTGATCGCCCCTGATCCAGCTGTAGGAAAGAACAGGCTGAACTCGCCCCCTTCCTCGAACTACTGACCTGAGGTATTCTGTATTATGGTGTTATATAATATGTTTGTGTGTCGGACCGATTACTTCACGTAATCCTCGTCCAGGTCATACCATCCCTTCCAGTTTCCAGCAGTTGATGCAGTGCGTGTTGGGCTTCATGTTCTTATCGAGCAGTTCATAGCACTCTTCGCACTTCGCTGGAAGCCATCCATCGCCATAGCCGAAGAACTGCCAGTATTCGTTCTCAAGAGTGTATGGTCTTCTCATTCGGGTTCCTGTAATGGTATTCTATTCAGGTTTTGTCTATATGGTTGGCGGAATTCAGTTTGCTGGTCTATTGTTCCAGCTTCAGGTTCTTGAGGCTCTCATAGCTCTCGATCACGATTTCTTCTGAAGTGGCCAGGGCTTTGCATGTTGACCATAGACCTGTTGCTGTTGCTCGAATATCATCAATGCCGCGTGCCAGAGTCAACTGCTCTAACAGTGAATGGAAACTAGAAGGAAGCTTGGAAAAGGACTTACTTTCCTCACTCATTCGCGCGTCTGCACTGTAGTAATAGCGCCTATTCACGAGAGCAACCAACTTGGAAGCCTCATCACACATTCCAGATGCTGACTGAATGGCTCGAATCTCATCTTCATCATTACAGGCGTTCAGGACTTTTCGAAAGCTATCACGAACCCAAAGAAGAGAATGTCCAGCTGCCCTCTGAAATGTCGAATCCGGAAGGCCATCGACCTTCTTTCTGAACTCGGATGCCATCATCTCTCCTATGTCCTTATCACCAAATATCATCTGCGGGTTCAGAAAGTAAGCAACTTCGATTGGCCAGCATGGTCCAATATCTACGACTGCTTCCTCAGCCTCATCCTTCGTGCGAAACTCAATCTGGACCTGGAGGTCCTTGTGCAAGAACTCACGATAACCATCTGAAGACATCCCGGGAATCCTTATCTTCTCCTTCGTGACAAAGACGACTTCAAGATCAGAAAGTTCAGTATCCTCCCCACGAGCCACCGATCCGGAAAGAAATCCGTAAAGGATGCCTTTTCCAAACTTCTCTCCGACCGTTTTTCCAATCTCTTCAGCGACCCTCACTTTAGATTCATGATCCATTGTTCAAGGAAGCGGGTCAGCAGTACAAAAGGGTTACGAGGCCAGGGGGATTAGATCCTAGTGATATATTTCTCAACAAGTCCCTCCAGTTCTCCTGCTTTCTGGGTAAGCTCCTGACTGTCAAGCCGTTTCACTTCAAGGAACCCCTTCAGTTGCTGGAATAGCTCTGGCAATCCCAGAATTTCCTCGATTTGCTCCCGGATCCATTTGTCGTAGGCAATAGGATAGATTCTCCGAGAGATGAATATGCCCTGCAGAAACTCCCGAAACGCATCGTAGAATCGGTTGAAAGCTTGGAAGTACAGGCCCCGGTCGACAAACAAGGGAATACGGTCCAAATTATTGAGGCAATACTTCCGAACTTTGGCCAGTCTTCTCCTTCTGAGTTCTTCGTCGTAGTAGGGCAGCCAATTCTCTTTCAACTCCTTGAAGTAATCACCTCGTTCCCAGAGTGGAACGCTGTAGACCAGGGTGTTGCCTATCTCTAATTCGAACTCATCCGGCCCAGATGTCCAGTCACGAGGTTGTGGCTTGAACTGACCGTCGATGAAACTCAGATCAACGTGCGAATATCTCCCGACCTTCAGAAGCTTCTTGAAGACTTCTTCCGATTCATAGAGATTACTCCATCGTTGCTCCAATTCACCTCTGGCAATGGAAGAGGCTTCGGGAGATACCAGGACCATTATGTCAAGGCAACTGTCCTTGCTGGCTTTCCCTCGTGCACATGAACCGTAGAGGATCACGGCTTCCACAGTCTTCTCGTCGGAGAAAAAATCCACGATTTTTTTTGAAGCCGTTTCATGCCCAGTGCTGGGGTACTTCTCTTTCATCAAAACTCAAAGCCCCCTATACGAGTCTCTCCTATGGGAAATTCTCGCAATCCAGATGACCTCGTCTGAGAATTCGAATACAACTCTGTAAACGCCTGCCCGCAACCTGAATAACTGAGGATCCTTCTTCTTTCCCCTCATTTTCCTGATATCCAACTTGGACTTGGGATTATTGAGACTTTTCGAAAGCTCTCTGAGCTTCTCTCCTATCAGTTTCTGTGCATCTTCTGGCAAACGTCTGAGATTCTTTATGGCCTTGGGATGGACTCTTATCTCATAGCTCATTCCAACTCGTCCAGGGGTACGAACTTCTCTTTCTCTTCGAGGCGTCGGTAAACCTCGTCAAGATATAACTCTCTGTCAACGATCTCCATCATTCGACAGATGATATCGTCGTATGTGTCCCCCTTCCTGCCGAATGACTTTAATTTGTCTCGGGTGTTTTCTGAAAGGGCTACTGTTGTTGCCATAATATCTATGTACAATATGGTGGCTATAGTACTTATGTCTTATTGAGGCATATACGCTCAGAATCCACCCTCATACGCATGGGGATAGAGCTCAGCGATGGTGAACTTCTCGACCTTGGTCAGCTTCTGATTCCCGGCCAGAATTGAAGTATCTTCGTTGCCGAATTTCTGTATCCAGGTCCTGCAAATCCCGCAAGGCATGCATATGTTCTCATCACCTCCAACGATCACGATCATCTTCACTCTTGAGGTCACGCCTTCCTTTGTAACCATGTTGCCGATCGCGTTCTCCTCTCCATGGATCCATCTTGCTGCACCGACTGGCACTCCGTGATACACCGAACCGCTCCCGGAAAGGACAAAGGCTCCAACGCCGTTGTCGATGTCTTCTTCTGTACGAGTCTCCAGGAACTCCGTCACCACATCCCTCACGCTGTCAACGAATCTCTTCTCGTCCTCATTCAACTCAGTCATCTTAATTGGCATTGTCGATTGATTGAAAATACTTTCCTTTGCAGGAGAAGAAAGCTCCCGCTCTCCTCATCGAATTTCACCAAATTCCTCTCGGACAAAAGAAGTTAAATGAAGGAATCCCAAAGGGTCCTAAATCCCTTCCCAGCCGTCATTGGTCGAAGTTCTGTTATGATTCCTGTCTTTTCAGAGGGTCGCCATTAGAAGCGGCGTCCGCCGCCTCCGCCTCCACCTCTCTCGGTGCGAGGTCGTGCTTCATTGACCTTGATGTTCCTTCCTTTCAAATCCTGGCCATCCATCTCAGCCATCGCTTTCTTGGCTTCCTCTTCTCCGGACATCTCGACGAATCCGAATCCTCTCGATGCTCCAGTGAATCTGTCCGTGATGATCTTACACGACGAAACTTCGCCGAAGGCCTCAAAAGCCTCCTTCAGTTCGGTCTCGGTGACCTCGCGGTCCAGATTTCCTACGTAGATGTTCATTAACAATCTCCTATGGTGTCTGGTTTAAACCGTTTTTATATAAGTATCTTCGCTTGGTGGTCTCAGAACCTCAATTCTCCTTTGAGGAAGCCTTTTCTTTGACAGAAGGCGACACGAAGAGACCATCCTCACCGCCCGCGATCGTCTCCTCCCCTTTGAAGGACAGTTTCTCCTTCTTGTCACCTGTTTGCTCAATGAGCTCCAGCGATCTGAGAACCTTGACGTTGTAATGCGCTCTCTGCCTGGACATCTCTAGCGACCTCGCGATATCCGCTTGACTGAGGGGACCTTCCGCTTCCAGCAGGTCGAGAATGGAATACTGGAGCCTGGTAAGGATTAGAGAACCTTTCGAGAGCGAGACGCCCTGGGGGTAGAACTGCTTTATCCGTCCCTTGCTGACGGACCTGATGAATCCCAACCTCTCCAGTACCCAGAGGTGATAGGCGGCGGTACCGTTGGACAATCTCAGGGATTCCCTAATCATCGTGTAATTGGCACCCGGATTCGCCTGCAGGTATCCGAATATCCTTCCTCTGGTGAAGTGGTCCAGTGCTCTCTCCGAGTTGATGCGGTAGAACATGGCCAGTCCCACGACCAGAGAGGTCGTAATGATCGCTACCAGTGCCCAGAACCAAGCACCGAACGGCAGACCCGTGTCCACTATGATAACCTGCGGGCCTTCTCTCCCCAGAACTTCGCCGGTGTTAACATCCACCCATTCGTCAAGGTAGTATGACGACGCAGGACCCACATCCCATGTGGTTCGTATCAGGTACGCGTAAGTGGTCCCGTTCCAGATCCCCACAAGATATGAAGACCCCGAGACATCCCCGGCTTCAAAGAAATCCACTGCATTGCCCTGGGAGAGTGTGATCGCGTCCGAAGTGGCGAATGAAGCGTCCCCCAAGGAGGAATACCAGACTGTCACGTATACCGACACCACCCTCAGATCCGATGATCTGAACCCAACATGAAGGCTGTTGAAGATGTATGGGCTACCCAGGGCTGATTGCTCCTCCAATCTCACGATTATCAGCAACTCATCCTCTGGCATGTCCGCGAACCATACCGCGATACCCTGGAAGAACTGTGCCTGGCTGTGATTCAGCTCCAGGTCGGTGGCAATCTGGTATGTAACTTCTCTCAGGTCGTTCTCATCTTCGGATTGTGCAATGTACGGTGTCTCCCCATCCAGCATGATGTCCTTGAGGATCCCGGATGCCAGATATCGAGCTTCCACGCTCCCATCCGTGAGGGGGAGGGTGTATGAATCCTGTGCCTGGAAACCCGGCGGAAGATGCGACTGATCAGGCGTGGACCATTGTCCAGAAACGTTCGCGTCGAAGTGGACGTTCAGGCTTGTGGCGAACCATGTGGTCAGGTTGTGGGACGCATCATGGTTCAACATGTCTGAGGAAGGCCAGACCGGTACAGGTGTGACATCCGCGACGGCGATCGGAATGAGGAGAATGGGGATGACCAGGACTAGAATGAGTGTCTTTGTTAGTCGCATCCAAGTTTTCAATAGGGTTTGGGGGTCTTAAGAAATGTGGTACGGTTCTTTTACGCTCAAGCCTGGAGAATAGCTCAAACTCCAGTTTCACATCCACAAGAAGCCGATGGAGGGATTCGAAGTTCAGCTTCAAAGCCGACGAAGAAGGCTTTAAACATAACGTCAGAAATCTTCGTTTGTGATGTGAGCAGGAGGGAGAAGAGGGCTCATCCGCCACATCTGGGTTGATGTGAACACTTAGTAAGTAGACATGCTTGGGAAGAGGGAGCCTGAATTCATGCACAATGGTTATATTCTCGATGATTGATATCTCATACTCTCTGTCTGGAATAGAAAACCTAACAGATGATGATTTGAGAGGAGGGAGTTGTCAGAATGACAGCAAATGGCAGGCGATGTTTGCTCGTGGGCGCTCTACTATTGACTTCCATTCTTGTGCTACCTTCAGAAGGATATGCATCGAAATACAATCAAGAAGCCGAGATCCAAGTTATCAATGAGACCTATGTAACCATTCGTGGATTGTGTGTAGGAGATTGGGATAACGACGGAGACACTGAACTATTGACCAACTACGATTACTACATAGGCTCTGGCACACCCGAACTTGTCGCATACGTCTATCGGGACGGCGTTGGATATGTGGAGGAACGGAGAATTCCCGATATTACGCTGCAGAGATCCACTGCCAGTATCTCTCCTTCTGTTCAGTTGATTGTATCTGACATAGATGGCGATGGAATGAACGAAGTGATCTTTCCAGGGGGAGTGAACGGCACCAGAGGTATTCATATTCTAGGTGTGACCCCCTCATCATATGTTGTAGAACTAAGCATTCTTGGAAATTTCCATGATATTGCAGTAGGAGACTTGGACGGTGATAAGCAGGATGAGTTGGTAGGCGTCACAGGATCCGACCTGATAGTATATTCGGTGAATTCTTCCGGTTATTCCCTGATCTGGTCTGCGCCCACTACTGGCAACCTGCTAAGAATTGGAAATGCTGATGCGGACTCATACAATGAGATCGTGCTGGGAACGGGTAAAGTGGACATAGAGGTCTACGGATTTGATGGTAGCACGTACGGTTTGGAAGGGGCGGGATCGAGTAGTGGTTACTCGTCGATGGGCATAGGAATAGGTGACTTCGATTCGGATGGAAATCCTGAGATTCTCCGGGTAGGGTATCACGGAGTTGTTGTAATCTATGGGCAAGTCGGAGGCAACTGGATTGTCGAGGACAATTGGACCGTCAGGCCAAATGACACACCCAGATATGCAATCGCAGGCGATTCCGACGGCGATTCGATTGAGGAGATAATCATTGCGTACGGTAACTACGTTCATGCCGAATCGTTCCAGATTTACAAATACAACGTTTCTACATCGACTTATGAACTGGACTGGACGTCAGGATCGCTCAAAGGATGGGGGGCAAGTCTCTATGTCGGTGACCCCGACGTTGACGGACATCCCGAACTCATTACGGGAAGTCGTAGCCAGGGGATAGTCCGAATATTCTCAACACCAAACGGTTCTTCTTCGCTGAGACCCCCTATCAATCCGATGGCTGTCCTCAGTGGAGAGAACTCACAGAACGTGACTCTGAGTTGGGATTTGTCTCCTGATGACGACGGCAGTGCGGATGGCGTGAAACGATATGACATCTACCGCAACACATCTTTCGATTCCCAAGGATTGGGGTATGTCCTGTATGACACGGTCTCAAACGGAACTGGTACGTACACAGATGTTCTCGCTGGAGAGGGCAACGTGGACTCCTATTTCTATATCATTTGTGCAGTGAACACAACAGACAGCACCTCATGCACGAAGAACCAAGTCGCCAAGTTTACACGCCCGCTTCTAGAAGGGCAGCGTCTAATATCCGTTCCACTTATCCAGTTTGACGAGTCAACAGAAGGAGTTCTACAGACAGTCAGATTCGACAAGGCATGGACCTACGTCGCATTTGAGGACATGTGGAAATCATATGTGACCTTCAAGCCGTACAAGGGGGACTTGAAGACTATCAATCATCGAATGGGAGTCTGGGTCAACGTCGTTGAGGATTCCAATCTAACTGTAGCGGGGCTTGTTCCCTCATTTACTGATATCAGTTTCGAAGCTGGATGGAATCTTGTCAGCTTCCCCTCTTTCGATACGTCTTACTCCCTCTTGGACTTGAAGGCCAAAACAGGTGCCGCAAGGGTAGAAGGATTCGATTCACAGGCTCCACCATACAACCTTAGAGTAATGAACGATGGAGAGTTCTTACAGGCAGGGCACGGCTATTGGATCTACGTTGAGTCCGACAGGACTTGGACAGTCACGAACTCCTAGATGGGCATCATGGTTCTACAGAAGCGATGGAGGGTTTCGAAGTTCAGTTTCAAAGCCGACGTCGAAAGGATTATTAGTTTGGACATTACTTTGGTATTGGGGTGCTGTGGGCATGAATAATGGAGGAGTATGTGGGCGCCTTAAATGGATTTCGACAATCATCCTATTCCAACTTGTCCTATCCATAGGCGTTGGAACCGGCAATGTTTGGGACCAAGGAACCCAAGAGGATTTTCTTTTGGGGGAACCGTATAACGTCGACACAATATCTGTTCCCGGGAAGGTGATACTTGCTACGGAGTGGAGGAAATATCCTCTGAACCCAATTGTTGAGGGCAGTCCTGGTGCCTGGGACCAATATGGCGCGTCCAGTCCATTCGTGCTCAAAGAAGGTGGAACCTACAAAATGTGGTATTCAGGTTGGAATGGCACCGCAACGAGTTTCGGCTATGCCGAATCTGAGGACGGGGTGAATTGGACAGAATACGAACACAATCCCGTCCTCACTTCTGGACCCCCAGGAAGCTGGGAATCATATGCGATACATACTCCCAGGATTCTGAAAGAGGGATCCATATACAGAATGTGGTACTTGGGGGGAACTGGCATCATCAACTGGAGTATCGGATATGCTGAGTCCATAGACGGAATCTCTTGGACAAAGAGCCCATTGAACCCCATCATGCAAAAGGGCGAAGAAGGGGAGTGGGATTCTAATGAGCTTCTGTTGGGTTCCGTTATTCGACAAGGATCCTTGTACAAAATGTGGTACACTGGGAGGTTCAGGCCTTCTGAGCCGGGTGTGGGCTACGCCACTTCTCCAGATGGATTGAACTGGACCAAACACCCGGGAGGCCCAGTTATGAGACCCGATGGGGAGGTGTACAAGAAGTACATCTATAGACCTTTTGTGATTTTCGACGGATACACCTACAGGATGTGGTACACCAAAGGCATAGTGGGTGATGACTCCTATGTTCGCTACACGATTGCATACGCAACTTCCATCAATGGTATCAACTGGACCAAGTACCATTCAAATCCCATCCTTGGTCCGGGTCCCCCAGGGAGCTTTGATTCCTACAATCTCTACAATCCCTGCGTATTGAATGAAACCGGAAAACTGAAGATCTATTATGATGCGTCAGAAGTGGTTTGTGGTTGCAGAAGGGTGGGAGTCGCTGATTCCTATTACATTGAAGAGGGTGTTTACAATTCATCAGTCCTGGATACGCATAGTTTGTCCACAAAATATGGCAATATCAGCTGGATTCCCACTTCTCAACCTCCAGGGACAGAACTCAAATTCCAGATAGCTAGCAACAATGACAAAATGATCTGGGACTTCGTGGGACCAGACGGAACCCCCGATACCTACTATGCAATTCCGACTGGTCAACCCTTGTGGTCTGGGCACAATGATGATAGGTATCTGAGATACAGGGCCTTTCTTTCCACAGAGCAACCTGAGAAGACTCCAATGCTTGATGGTGTATCAATAACTTATCACAATCAACTTCCCCCGGCTTCCCCGCCTGAAGATGTCCAGGCCACTCTCAGTGGCACAGACTGGGAGAATGTCATTATCACTTGGTCCCTGTCTTCTGATGATGGAAGGGGCCTCGAAACTGTCGTGAGTTACGAAATCCGCAGAAGTACAGTCTATGACTCCCTTGGGTCAGGTTATGTTTCCGTTGCCTTTCTTCCCAATGGTACAACTGAATTCGTTGACAATCATGCAGGTGAGGGTGACCCTAGCAACTACTTCTATCTGGTGTGTGCAGTAGATCTGAACAACAACATCAGCTGTGCTGAGAATCAGGCAGGCAAGTTCACAAGACCGTTACAGGAAGGTCCCAACCTCGTGTCCGTACCACTAATCCAGTCAGATGAAAGCATAGGAAAAGTCCCTCAGACTTTGAAGTGGGACAAGGCATGGTATTACGATTCGTCCGCGGAGAAGTGGAAGTGGCATATGAAGTTCAAACCCTACCTTGGAGAACTTGAGAACCTCAATCATTCAATGGGTGTGTGGACAAACGTCAGTGAGGTGTCGAATCTCACTGTCGCGGGACTCATCCCGAAGACAACCACAATATATCTGAGAACCGGATGGAATCTCGTAGGTTTCCCATCTTTCACCCCCTCCTATACCATTGGGGATTTGAAAGCTCAGATCGGAGCTGCTAGGGTGGAAGGTTTTGATCCGTTAGCTTCACCGTATTTCCTGAGAGTAATGAGTGATGGAGAGTTCATGCAAGCAGGATGGGGCTATTGGGTCTACGTGGAAACTGATACCAGTTGGATTGTTGACAATTACTAGGACGTTTCGAACTAAAACTCGTAGAAGCCGATGGAGGGATTCGAACCCTCGACCTATACCTTACCAAGGTATCGCACCACCAGACTATGCTACATCGGCGCCAGCATCCCATTAATCGTTCTCGATTCTTAATGTTTCCTATGTTCAATCTGTAGGCCGAAATCTCTTTATTCTCCAGAAGCCATCTAATTGATTGTGCACACAACTTACGAGATATCCGAATACGAATCATTTATGATGCTGCAATATGAGATTCTTGACGAAGAGACTGAATGGTTTTCCTTGGACGAACTTGACTGAGAACATAATAGGATTAAGTACTGCCTCCACTTTTTGCCAAGCAATGAAGAAAGCGATGAGCAGCTTCGACCTAATGGCGGTCGTACAAGAGCTGCAGTCCTTGATCGGAGGCCGATTCGACAAGGCCTATCAGACCGGTGATGAGCTCTCGATCAGAGCGAGCTCCAAGGACTACGGAAAGAAGGCCATATTCACCAAGGCGGGGAAATGGTTCTTCATTCGTGATCACAAGAAGGGTGAGGGCCAACCTGGAACATTCGCTATGGTCCTGAGAAAACACCTGTCCAACGCAAGATTGGTTTCCGTAAGACAACATGATTTCGATAGGGTCGTCGTAATCGGTTTCGAGAAGAAAGAGAACTTCGAGCTGATCTACGAGCTGTTCGGAAAGGGGAACGTCGTTCTCATCCAGGATGGTAAGATCGTCAACCATTTCAGAAGGGAGTCCTGGAGCAGCAGGGAGATTAAGATAGGCGAGGAATACAAATTCCCGCCGAGCCACCACGATCCCAAATCGCTTTCACTGGAAGAGTTCGGCTCAATCATCAAGGAATCCGATAAAGATCTCGTCAGGACATTGGCTCTCGATATGAACCTCGGTGGCCAGTACTCGGAGGAACTGTGCCTTCGATCCGATATCGACAAGAAATCTCCTGCCAATGAACTGTCCGGTGACCAGATTAGCCGGGTCCACCAGGAATTGCAGGGCATTTTCAAGTCCATCCAGACCGAGCTGTCACCTACACTGGTTATCCAAGAGGAGGAGACCATCGATGCCACTCCCATTCCCCTGAAGGTGCACGAGGGACTGGACATCATCTCATCAGAATCTTTTTCAGAAGCCTTGAAGAGCTTTGTCTCCTCCATCACCGAGGATGTGGAAGAGGTCGAGGAGGATGACGAGACCGCCAGATTCGAGAGGATGATAAGACAGCAGGAAGTGGCCATCAAAGAATCAATTGAGAAAGAAACACAGTACAGGGAGGTTGCGGACTACATCCACGCGAATCCAGGGCCCTTCGAATTAGTGCTGATAGAGCTACGCTCCGGCAAGACCAAGGACCCCCTGATCGAATCCATTGACCATAAGAAACACACGGCATCCATCGTCCTCCCCAACGGAAAGAAATTCGCCCTCCAATACAACAAGAGCGTCTATGACAACGCCAACATCTTCTACGAGAAGGCCAAGAAGCAGAAGGCCAAGAGGGGAAGACTGAAGGACGTCATCGTCGAGACCCAGGAGGAAATAGAGAAGGCTGCGAAGCAGAGGGCCAGAAGGGAGAAGTATCCCAGGATAGAACCCACGAAGCAGTACTGGTTCGACGCGTACAGATGGTTCATATCAAGCGAAGGAAATCTGGTCATAGCCGGGAGGGACGCCAGGAGCAATGACAGGATCGTGAAGAAGCACCTCAAGGATGGCGACAGGTTCGCCCACGCCGAGGTCAGGGGTGCGCCGAGTGTGGTGATAAAGGGCGGGTCCAGTGCCGGTGAAGTCACCTTGAAGGAGGCGTGTCAGTTCGCGGTAACCTTCTCAAAGGCCTGGAGCTCGAAGCTGGCCGGAGGTATAGCGTATTGGGTCAAGCCAGAGCAGGTCAGCAAGCACCCAGAATCGGGGGAGTTCCTGCCGAAAGGTGCCTTCGTGATCAGAGGTAAAAGGAATCATTTCCGTGATCTGGAGATGGAGGTCGCTGTCGGCGAGATATACTACCAGGACGCAAGGAAGGTCATGTGCGGTCCGAGAAGTGCTCTGGAGGCTCAAAGCGAGCGAGTCATCGTACTTAAACCAGGGGAAACGAAGAAGGAGACCATCGCAAGAGAGCTGAGCCAGATGTTCCAGGTCCCCATCGACGAGATGGTCAGGATACTGCCCCCGGGCGACATCGAAATCCAGAAATGATCATGGAGCCAGAGTGCGATCTTCTTCGCGGACTTCGAAATCTTAATATGCAACATTCGGTGATATGAGGGTGCAATGCATCCAAACATGAGAGTATTCGGTCTGTTCATGGTGTTGATATCGATATTCGTTCTCATAGGCTGGGTCCTGGGTGGATTCTTCTTCGGAGACTTTTGGTGGTTCGCAATTGCGCTCTTTCTTGGTATGGCGATAGCCATCAATGTCATCTCTTACTTCTATAGCGACAGGATAATCATGTGGTCGTACAAGGCCAAGATAGCCACACCCAGGGAAGCTCCGAGGCTCTACAAGAGCGTCCAGAGGGTGAATTCGTTCTACGGTCTTCCTGAACCCAGGATCGCCATCATACCTTCTGACACCCCAAATGCCTTCGCCACTGGAAGGAATCCGAGCAAGGCCATCGTGGCAGTAACGAACGGACTGCTCAAGATGCTCAATGACCGGGAACTGGACGGGGTGGTTGCGCACGAGCTCGCCCATGTGAAGAACAGGGACATCCTTGTGATGACCGTGGCCGCCACCGTTGCCGGAGCCATCGCCTTCCTGGCTAGGATCTTCTGGTGGAACATGATACTTGGAAGGAGAAGGGCCGATGCCGGGACCCTCCTCCTCATCATCGTAGTGGCCATCACGGCACCCCTTGCGGCTATGCTTATACGCCTGGCGATATCCAGAAGCAGGGAGTACAAGGCGGATCGGACGGGTGCAATGACCATTCACAGGCCCAACGACCTTGCGGACGCTTTGCTCAAGCTCGAGCATGCCAACAAGAGGAAACCCATAACGAGGGGGAATCCGGCTTCATCATCGCTTTTCATAGTGAATCCATTCCGCGGTAACATGCTTGCCAGGATGTTCTCTACTCATCCCCCGATGGAGGAGAGGGTAAAGAGGCTGAGGAAGTTGGCAATGGAAACGGTTAGCCTTTAATCCGAGAAACGGGTTCTGGTTCTTGGGTAAGGAGATGCTTCTTGGTGGCTCTGGGCGACAAGTGGGCTTGATTCTCATAACTCTCAGTCTTGTACTGGGTCTATCTGGATTTGCGACATCGCCCTCTTTGAGTGATACAATTGAAGTCGATCGGTCGAACTCGGATATTGGACCCTTGCCTGCCCAAGTGGACTGGCACCTCGATAACTTCACGAAAACGGCGCAGTTCTTCGCAACACTGCAAGGTGTGGACGGAGGGATGAATGAGGCAGAGGACATCGCATTCGAGAACACCGATAACACCCTTGAGTCCATCTGGGTCTGGTGTAGGTACTATGAACTGACTGGTGACAACACTTACTTTCCTAGTGTTCTGAACGCTTGGAACTACTCGATTGCTCACCCTGCTTGGCTGGAGCCCGATTCGGGAAAGGTCTACAGCTCCTCTTGGGCCCTCGCAGCCGAACAGAGATTCCGCAACGCATACAATAATTGGACGTACAGCTGGTACGCGAATGCATCAATGCAGTTCATATCCAGTGTCAGTGGCATGGAACCCGATATCTTCCTCTTTCCTTTCGAGACCCGGGTCCATATCCGTGGTTGGGCTGCGGGCAACATGTACATGTATGCTCTGGATACCGGCAATGCTACAGCAAGATGGGAAGCAGTTGGATACGGCAATGCTACAATGACAGAGATGGAGAACGATCCCTCTTTGCTGTCAACCGAAAGCTGGGCGCTTGCGGGCGGGACCTCGATGTGGGGCATATGGAAGTCAAGCATGCAGGAGTTCCCCAACGTGACCTGGATGCAGACATATGGACCGTTCTTAGAGACACAAGTGGTGAATCCAGGTTCTGGTCCCGGAAGGAGTCAGGTAGGCTGGGAAGCATGGTACGCCGGAGGCCATCTCGGAATCTGGGACATCACCGGCGAGGACATCTATTATCTCAACTTCCTCAACCTAACGGACAGGCAGATGGCAGCGGACGGGGACGATGACGGCGGCCTGCCCACCAACTACGGGGACCCGGACAACACGGACGAATCATGGGTGACCAGCTACAGGGCGTACATGATCCTGGACGAGTTCAACAAGATGCCAAGCGGGAATCCGCCGGAGGTTGCGGATCTTCAGAAAGTTGAATTGTCAGTGAGCAAGCAAGATATCGTTCTGGAATGGTCCTTGTCACCCGACGATGGTGGCGGAGAAGCGGATGTGTTCGTCTATGAGATCTACCTCGGCAGGAACAGCCTCTTCTGCGGATACGGATCCTTCAACACCACACCCATTGGCGTGGTCTTCGCCGGTACGACCAGCTTCGTTCATGTGGGCGGCGGGATGGATCCCGACAACCTCTTCTATCAAATCACAACGAGGGACTATCAGGGGTGGAGGAACACCTCGCGCGTAGCTGGCGGTAAATGCCGCATCATGACCGCCTCCAATGCGAACTTGGTTTCCATTCCATTCCAGACAAGCTACACCGATCCGGCGTCAATGCTCCAGCTTCAACAGAATGGTGCCCTGTGGGCATACGACACCGGGGACCAACTGAACCCTTGGAAATCATACACTCCATCAAAACCGTTCAATGACCTGACCTACGTCGATGAGAGCATGGGGATCTGGGTCTTTGGCCCCCAGTCCGGCATTTGGACGGTCACAGGCGTTGTTCAACCCCAGATCTCCATACAGATCAAGGCCGGCTGGAACCTGATCGGCTTCCCGTCCATGACCCAGCGTACGGTAGGGAACCTCTTGAGCGGGATCTCCTACGATCGTGTGGAAGCATATTCACCGAGCGGTCCATTCAATCTTCAAAAGGTCAATGATGCCCACTTGCTGACAGCCGGCGAAGCATTGTGGGTCCACGCTATCGCTGATGGCACGATTCAAATCCAGAACTGATCCTTTCTAAAGCAGACGATCCAGCACTCTCGTTATTTCGGAATAATAGGCCCTAATCTTGTATTCTGGGTAGAAGTATGCGCTGGTGATCTTCGCCTTGAGGCTCTTGTACGGGAAGTTGGTCTCGAAAACGCTGTTCCATCTGGGAGGATCGATGCCGTACGATTGCCTCAGTTTGATCAGCACATGGACCCCGTCCGCAGGGAATTCGTATGGGATCTCGATGTAGTGGTCGAACCTCCTGGACACTGCCATGTCAAGCGCCCTTCTGGGCACAAGAACATTGTGATTTCCTGTGTAAGGGTGCTCCATCTCCCTTGTGAAAACTTGTACAACGTCAAACCGTCCCTTTCTCTGAACGGTGGTCATTATCTTCTTTCGGGTGATGTCGAACACTCTCTTGGAGTTCTCCTGATACGAGTCCTTCTCTCCGTCGTACTCTCCGACCTTCATGGGCGGGAGGCCGTGGTGGGACAGTGCAATCATCACATTGGTTCTCTCTGGAAGTATCTTCATCTCGTCCTGTATCTTGGCAGCGACGCCCATCGCGAAAGAGTCGTTCTCTCCCAGCTGGTTGGTATAGCTTACCGGGATCTTGGACTTGACTTCTCTCAGGCTGTCCTCGATCTTCTTCCTAAGGTACAGGTCACTGGTCACATCGGTGAATACGTTGAGGTGCTCAGCAACCAACAGATGGGTTATCTTGTCCTTCTCTACGAAGTCCTTGATGACGGCGTCAACAGTCTGCTTCTGTTTGCTCGGAACCGGGTCCATGCCGTATGCCATTCGAATCGAGATCTTCTTTCCGTACCTGGTTTCCAGACCATCCCGGACCTCGTCCTTGATGGACATCGACTGATCGAAGAATGGTGATCTACCCCCCATCATCTGCCATTTCTGGCACACATCGAAGCCGTACATCTCATAGAAATCAGGCTCCCCCCGTCCCCGTCCTTTGTTCCTCAAGTATCTCTGACCTTCTGTTGACCCTCTGATGATGCCTGAAACGGCCGGCTTCTTCCGCGGTTTTGAACCCTGTCCGTTGACTGGTTTCAGCCACGCGTCCAAGTACTCCGAGCCGTTCGTGCCGTTATCCAGGTTCAGGCTCTCCCTATCCATCAGTACGGTTCCTCTGTCCTCCTCCAGGAATTCCCTACCTATGAGCCCGATATCAACAAGTGTCTTCGCGTAATCCCGAAAAGAATAGTAAGTGTACTCATCGTATTCTGGCGGTTCCCCTAGGTCCAAGAGCAATATTCCTATGTTCTCTGAGCTACTCAATCCCGCAACCCCCTTCGTTCCGGAGAACCATTTGCGAGTTTACTATTTAAGACCCTTCAAATCAGAATCCGGTGTGAGGTTGACCTCTGCGTGCTAGGGTGTCACTCTTCTTTTTCTCTCGGTATCTTCTTGGCGTATTTCCCCTTCTCAGAGATGTGAGCGATCTCCTCTGCCTCCTTTGTCTCCTCAATTAACTGATTCTCGATTGTCTTCAATTCTGCCCGAAGTTCTTCATGCTTGGGTATGGGTCCGAGAACATCGTCCGCTTGGCCCAAGAGTCTCTCGAGGTCTCCGTACTGTGCGATTTCCCTCTCGGGGATCTTCCTGCTGGCTCCCATGTACTCGCTTGCGGTCTCCATGAGCCTTGAGATCTCGAACGGGAACACTATCTTGGTTGCCTGGCCGTTCGCCATCTCCTTGACCGTGTCCAGTGACAATACCGTGAGCGCCTTGGAGTCCAGCGGGGCCGCACCGAGCGCCAATATCCTGAGCTTCTGGGCGTTACCCTGACCTTCCAGGATGATTGCTAACCTCTGACCCTCAGCCTCCAGTACCTTGGCCTGCCTCAGACCCTCTGCCTCCAGGATCCGAGATCTCTTGCTACCTTCCGCGACAAGGATCGCAGATCTCTTCTCTCCGTCCGCTCTTAGGATGGCGGCTCTTCTCTGCCTCTCTGCCGCCGTCTGTTCTTCCATTGCCGCCTTGACCGGTCCGACCGGGTCCACTTCCCTTATCTCGACAGCCTCGACCTTGACGCCCCAAGCGTCGGTTGCATGGTCCAACACGTCCCTCAGTCGTACGTTGATCGTGTCTCTGTTGTAGAGTATCTCATCGAGTTCCATGTCTCCCAGGATGGATCGTAGTGTTGTCTGTGCCAGTGCGATTGTCGCTATGGTATAATCCGTCACCTCGAAGAACGATTTGATTGGATCGATGACTTTTATGTAGATGATGGCGTCAACATTGGTCGGTGAGTTGTCCTTGGTGATGACCTCCTGTCTCGGGACATCCAGGACCTGTGTTCGAAGGTCGATCTTTACTACTTGTGAAACCAAAGGTGCAACGAAGTTTACCCCCGGGTTGAGGACCCTCATGAAATTCCCCAGCCGGATGTAAAGTCCCTGCTGATAGGGCTGGATGATCCTAATCATCGCCCCCAGGATGGCCATCAGCGCAAAGATGACCAAGATCACAATCGCGAGTATCAGACCTTCAAGCTGCGCCGTCACTTCAGGAATCCACAGCGGGAATAGACTGAACACAATCCACCACTTCTTCTCAGGTTGCTTCCAACTTCTCTCTTCTTGCGGGTCAAACATCGTTTCTCCCCTCCCCAGGGATGTCTAGGGTCCTTGTTCCTGGACCTCTTTAACAATCACGTGAACGCCCCTGCTCTGGACCACCTCGACCAGAGTGTCCTTTGGTATGTAGTGATCGGACGTTGCGCTCCAGGTCTGATTCTCAATCCTGACCTTGCCCTTGATCGTGTTGGGTACTATGTCCGTGTCCACGATCCCCCTCTTACCGACCAGGGAGCGACCTACCGTTGTGGTCGGTGGCTGAGGCGGAGCAAGCTTCTTGTACGCGTACATGGTGCCGAGGAAAGCCGGGACCGTGACCCCAATGGCAACGATCGGGCTCCACATGCTCAGGAAGAAACCGTCCAAGATCATGCCGAGGGCACCCAGGAATATCAGAACCGTTGCAGGAATGGCCACAAAGAAGCCCGGTGATGCAACCTCAACTATGAACAGGATTACACCGACGATAACGAATATCAGCCCTATCTGCCACTCCCACTCCATTGGTTGAAGTATCCATGACTCCCTATTTTTATCTTTCTGAGAAGTCTACAACGAAACCCAACGCTAATCACATTTGCAGGTCTTCAGAATACGGAAAGAGATCCGAATGGCTGGGAGGGCCTATTCCATGTCCATGACGACAACGTCTTTTATCGCCTTCATGCCAGCGAAGGGCAGTATGATTCTTCCCTGTGTGTCCGTCTTGAACAATCGGGGCTCTATCTCCTCTGCCGGAATGACCAGTACGTCAACAAGTTTTCCGTTCTTGGTATCCACAATGAAGTTCTCAATCATCCCGAGGATTTGACCATCATTCGTCATAACGGTCTTTCCCCTCAGCTCAGTAGCAAATTTCTTCATCCCATCTCACCTCATTTTACGTTGCCCCAGAGCAACTTCGGTGGCTATGGGTCAAACGTGTCCAGACTATAAAAGACTATCTGGTGCCATATGTTTCGGGAAGCATCTAAGCAACATAGAAAGATCTGTCCCGATCACTGTCGGGCTTCCTTCCCGCTTGATTTATCATCTGCCCGATCGTCTCATAGAATTTGTTCGTCTCCGGATTGATCGATGGACGGACGCTCTTCTGCGCCTCGTGGAAGTGCTCCAGGGTGACCTCTTTCTTCTTTTTCTTCTCCTTCATGGCCAGTACTCCTGCTTCCCTACAGAGCGACTGAATGTCGGCCCCGGAATAACCTTCAAGTTCATCGGCCAGTTCTTCCAGATGGACTTCCTTGTTCAGCGGCATCTTCTTGGTGTGGACTCTCAGTATCTCAAGTCTTGCGTCCCTGTCGGGTACAGGGATTAACAGGAGTCTGTCGAACCTTCCCGCTCTCAGCAGTGCAGGGTCGAGCATGTCCGGGCGGTTGGTGGCGCCCAGCACAACAACGCCCTCTAAGCTCTCCAGTCCGTCCATAGATGTCAGCAACTGGTTCACCACTCTCTCCGTGACGCCCGAGTCCCCCGAGATACCCCCTCTCATGCGGGCGATTGCATCTATCTCATCCAGGAATATTATTGCGGGAGAGACCTGCTTGGCCTTCTTGAAGATGATCCTGATAGCCTTCTCGCTTTCTCCGACCCATTTGGATATGACCTCTGGACCTTTGACCGTGATGAAGTTCGCCTTTGATTCGTTTGCCAGTGCTTTTGCTATCAAGGTCTTGCCGCAACCCGGTGGGCCGTACAGAAGTACACCCCTGGGTGGAGTTATGCCCATTTCCTCGAACGACTCAGGGTCTGTGAGGGGCATCTCGATCATCTCCTTGAGCTTCTCCTTGATCTCAGCCAAACCTCCGACGTCCTCCCATTTCACCCGCGGGATCTCAACAAGCACTTCCCTCATGGCGCTGGGTTCAACCTCTTTCAAGGCGTCCTTGAAGTCGTCCTTTGTGACTCTTATCTTCTCCAATATCTCCGCCGGGATCGGTTGGTCCAGATCGATCTCTGGTAGATAGCGTCTCAATGCCTTCATGGCCGCTTCCCTTGCGAGTGCTGCCAGGTCGGCTCCAACGAAGCCGTACGTGATATTAGCCAGCTCCATCAAAAGCTCGTCCCTGTCCTTCTCTTCCCCCTCGAACGGCATGCCCCTGGTGTGGATTTGAAGTATCTTCTGCCTTCCCTTTCGGTCCGGGACCCCGATCTCTATCTCCCTGTCGAACCTGCCGCCTCTTCGCAGCGCCGGGTCAATGGCCTCTTCCCTGTTGGTGGCGCCTATGACTATCAGGTCGCCTCTCGCGCTCAGTCCGTCCATTAGCGTCAGCAGCTGTGCGACCACCCTTCTCTCCACCTCTCCGCTGACGTCTTCCCTTCTGGGCGCGATCGAATCCAGCTCATCGATGAATATCACTGACGGGGCGCTCTTCTCGGCCTCTTCGAACTTCTCTCTCAGCCTCTCCTCGGACGCGCCGTAGTACTTGGACATGATTTCTGGGCCCTGAATCGAAAAGAAGCTGGCTCCCGCCTCGCTTGCCACCGCTTTGGCTATCAGGGTCTTACCAGTTCCTGGCGGACCGAAGAGCAGAACACCTTTTGGCGGGTCGATCCCAAGTCTTTCGAAAAGCTCTGGGTGCTTCAAGGGAAGCTCTATCATCTCTCTTACTCTTTGAAGCTCATCATCCAGTCCACCTATGTCCTCGTATGAGATTGTGGAGGTGATCATGTCCGCTTCACGGACAGGTTCTTCCTTCATCTCGATGAGGGTGTCGTCAACTATCTGGACGATTCCCTTGGGAACGATCTTGGTTACAAGAAACGGCAATGCGCCGCCCATGATGGCAATACCTGGAATGATCACAACGTCTCCCTTGCTCATGGGCCTCTTGAGAAGCCCCCTCCGCACGAAGTTCTCTATGCCCTGGCCGAAGCTTATTTTGTGACCTTCAGAGATTATGGGTGCTATCGTTATCCTCTCAGCCTCAGAGACCTCGGCCTTCTTTATCCTAACCTTGTCGCCTATCGAGACGCCCACGTTCCGTCTGACCAGACCATCGATCCTGACCAGGTTCTTACCTTCGTCCTCCTGCATGACCCTGAAAAGCTTGGCCGCGGTCACGTTCTTGCCGCTTATCTCGATGGTCTCCCCTATGTCAATGTTCAAGGACATGCGGGTCTGGGTGTCCACCCTGGCCCTTCCCAATCCAACATCCGATTGAGGAGCTTCAGCAACTCTAAGTTCCACTGATTCAGGCATAGCGCCCACCTATTAAGGAAGGCTATTTAAATACATTACGCAATGAATATCGCTCGTCCGCCACTGGATACGTCGTCAGGATTGGTTGTTCTCTTGTCTCTTTACGGCCTCTTCGAGGGTGATGTTCCCCTCCGCCACTTGGCCGGCCAGTGACTTGGATATGGTGATCTTCCCTTTGCTCTGGATCCTGCTCCTGTTCTGAAGGTCCTTTATCTCTCCTGGGGAGGGTGTGATGGCGTATTTCCTCTTGGCCGGGTGCCCTCTCATGGAGGCTATGCCGATGGCCGCTTCCTGGTCTGGAGAGTCCGACCTGTGGGTCGTGCCCTTCTCATCCACGATCTCGATCTCGTAATTCCGGGTCGACAAGGAGTTGATGATCCTGTTCCTGTTGGTTGGGTCCCCGTGCCCTATCTTCAGCCCAATATGGTCCGCTGGATATGATGCCACTATCTTCTTCATCAGCGGTGCCACGTCCTCGGGGGAGGCGGCTCCTCTAGTCTCAAGCACGATCCCGTCACCAACGACCGCGATTCCAGGCCTAGCTCCCGGGTCTATTCCCACTATCAGCTCATCGAACCGTTCCTTCCCTTTGAGTATACGCAAGGATTCCGCGATTGCCATTCCCACATCCGTGCAGGCGACCTTGTTCTCGAAATCGATGTCGCTCATCTCGTCATGCGTGGTTATCACGGCACCCACGGTAGGCGGTATCGGATCATCGAAAGAGAGGCTGACGAAAGCCATGTCTCTCCTCTTGAGAGCTTTCACCAAGTCATGGAACAATCTGAAATCTCTCGTAAGCAGTCCAATGGTCTTCTCCATTCACTCTTGGATTGAGTTACTGAAATAAACATTTTTGCGAAATTGGTAGGAAAACCTGCATAAATTTGCATATGACATTAATATTATTCAACGAAATCAGATGAAAAACACTATATACAATGGTGGCATATGTTTTATATGAGGGGAATTTGAACGAGAGTTCTTGTTTCTCTCATTCTTGGAAGGCAGGTATCATGGCCAGAAATGGGAAGAGTGAAGTTGTAAAAACGCTGATTGTGGTTGCCATCGGTGCCGTTGCGATTTTCAGCGTCTATGGCTTCGTGAAGCTTCTGGCGTACTTCGGTCAATTGCCGATACCTTAGTCCTACCTTCTCTTGTGGAAAATGCTTTTCTTGCCTTTCTTGTGGTAGTCTCCATTGACTTCAGCGAACTCCTTCATGAGCCTCCGCTGTTCGGACGATAGCTTCTCCGGCGTGACCACGACCACCTTGACGAGCTCATCACCTCTCACGTAGCCGTCGATGTCCGGCAGCCCCTTTCTCCTGATTTTGAAGATGGTGTTGGTCTGCGTTCCTGGAGGTATGGTCAGTCTGGCCCTCCCGTCCAGCGTGGGGACCTCGACCTTGTCGCCCAGCGCCGCCTGAGCGAAACTTATCGGAAGTTCAAGTATGATGTCCGCACCTCTCCTGTCGAAGATCTCATGGGGCTTGACGTGAACGAATATGTACAAGTTCCCGGGGGGTCCTCCCAGATTTCCGGCCTCTCCTTTTCCGGGTATCTTCAACCTGAGGCCATCGAAGGCGCCCTTGGGAACATCTATCTCCAGCGTGCTGGTCTTGTGTATCGAACCGCTCCCCCTGCATTCCGGACACACTTTCTCCGCGAGCTGTCCTCTTCCCCTGCACTTGGGGCATGTGGTAATAGTGATGAACTGGCTGAAGCCTTCTCTCCTCACATCCTGCACCTGACCGTTGCCGTTGCACATGGAGCACGTTGAGATCATCCCCCCCTCTGCTCCGGTCCCGTTGCAGGATTCGCACTGTGCCAGATGAGGTATCTTGACACGCTTCTTTGTCCCATAGGCCGCATCCTCCAGTGTGATGTCAAGATCGAACCTGATGTCTCGCCCTCTTCTCCTTGACGGCCCTCTTCGAGCTCTGCTCCCGAAGAGATCACCGAATATGTCCCCGCCGAAACGTATCCCGAAGAGATCCCTGAAGATGTCCCTCCCGAAGATATCCTCTATGTCCCTGTAATGTGTGAAGTCCGACCAGGTGAAGCCTCCTGTTCCAAAAGTGGACTCAACGCCCGCATGACCGTACCTGTCGTATCTCGCCTTCTTATCGTTGTCCGCAAGAACCTCGTACGCTTCGGAGACCTCTTTGAACTTCTCCGTCGCATCCTTGGGGTTCTTCTTGTTCAGATCTGGATGATGCTTCTTGGCGAGCTTGCGGTAAGCTTTCTTTATGTCCTTCGCAGAGGCACCTTTCTCGATTTCAAGTACCTCATAATAGTCTCGTTTGGCCATCCTGAATGTGATACATCACCGACAGAATATAAAGTCTACTCATCGTCCACTATCTCGTATTCCGCGTCCCTGACCTTCTCGTCATCGGAGGTTTCTCTCTCCTCTTCCTTGGGTTCGGCCTGCTGCTGCGCCGCGGTCTTCTGATAGATCTCGGTTCCAATCTTCTGGACCTCTTTTGCCAGGATCTCCATGCTCTGCTTGATCTGTGCGATGTCGTCAGCTTCCAGTGCCTTTTGCAGATCCCCGATCTTCTCCTTGACCGCCTTCTTTGTCTCATCGCTTATCTGGTCGCTCAGCTCCTCCAGCGTCTTCTGCGAGGAATAGATGAGCGAATCGGCAGCGTTCTTGGTCTCCACGATCTCCCTTCTCTTCTTGTCCTCTTCGGCGGAGTCCTCGGCGTCCTTTATCATTCCGTCTATCTCATCCTGGCCGAGCTTGGTGGATGCGGTTATTGTTATGGTCTGCTCCTTTCCGGTTCCAAGGTCCTTGGCAGATACGTTCATGATCCCGTTCTCGTCGATGTCGAACGAGACCTCTATCTGGGGTATGCCTCTGGGTGCGGGCGGAATGCCAACGAGATGGAACCTGCCCAATGTAGTGTTGTCTTGGGACATATCCCTCTCTCCTTGCAGGACGTGGATATCGACGCTCGTCTGTCCGTCAGCGGCCGTCGTGAAGATCTGGCTCTTGCTGGTGGGAATGGTCGCGTTCCTGTCTATCAACTTGGTCATCACCCCGCCGAGGGTTTCCACACCCACTGACAACGGGGTAACATCAAGAAGCAATAGGTCGGTCACTTCTCCAGCGAGCACACCTCCCTGGATTGCCGCTCCCATGGCGACGCACTGCATCGGGTCCACACCTCGTTCCGCCTTCTTCCCGATTATCTTCTCGAACCTCCCTTTGACTACCGGCATTCGCGTCGGTCCGCCCACTAGGATGACCTTTCCGATATCCTTGTAGTCCAATTTGGCGTCCTTGAAGACCTTCCCTATGGGCTCTTCGCAGCGGGAGAGCACCGGTTCTATCAGTTCCTCCAGCTTCGCCCTTGTCAGGCTCATTTCCAGATGCCTTGGTTTGTCATCCTTTGACGCTATGAACGGCAGGTTGATGGTTGTGGTCACCGTGCTGGTAAGCTCGATCTTGGCCTTCTCCGCGGCATCCCGGAGCCTCTGCATGGCGCTCAGGTCGCCCGTTAGGTCGATATCCTCCTTCTTTTGGAACCCGTCAGCCAGCCACTCGACGATCTTCTCATCCATGTCCGAGCCGCCCAGCTGTGTGTCACCGCTCGTCGAAACGACCTCGAACACCCCATCACCTATCTCCATTATGGTGACATCGAACGTTCCGCCGCCCAGGTCCAGAACCACGAGCTTCTGTTCCTCGATCTTCTCCAGACCGTATGCGATTGCGGCGGCCGTGGGCTCATTGATGAGCCTTTGGACTTTCAGACCTGCTATTTCCCCGGCATCCTTCGTGGCCTGCCTCTGATTGTCGTTGAAATATGCTGGAACCGTGATGACAGCGTCCGTGACCTCCTCTCCTAAGTAGGCTTCCGCGTCCGTCTTGATCTTCTGCAGTATCATCGCCGATATCTCTTGGGGCGTGTACTCCTTGTCACCGATCTTCACCTTGTGGTCCGTCCCCATCTTCCTCTTGATCCTCATTACCGTATTCTCAGGGTTCAGAACCGCCTGTCTCTTTGCAGCTTCCCCCACCAGACGTTGACCGTCCTCGGTAAAGGCGACCACCGACGGGAACATCTTCCCACCGAACGACGTGCCTTCGGCACTGGGTATTATCTTCGGCCGTCCGCCTTCCAGATAAGCAGCTTCCGAATTAGTCGTCCCCAGATCTATCCCTATTATCTTCGTCATTGCCTTCCTCCTTCACTTCATTCCTCACTACGACCACCTTTGATGGTCTCAATACCTTGGATTTGAAACTATATCCCTTCTGGATGACCTCTGCTATCTTGTTGCTTTCCATCTCCCCATTCTCCACCTGAGATACGCATTCGTGCTTGAAAGGGTCGAAATCATCGCCTACGGCGCCGATCTCCTCCAGTCCCTCGTTCCTAAGCGTTTCCATGAGGTTGTTGTAGATCATCCTGACCCCGTCGGCGTCCTCCTCGTCCTTGATGGTGTCGCCGGCCTTTTCCAGGTCGTCCACAATAGGCAGTATGGTGGAGAATATCTTCTGATAGGAATACTCAGTGAACACTTGCATCTCCTTGGCCGTTCTCTTCTTGTAGTTCTCATATTCGGCCTGGAGGTACTTGAGTCGCTTGAGCAGGTCATCCTGGCCTTCGGCCTCTCCTGCTTCCTGCTCATCGATCTGTTCTTCTGTTGTCTGGTTCCCGTTCTCTTCTTCTGGCATCAGACCTTCCTCGTTTGCCTTAATGCGCTTGAGATGAGTTCTTGCGGGCGCTAGTAGCGATTCCGATGATTTGTATCTATCGTGGGATGGGAAATAAGAGAGGAAGAAGGTTAGAAGTCTTCTCCCATTCCGCCCATTCCACCAGGTCCGCCTGGCATCGGTGGGCCTTCGCCGCCCTTTGAAGCGATAACATCATCGATTCTCAGGACCATCACTGCTGCATCGGTCGCAGACTCGATTGCCTGTGTTCCGACCCTTATCGGCTCGAGGACGTTGCTCCTCTTCATGTCCAGAAGGCCGCCTGAAACGACGTTGACCCCGGCATGCTTCTTGCCCTTCTTGTGCGCTTTCCTCAGGTCTATCAGGGTGTCAATGGGATCAAGGCCAGCGTTCTCTGCCAGCGTTCTTGGAATGACCTCCATTGCCTCCGCGAAGGCATCGATGGCGATCTGTTCCCTACCGCCCACTGAAGATGCATATTCTCTGAGCCTGAGAGCGATTTCTGAAGCTGCAGAGCCGCCGCCAGTAACTATCCTTCCGTCTTCGATGGCAACCGCAACAACGCTTAGGGCGTCCTCAAGAGACCTGTCGAGCTCGTCGACCACGTGCTCGGTTCCGCCTCGGATGAGTATGGATACCGCCTTCGGGCTCTTGCATCCAGTTACGAAGGTCATGTCGTCGTCGCCGATCTTCTCCTGCCTGACGCTCTTGGCCGCACCCAAATCGCCCTTGACAAGCTCGTCGAGCTTGGTGATGATGGTGCCGCCTGTGGACTTCGAAAGTTTCTCCATGTCCGATTTCTTGACCCTTCGGACCACGTAGATGCCTTCCTTGGCCAGAAAGTGCTGTGCAAGGTCGTCTATGCCCTTCTGACAGAAGACCACGTTCGCGCCGCTCTTCTTGATGATCTGGACCATCCCCTTGAGCATGTTCTCCTCTTCCTGCAGGAACGCGTTCAGCTGAGAGGGGTCGGTTATCTCTATCTTCGCGTCGACCTCTGTCTTCTTGACCTCAAGAGCGGAATCTATCAAAGCGATTCTTGCGTTCTTCACTGACTTTGGCATGCCCGTATGGACAACTTCCTTGTCTATGATTATTCCGTGGATCATCTCTGTGTCGGTGACCGATCCGCCTTGTTTCCTTATCACCTGGATGTCGTCGGTGTCGACCCGGTACTTGCCCTTGCTGTGCTCCTCGGCTACCGAGGTAACAGCGTCGACTGCCACATCTGCCAGGAGGTCCCTGTGCGTCGAGGCGCTCTTGCTGATCATTGCAGTTGTCGCAATGTTGTGGAGCGTCTTCCGGTCCTTTATCGAGACCTTCTGTGCGATCTTGTCCAGAACCTCTCTCGCCTTGTTGGCCGCCAGTCTGAAACCGCCTGCGATGATGGTCGGATGTATGTTGGACTCGATCATGCCCTCGCTCTTCTTCAGAAGTTCTCCCGCAAGGATGACCGCGGTCGTTGTTCCGTCCCCGCATTCCTCGTCCTGGGTCTTGGCGACTTCCACCAGCATTTTGGCCGCTGGATGTTCGATATCAATCTCCTTGAGAATGGTCACACCGTCATTTGTGATCACAACGTCCCCCATACTGTCCACGAGCATCTTGTCCATGCCCCTTGGACCGAGGGTGGATCTCACAGCATCCGCGACCGCCTTTGCGGCAGCGATGTTGTTGAACTGTGCGCCCTTTCCCTTTTCCCTTCTTGTTCCTTCCTTTAGTATCAGAATTGGTGTTTGTCCACCTAACATACTTATTCCTCCATTAGTGGTGAAGTGGTTCCTCTATGATTGAACTTCTATATAAACGTATCGAGTATTTGGCTATGGGCCATTCCCGGAAAAGTATAATATCTCGGAACTTCTGTGCTGTAACGATGATAGGTCTCCTGGAGGAGATTGCTGAAGCGGTTCACCTTGCTGTCCGGGATCGGGAAGGGGAGGACCTGAGCGCCGAGATGGGAATCGGTGCTGATGGAACGCCCACGCAGAAGATTGACCGGATCGCGGAGGAGGCCATATTAGAGACTTTGAATGAACACGGGAACCCGCTCAACGTCCTGAGCGAGGAGGCCGACTTCATTGACAATGGTGCTGAACAGACGCTCGTGATCGACCCCATAGACGGCACTTACAATGCTCTGGCGGGGATACCGTTCTACTCAGTCTCTTTGGCAGTGGGAAAGGAGGTCATGTCCGATATCGAGTTCGGACTCATCAGGGACCTTGCCAATGGGACCGTCTATCACTCCGAGAAAGGCAGAGGTGCTTACAAGGACGGATCACCCATCAAGGTCAAGGAATACGATCCAGACAAGTCGGTCTTCCTGCTGTATTTGGGCAGCAATGCAAATCCCAAGGCCTTCGAATTGGCGGCAATGGCCAGGAGAGCCAGGAACTACGGTGCGGCATCTCTGGAGCTGGCCATGGTGGCAAGCGGTATCGCCGACCTTTACATGGTGGACGCCGAACCCATGATCAGACTGGTGGACCTTGCTGCAGGGGCACTCATATTGAGAGAGGCCGGAGGAGAAATATACAATACAGATGGAGATGTTCTCGAAATGAGGTTCGGTCCTCGAGAGAGGTCGAATTTCATCGCCGTAGGGGACAAGAAGCTGCTGGATGAGGTAATATGAGAATTGGAATATCCGCAAAGCCGGACGTGGATGGCCTGGATAAGCTGGCCGGAAGGATCGAAGCAGCCCTTGGCGGCCATGAGATTATGTTCGATACCGACCTCGCAAAGGTCCTGGGCAAGGAACCGACCCCACTCGACCAGATGGACGCGGATTTCATTATTACCATTGGCGGGGATGGGACAATCCTCAGAGCATTTCAGCGGTCGAACTCCAAGCTTCTCGGCATCAACGCCGGTGTCATGGGCTTCTTGACAGAGGTACACGTGGATGACATCGAGACGGCCATTGGAAGAGCCCTCAGCGGGGACTACAAGCTGGATGAGAGGATCAAGTTGAAGGTGCTCAAGGACGGCGAGAGGGTCTCCGACTGCCTCAACGAGGTCGTGTTCCATACCGCACATGTGGCAAAGATGAGACACTTCAAGATCACGATAGATGGAAGCCTGGCAGACGACTTCAGGGCGGATGGTGTGATGATAGCCACTCCCACCGGATCAACTAGTTATGCAATGAGCGCCGGAGGTCCGATAATAGATCCCAGGGTGGAGGCAATGGTCATGGTTCCGATAGCACCGTTCAAGCTCTCAGGAAGACCCCTGGTGATACCCGCAAAGAGCTGTATCGAGATGGAGTTCGCAGAGTCGAAGGAGTGCCACATGGTCCTGGACGGACAGGAGATAATCTCACTCTCTGGGAAAGAGAAGGTGGAGATGACCATCTCAGAGAACAAGGCCAGCTTCATCAGGTTCCAGGAAGATTTCTATGCAAGGTTCATTGAGAAACTGGGTTAAGAGTGATTGAAGTGGGTAGGAAGAGGGCCTATGCGATAAAGAGGGAGATACTCGACCTGATTCTCGAGGTCTCAAAGGAGAACTTCCCAAACGAGTTCGCCGGCGTACTCAGGTGCGAGAAAGGCATCATCACCGAGATAATGCTTCTGCCTGGCACCATTTCCGGGGAAAGGTCCGCACTTCTCCGTTTGCACATGCTACCGATCGATTACACTGTCGTGGGAACGGTTCACTCGCATCCCACTGAGTACAACAATCCTTCTGGCGCTGACCTGGGGCTCTTCGGGAAGTTCGGCTACGTGCACATTATCACAAAGGTCCCATACAAGCCCGATTCATGGAAAGCCTGGGATCTGGACGGCAACCCCTATCCTCTCGAGGTCATTGATTAAGTGAGCTCTTCGTACACCTTTTCGATCTGGTCCGCGACCGTTGAAATGAGGAACCGCTTCTCCACCTTCTTTCGTCCTTCGTCCCCCATCTTCTTCTGCAATCCAGGATCCTCGATTAGCGTGGATAACTTGCTGGCCAGGTCCTCTGCGTCCATCACATCGAAGACCAAGCCCTGCTTCCCATCCTCGATCACTTCCCTCACTCCCGGTATGTCTCCCACCACTACCGGCTTCCCGGTTGCCATTGCTTCCAGTGTTGCTATCCCGAAGGCCTCCAGTCGAGAGATCGACGGAAGGGTGAAGACGTCACACGCGGCGTAGTAGTTCGGCAGGTCCGCCCAGGACAGGCGACCCGTGAAGATGACCCTGTCACTAATACCCATGGCCTCCGCCTTTGCCTTGTACTTCTCGAGGTTCTCCCCACTCCCGACGACCAGGAACTTCACCTTCTTCATCAGTGTGGAAGCTTCCATGATATACTCGATCCCCTTGTGCCAGACGATCCTTCCAACGAAGAGAACAGTTGGGTCGTCGGGACCTATCCCGTGCTTCTCCCTCACCGCTGAGCCGTCGTTCTCGGGGTTGAACCTGTCCGCGTCCACCGTGTTGGGGATGATCTCCGGGGAGTACCTCCAAACGGACCTGGATGTGGCATGATAGCTGCCGGAGGTCACTATGATCTTGTCCACTCTCTTGACCGTGTAAGCTCCGTAAGTTCTCCTGTAGAACCCTGCAACCAGCTTCCCTATTCTGCTGGGTATCTCTATGTCTGCGTGGTATGTGATCACGTGCGGTATCTTGTTCGATTTGCATCCCTTGGCGGTGTAATAGGAACTCAGTGGAGGTGGTGAGTGGGAATGGATAACGTCCGCATCAGTCCTGCTGACCCGACCTCTTACCCTGGGGACTATGGGGGTCTTGAGAACTATGGAAAGAGGCTTGACCCGTATTATCTCAAAGCCCAGCATGCTCTCCCTTTCGGGCATCTTGCCCATGTTGGTGGTGAGGACCGAGACCTCATGCCCCCTGGAAGCCAGTTCCTTGGACAGGTCCAGAACATGAGATTCCACTCCACCCACGTGTGGGTAGAAGTAAGGCGAAACTTGCAGTATCTTCATACCCCTTCCTCAGAGGATTCTTGAGTTTGGAGCGATGACCCCCTTGACCACCGCGCCCGGTCCTATGAACACGTTCTCTCCGATGATGGTCCCTACGTCTATGGAAGCGTTTATCCCGGTCTTGACGTCGTCTCCCAGAATGGCGCCCAGCTTCCGGAGGCCGGTGTCCATGTGCTGTCCCTTGTACGCGATCTTGATGTTCTTCTCATCGAGCCTCAGGTTGGCTATCTTGGTGCCGGATCCGAGGTTGCACCTCTCCCCGAGGACGCTGTCCCCGACGTAATTGTGGTGCGGCACGTTGGTCCCGTCCATGATGATCGAGTTCTTGACCTCTGAAGCGCTTCCGATCTTGCACCCGTCCCCGATATACGTGCTGGCCCTAATGAGACAGTTGGGTCCTATATCGCAGTTCTTTCCGATGATGGTAGGTCCGATTATGTACGCTCCGCTCTTGACATTCGTACCCTCTCCGATATGAACGCTGTTCTCCATGACCACGTTCTTCTGCACGGTTCCGTTGTGCTCCCCGTGGACGCTCCTCAAGAGAATCTCGTTCGCTTTCAACAGGTCCCAGGGTCTGCCCACGTCAATCCACTCTTCGGACAGGATGTGCCCGTGAACGCTTTCCTTCTCCATCAGCAAGAGGAGGGTGTCGGTTATCTCGTACTCCCCTCTCTTGGACTTGGGTGTCTTTTCGATGAGCTCGAAGATGCCCTCGTCGAACGCGTACAAACCGGCATTGATGAGGTTGGACTTGGGACGTTTGGGTTTCTCTTCGATTCCTTTGACAACGTCGTCCTCCACCTCGATGACACCAAGACCCTTGGGGTCCTTCACTTTGGCGAGCGCCATCATTGTCCCTTTGCTCTTCTTCCAGGCTGAAATGAACCCTTTGACAGAATTGGGAGTGATGACCACGTCCCCGTTGATGCTGATGAACGGACCATCAATGTGTGCCCTCGCCAGGCCGATGGCGTGTGCGGTCCCCAGCCTTCTCTCCTGTTCCTCGTAATCGATGTTCAAGCCCAGTTCGGAACCGTCACCCAGATACTCTCTGATTCTCCTCCCTCTCCACCCTATCAGTATCGTGATGTCCTTGACATCGTTCTCCTTGAGGGATTCAAGTGTGTGCAGCAAGAACGGCTTCCCGGCCACCGGCAGGAGCGGTTTGGGGATATTTGCCGTCAACGGCCGCATCCGCGTCCCTTCCCCAGCTGCTAGGATATATGCCTTCATCGTAGCACTTCTTCCGTGATTGAATGAATCGTTCGATATATATCATCTACCGTGTTCGGCTCCCTGGCCTCCACCTTGATCCTGACCTTTGGCTCGGTGCCAGATAACCTAACCAGCGCCCATCCTTCTTCGAACTGCAGTCGCCATCCGTCGATCGTTGTCAACTCAACGCAGTCGATGGACCTCATCTTCTCGTCGAGTCCTTTGGTGATCTCCTCTCTCCTTCTCGTGTCGAACATGATGCCTTCCACTTGCTGCGGGTACTCTGGTACTTCATCCGCCATCTCTGACAGTTTCTTCCCGGAGACCATCTCTGCCAGGAGCGCTCCTGCGTAGACCCCGTCCGGACACAGGAAATGCCTCGGGAATATCCAGGTGCCTGAGGGCTCGGCTCCAAAATCCGCATTCCGCTTCTTGAGTTCCTCGCCTACGAAGACATCGCCGACTCTTGTTCTGTAGATCTGTGCGTCTGGAAGCAAATCGTCGACTACCATGGAAGCGTCTACGGGCACCACCAGACTATCTATTACCTCGTTGAGTGCCAGTATCGAGAGCAACTTGTCACCCCCGATGTATCTGCCCTTCTCGTCCACGGCCGTCATCCGGTCCCCGTCGCCATCATGTGCGATGCCCAGATCCGCATTAGAGCTCTTCACGGCGCCGATCAATCCCGAGAGGTTCTCTTCTATGGGCTCGGGGTTCCTGGCGGAGAAACGACCGTCTGGCTCACCGTTGAGTACGACCACATCGCAGCCCATTCTCTTCAGCAGAGCGGGCGTTATGTTGAACGTGGCACCGCCTCCGCAGTCCACCACGACCTTGATGTCCGATGTGCCGACGCCCGAGAGGATCTTCTCCATGTGCTCCTCAACAGCTGTGTCATAACCGCTCAAGGAACCAATCTTGTCCCAGGGAACTGGCTCGAACTCCTTCCTGTTCAATTGATCGTCTAACTTGTCTCTCTGCTCCTTCAGGAACGCAAGTCCGTTGGGGTTCCAGAACTTCACGCCGTTGTACTCACCAGGGTTGTGAGAAGCAGTTATCATCAGGCCGCAGTCGAACCCTCTTCCACCCCATGCGAGCGTGGGAGTGCTGACGATCCCAGCGTCAAATGCTTCGGCTCCTGAGGATAGAATTCCGGAGACTATCGCCGACCTGAACATCTCCCCCGAGGTTCTCGTATCCCGCCCGATCAACACTCTCTTATAAGAGCTCCCTACCGCTTTGCCTATGTCCGAGGCTAGTTCCAGGGTGATCTCCTCAAATACTCTTCCCCTTATTCCAGAGGAGCCAAAGAGACTCATGCAGGTGCCATTCGCAACCCGTTTTAAAACCTTTCCTTAACAAAATCTCGAGAACTCGAAAAAAAAGGAAGACGCCCTCTTTTACTGGCTATTTATATTTTTCCCCAATTGTAAAAATCTGGCCTAGGAAAGTTTAATATGCAGGTGTGCCATACAGGACTGGTCACAGGACCTAAACCCTCCTGGAGGGAAGAACATGGTGATGCAACCAATAACACCTGAAAAAGCAATGGAAATTGCAAAGAAGAAGGGATTGAAGCCTGGACGGGTAAAGGGAACCACTGGTGTTCAGTTTACCAAGGGAAGGAACGACCGCCTCGAGATCATAGATTGGGACGAGTTCAAGACGACCTTGAGCAAGAGAAAGCTCCAAGTCTATGAGAGTGGCGTCTGGATGAAAATAATGAAGAAGCACTAAAGCTTCTTCATCTTCCACTTTTTGCCAGGACTCGTTTTCCCCGCGATTGTCGCGAAAAACCCCTGTTAATAGTGTAATCCATCTCATCTCGTTTTTTCGGAACTGATTTGTATTCCAGAGGCATTTGGGTATCGAATGGCCGAGGCAGTCATCTTCGATCTGGATGGAATTCTTGTCGATACCGAGCATTACAAGTTCAAGGCCTGGCAGGAGGCTTTTCGCACTCTTGGTGTCGAAATCACATGGGAGGAGTTCAGGCAGGAGTTCGTGGTCCAAGGGTCCACGTTTGTTGAGTTCCTGGAGAGACGCAACTACAAGGAAGAGTTCGTCGAGGATGATGTGAGGCCGGTTGCGAACCGCTACTTCTTGAGGTCGATCGAGGAAGAGGTCCCCGCAATGCCCGGGGCGGTCGAGGTTCTTGGAAGGTTGCACGAGGAGTTTGTATTGGGGTTGGCCTCCAACTCTTACTGGTTGTACGTGGATAAGCTCTTGGAGAAGTTCGAGATGAAGAAGTTCTTCAAAGCGATCGCGAATGGGTCAGAGGTCGAGAACCTCAAGCCACAACCGGATGTCTTGTTACTGGCAGCAGAGAGGATGGATGCGGATCCAAAGGTCTGCGTGGTCATTGAGGACGCTCCAAAAGGCATCGTTGCAGCGAAGAATGCAGGAATGAAAGGGATAGCCATCCCAACGGAAGATACGGAAACCGGAGATTTTGGTCAAGCCGATCTGGTCCTGAAGAGTCTGCACGATGTGACGATCGAACTCATCCGCGACCTGTAGCCGAGCCAAAAGACTTTTCATTTGCAATCACTTGATGTGATAAGGTCGATCTGCAATGGTAAGGTGGTTCGTTCTTCTGATTTGTGCTCTGGCTGTTTTGACGACAATACCAATCCCAGTGTTGGCCGATATGAACTTGCCCGAATTCAATGCTGGTGACAAGTGGGTCTACTCTGTTAACTTCAAGTTGGAGGATATGGCGACCCTGTACGGCGACTGGACCTACGAGGTTCAGGGTGAGACCCAGTATTCCGGTCACCAAGTCTATGATGTGTCCCTATCTGGAGAAGGTAACGCTTCTTTCGGAGGGACCCTGGGCATGTTCGAATATACCTTGGACGGGCTCATCTACATGAGGGTATCTGATCTGGCGACCGTGAAGGAGAGCATGATGGTGGATTTTGACATCCCAGATTTCATTTCTGGAGATTACTTCTCCGCTTTCATGAATATCTCGTACGATCCGCCACTGAACGGATTTGACTTCCCGATCAAAGAGGGCGACACTTGGTCTGCAACCACCAGCACCACATTCAGCGTGGAAATCATTACTGATTTGATGGAGGTTAACTCTACCAGTGCGACGGTTTCTGTGACCACGGATTTCGAGGTCGAATCAAAGGAGACCGTGGAAGTTGCAGCCGGTAAGTTCTCGACCTATGTGATCAAGGCGACTGAGGTCGATGGCAATACCACCTATACGTACATGTCCACAAAGTCTGGGTACATGGTGAAGTCGCGTCTGTACAATTCCACCGGGGTTTCCATGAGGACCATGAACCTGAAGTCCTACTCCTTTACTGCCCCTAGCGGGGATGGAGATCTCTTCTCGGATATCATGGATTACCTCTGGTTGTTGATAGTGCTGGTAATCGTCATCATCGCATTTGTCGTTATGATGGTCGCCATCTCCAAGCGCAGAAGGGAGCAGGAGCCACTGATCTCTGAGCAATCGGAGAGCGAAAGAGATAGAATCTAAGAAACAGGAATTGGTGAAAGAAACAAATAAATAGACTCAAACCGTTTCGAAAATGACCAACGGAGGTCAACTCAACTTCTTTGTAATGGGGAGTTAGGGGGCATAATATGCTCGCAATCGTACGCGTGAAGATCAGACTAAAAGAAACGTCCAGCAGGGGAGTGGTCTCTCTTCAGACCGCAAACATAGACAAGGTTTGGAGAAGAATTGTTAGGAACCACAAGAAGTGGGGTGGAAACGGGGCGAGGGCGGTCTATCTCACACACAGGAGTCTTCAGGAGGATGTCAGCCTCGTCCTTGACGCCAAGAACCTGGATGTGGTTGGGAACTACATTTCCAAACACGTGGCCCCGATGAAGGAAGTGGAAGGGATCAGAGTCATCCCACTTGTGAATCCGAGGTTCTTCATTCCTGTAAAAGGAACACCACGCGACATGAAGAGGTTCTCCATCTCGGTGGAAGCAGACCCAAACCGTCTCGATGAAGTGTACGAATTCCTATCCAACTTCAAGCCAAACAAGGGGTTCTCTCCCGCCTACTTGGCGCATGTATTCCGTGGGTTTGGAAGGGATATCTGGTATTCCGTCTATTGCAGAGGCGAGACGACCGTGAAGAAGTTCGTGGACACCTATCTCAACCCACATGCTGGAATACTGGGCAGTAAAATCACATATATGAGCCAGTCCAAGAGGCTCGTCCCACGTGAAGAATGGAAGAAGGTTTTGAAGCCCATGATGGTCATGATGGGTGATTTTGAGGTAGAGGAATTCGAGGACTTTGATGAGGACTGGATGGCCAGCTGCTAGTATGGTTTCTTGTATCCTTGTTTGCATTACGGTGGTGAAGATTGGGCTGTACGTGCGGAGGTAGCCAAGTCTGGTCAACGGCGCTAGATTCAGGGTCTAGTCTCGAAGGAGTTCCGGGGTTCGAATCCTCGCCTCCGCATCTGGTCCCATTTCTTCTCTTTTTCGACCACGCTGGGTCACTTCTCCATTAACGGGGGTGCGACCTTTATCATCGAGCCGGCATGTCACACATTCTTGACTAAGCTAGATTCCTTGGGACATCCAACGTTCCTTGCACATTCTCCAGAACAGGAGGATATTCGAACTCCACATACCCTTCCTTCTCTGCTAGTAGGTTCGTTCCCTCTGTAAATTCAACGTCTCGAAAGATGATGGGACCCTTGAACCAACAATCCCAGAAATCGACAAATCGAAGGAACTTGACACGCTCAAATAGAATGGGTGTCTCAGGGCTGTTGTGGCCTCCTGAGTCGAAGAGCACCTCACTAAGAAACTCGCTGTCAAGGCATGTTAAACCCTTGATGAAGTAGACGCCGGCATCAATCTCTATTGATTTGAACACACAACGGTCCCACTCAACTGGTTCTGCATGAAGTGCAGTTGATGAAATGTAATGGTCAAACAAGCAGTTGGTGAATCTGTAGGCTTGCCCTATCGGAAAAAGAAGGGGTATGCAGAATTCCCCTACAACATGGACATCCTTCAAGCAACCCTCACGGTCATGAATATCCAGCGCTTCATTCGGACTGATCCTTCTCACAGATTTCAACATCGGGTTCGATGTATATTTCGTTTTGGGGAAGCATTGGAGGTGCCAGGCAACCGCCATGAGCTTCCTTCAGGCAACATGATTTGGGGGTAAGAACTGAAGCAGGACTGAATGGGTCGAGATTCAGCAAGGGATGACTACCAATTGCATGAGAATCCAACAGGTTCCAGACCCTTCATCTCCTCTTCAATTCTGTTGAGAAGCTTTTCCAAGTAATCCCTGCCTCTTGCTTTTGACGCCTTCCTGGGATCGCCGTACACACTGTATTTCCTAATGTCTTCTGAGCTCCTGTAGATGCCAACGTCTCCCACAAGCTCACCATACGCCGATAACATCACACTCGTCTCCCATTCTCCAGCGTGTCTGTCCTCCCTCTGGTCGACCAGTTTCAAATCCTCCAACACTCTCATTATATGGAAGGCGAAGATCGATATCTCCCTCTTGTCACACAGCTTCGTACCCTCCTCTCTGATTGTCTTCTTCATATCCGGACCACCGTGTCCAAGTATCAGAATGAACCTCTTCTGTCCGAATTCTATGAAATGCTCAATAATCTCTCTCAAATAGCTTCCGAATGTCTCCTTGGAGATACCAACATTTCCGATTCTTGCGGGAACGGCTATTGTGTATGTCACTGGTGGTAGGGATATCCAGCCATTTCTCTCTGCAAGTTCTTCTGAAACAAGTGAAGCGATCAGAGTGTCCGTCAGAATTGGCAGATGGGCTCCATGTCCTTCAACTGAGCCGATGGGTAGGATCAGCGGTTTCTGCTTGCCAGCGTGTTCTTTCAGCTCTGGCCAAGTGATATTGTATCTATCCATGATTCACAGAATTCTTCAGCCGTTAATAACCTATTGTCTGCGACTCTCTGAAGAATGCAAACAAATGTTCTTCTTCGAAAACTGCGTCTCGGAGCTTTGGAGCAATCTATTTAGACTAGCATGTGATTCTGAGTTTGGAGAGGGATTTGACGGACGGGGGAGTAAGAGTCAGAGTAGAAAGGCGAATGCCACCGCCACAGCAGAGGAGGTCAGCACAACCAACACCACCTCCCAGAGAAACATCAACCAACAGGAGCATGGGAAAGACAATTGTCGGAATCATTGCCTTGATAGTGATCTTGGTATTGCTTTTTGTGCCTTTGATGGAGACAGAAGTATCAAAGTATGAAGTGGTAGAGACTGATATTGACGACTTTGGCTATACTACCTACTACACTATCACAATTCGAGACAAGGGAGTTGGAGGATACTATTATGTCGAAGTATTCGCTGATGGCCAAAGAGAATACGAGAACTACCACATACCCGAAGGCGACATTCGGGATATCGATGTCCACTTCTATGGACTTGAGCATACACAGGAGGAGGACTTCTCATATGCGATTGATCCACCAACACTCAAAGAGAAGAAGTCAATATTGCAGATGCTGACGGGGCTTTAGAGCTCATGACTTCTGGAGAGAACAAATGCATGAAGACCCTTGGACGTGGTGACCGCATCCAATTCAAACTTCCGCTTGCGACTTGTGATCTCACACGTCATTGCAACAAGCATTTCATATTTCGGAGTCTATGTCTTCCAGAGGCGGGACCATGATAAGCGCTGAAGAGTGGTACAAAACATTCGTGGAAGAATTCGTGAAAGCGGCTATGAACCCCGAATTGGATATTGGGGTACACTATCGGAATTACAAAATGCTTGGAGAGGAGACACCTACTGAATGGACTTATCATATGGGCGTTTTCCTCGCTCGTATGTCCCACAAGCTGAACTGCTGTCAGGAACACACCATTTTGGACTTCCTATGGTACGAAAATGGTGGTGGGGAAGACCCGGTTGCAGCCATCGAGCACGAGAATGAATATGCTGGCATATGCTCCGAAGAGATACCCAAGTTGCTTGTGTCAAAGGCTCCGTTGAGGATAATGATTACATACACAGACGGGACCACGACGGAGGCAATTCGTAAAGAAGCAGGGGATTGTATCAGATCAAGAACACTAAGGAATCAGAAGCCATTTGAATTCCTTCTGATCATTGGCGGTTACCTAGACAAGCCCAACGAATGGGTCGGATATCTTTGGGACATGAAATGGAAGGAATGGATCTCAATCGAATAGGGGGGGTTCTATGGTCAGAGAACAGAAACTCAAAGACCCTATCGGTCATTACCTCTACCACAGATTTGACGATGTGGACGGATTCAAATTCCTATGCTATGAGGAGCCAAGAGGCAAGGGAATGAGAGCCCCTGACCTCGTATTCGTTCACGGTCCTGTGGGGTCTGGAGTATTGGACTGTATCATCGAGGTCGTGGAGATAGAGAACAAGCTCAAACATGCAATTAGACACCGAAAGCATGGTCTGAACCAGCTCAAGAAGTACCCTGGTCACCTGAAATACCTCGCGATCCCGCACACTATTCACAGACTGGACCCCGTGAAGATTCAAACAAAATGCAATGAAAGACAGATGGGATTGCTAGTAGTTGATCTCAAGGACCAAACAGTGAAAGGTATGGCGGAGCCTAGGTTTGATGATGAAAGCAAAAGCTTGAGGGTTTATCCGACTGTTCTCAAGAGGTGGGGAGCCCTCAAGATGTCGAAAGATAGGTTCAGGTGGATTAGAGGCGGAGTGATATTCCAAAAGGAATAGGTGATGGCATGAAAGAAACAACCAAATGGGCAATGGGAGTGGGTGTTTTCGTCATCTTTGTATTGGTCTTGGTGGCGGCTATGAACCTTTCCCCCAGATCAGACTCGGACAAGACAATTATTATTGTCAAGAACACCACTGGTGCTGACCAAAAAATATGGTTGAAGGCAGATTGCGTTCCCGGTTGCGATGGCAAGTTTGAGGAAAAGGGGGAGATCCCGCCAGGAGGGTCCTGGAGAGGAGAGTTCACGGAAGAAACGGTTTTCACACTGGCATGGGTTTGCGAGATGTCGGATGATGTTCCCGCTAATGGGAGGAACATTGAATTTGTGCTTGAGTGGTTACAGTTCGATGGAGACCCAAGTTGCATAACCACATACAGTTATTGGGGATGAGGCAGATGAGTCAAGGAGGAGAGAAATTCAAGTGCATCGAAGACTGTGGCGAGTGCTGTAGGAATCTCCGTGGAAATCTAAACAAATCCAGGTTGCCTGAATACCTCTCAAAGATCAAGCAATTGTCTCGTACCATTGGCATATATTATCTGACGATTCCTGCACGAATGACAATCCTTTTGCTTGATTGGGAAGCAAGGCAATTGGATAGAATGGCAGAGAAGATGGGTATCGTTTTCCGCTATACGCCCTTTATGGCTGCAAAAGATAGCAGATCAGACAGAGTATTGGTCCTAGTATGGAATATGGATCATGACGATTGCCCTTTTCTCGATGAACGGAGTAGATGCAAAGTCTATGATGATCGACCGCTTCACTGCATGTCCTTTCCGATATCCACGGTGGGCAATCGGATTAGGTCGCTAGGAGAAGGCTTGTGCCCGGCCATAACCTCATTGGATGAGTTAGGCGGAAAGGCAAGCCCAAGACAAGTCGACAAGATCTATCCTGGATGCGCAAAGGCTGCTGTAGGCTTGAACGGAGCGGTGAGCACTATAGTTGACATTTTCTCTGAATCTGCTCTGACAGGGGAGTTCTCTCCTGTCGTTGGAGAATCGCATAGAATCATCAGGAAGGAGGTCAATCAAGGGATTGAGCTCATTGGTTTTGTCGAGTGGATGTCGAAGCAGACTGGAGAGAGCATAGAGGTCGTTGAGAGATCTCTAAGGGAAGCCTCTTATCCTTTTCCAAACTCCTGAGGACAGGGGAGCTCGAACTCTCCTTCCATACCAATGAAAGCGGCTTCCTCTTTTGTCCACAGACCTCTAAGCTGCTCGAGGTCAGCTACATGAGCCTCAAGGCCAACTAGATGAACCCTTCCTTGAACATCCATGCTGTACGAGATGAAATGTAGGATGTTGTTCTCAAAGTAGACCTCTTCCACAAGAAACAAGACGGATGGTTGCCCCTCGTCCATGATTTCAATGGTCCTTGTCCTGTTGATCAGAGGATCCTCATATTGAGGGTGATAATATTCCTCATCCTTCTCAAGGGTCAGATTCATCACCTTGTTCCCCATGACAACCAACAAATGGGAACATCCAGTAACATCTCCGCCTTCTCTTAGGTCTTTCAATCCCATGTTGTGTCCGAATTCATGAAGCAATGTGATAAGGGTATCTGAATTTCCCGTTAGATAGTGATCTCGACCTCTGCTTGGAATGACAATCTTGAACCATAGGTCATTCGTCCATATGAAATGCTGGGGATTTCTCTCACCCCAACCGAATTCTGACCCGCTACCAAAGCCTGTCAAGAAATAAATGGGTACTTCGACAGGTCCGCTTTCCGGGGATGGGAACCTTCGACGACTGTCTTCAGAACGAGAGTAGTCGTCCACGCCATCATCCTCAAGGTATTCATACAGGATAGAATCAGTACGAATTTTGAAAAGAGTGTCCACCTGGGATACGAAAACGGTGATAATCGGTCTGACTTCATCAAACTGAATAGGCTCCTCTAGGAAAACGTGCCACTTGACTCCTCTTGACTGGACGAAATCAGGAGTGGATTTGGGTTGCAGGAGAATCCAGAGTGGAACTGCCAGAACGAGGAGCATGACAATGATTACTGCTACGATTCTTTTCTTTCCTACTTTTCCGATTCTCTCACGAATCGACACTGCCATCCCTCTTCTTTAAAATGCCCAGATACCTTATTATGCTTTTCACGATGAATTGAAATAGCCCTGCATCGATTCACTTTTAACCGCTGTGTCATCAACACTAGCGAGATCGGTGAGCGGTCTTTGGAGGAGATAGGAGTGAGCAAAGAAATTCCGTTGGCATCACCATGGGGAAGGGCATTTTCTCTCACAATGGGGATTACCTTTCTCGTTCTCGCCTATTTGTACTTTCCTTACATCGACGACGGGCTTGTCTATTCTCTCATGCCATTCGTTTTCCTTAACCTAAGTGCGATTCTTCTCGTTGTGGGAGTATATCCAAAGGTTCTTCCTACACAAGAACAAAGGGATATTGTCGGATCTAGATATTTCTTATTGATTATGACCAGCGCATTTGCCATTGATTTCATGTTGTCCATAATATTCGTCTTTGGTGGCTTATGGAGAGATATCGCCTGGATTTTGCTTTTCACAGCAATTGCGATAGAGGTTGTTCTCATTGGGAGATACCAAAGACGCAAGAAGAAGCAATAGCCCTTTAGAACCTCGGCTTGTGCCTCTCATACGCTCATCCCCTGCTCTGATAGCTTTCAAATTCCCCAACTTGTAGACCGCAATTAGGACAGCTAGTTGGTACAGATCGTACGCCTATTCTCTTGGACATCTGGCAGCGCGGACAAGTGAATTCGACGCTATCTCCTGCAAGAACGACTATGATTATTCCAATAACGATGGCAATGAATGCAAAGACTGCCATTGCAATTCCAATGACCTCGTAAGTCTCAGCTCTCGAACATGCTGCGTTTGGCGACCCATCTTCGATTGCACGGCAATGTTGAGCCTCATGGTGATTCTCGGAATAGATAAGGACTCCATTGACGAAGATGACAAGCCATGAGACTACCAAGATGACTCCTAGAATTGAGGTATGGGTATATTCCTCCCACCGCAACGAATCCTTATGCATAAAGAGAAAACGATCCGGCGCTACATAAGGATTCGCCATACATGTTAGAAGTTGGGTTTACGTTTTCTGTGGGCTTCTTTCAACTTCTCGCCTTCGCCTCCTGCCTAAGAGAGCGCATGAGACATAAGCCAAGGCTCTGAACGCACTTCTAACAACGATAACAGTAATTTCTCTTTTGCTCAGATATTCACGTGTGCAAGATAGCACGGAGAACACTCAAACCTGTCTATGACATCTTCTCCCTTGTCGTAATTGATCTGATAATACGACTTGGTCGTGTCTATCTTTTTTCCACACCTCTCGCAAACGATCTCTACCTTCTTTTTCTTCTTTCCTTTCTCGGTCATATCCAGATTCCTCCTCAATTCTCTCGGCCATCTACAAAGCCAATAACTAGTACAAATATGCTTGTGATTGATATCGTTGTACCGCCATTGACTGTTTTCTTCATGTCACTTCCCTCCGCTTCAAGAAAGTTATTAATATCATCATATCCATTATTTCAATTGATTCAATGACATCAGAAGCAAAATACACCACCATCCCCGTCCGCAAAGAGACACTGGACAAACTGAGAGGATACAAAGTGGGAGGAGCGACCTACGACGACCTCATCAATGATCTTCTGACCGTCCATCCTCCCGAGGAGTTCTTCCTTGAGCATTTGAGGCGGCTGCGGGGAGAGAAGAGGCGGACCTGGGCTGAAATAAAGGAAGAGCTTGAGCTCTGAGGTGAGGATCTGCCAGACTACACAGTGTTCTTCACCCACAGTGCAGAGAAAGAGTTCAGGAACCTTCCCAGGGAAACCCAGCAGAGGTTTGGTTCGGTCTTTGAGCTTCTGGCGAAAGACCCGCGAAGGCGAAGGCCAAAGTGCGATGTGAGCAAACTATCTGGCGTTGCAAATGCGTGGCGACTGAAGGTGGGGGACTACAGAGGGATTTATGCCATAGAAGGGGAGGACGTCATCTTCACGAGATTTGGGCACAGGAAGACCGTGTACAGTCCTTAGAGACCATCGTCAGAAACAATCAATCCGATTAACTACGATACATTCATAATTGACCGGACTCATGTCCAGATGAGACGAGCTCATAAAATCGCTCTGGAGGGCAAAGCTCTTGATGTCAGCCGTCAGAGTTATCTTACTGGTCATTGGCGTCATCATTGTAGTATTCGGTGCTACGATGTACACTGAGAATCAGGATTTCCTCGCAGGTTGTCCCGGCAGAGCTTGGGGCGGATCACCTTTCCAAGAAGAGAACTGCAGAGTGGCAGCCGGTAATGTGATCTTTGGTTTGCTCTCCGTGATTGTCGGGATGATCCTCATCATCTTAGGCATGATCTCTCTCTGGACGGCAGGAAGTAACAGAATGAAGGCCATGCAGAACTGTCCCCATTGTCACACCACCATCACCAGGCAATCGTCCCCGAAGGACTGTGCCAATTGTGGCTCATCAATTGATTGGGCAAATCCACTCAAGCCTCAGAAATGAGGAGCTGGAACCATAGCTCTACACGAACTCCTTACACTCAAAACAGTAATGCGCATGCTTTTCGGAAATCCAGGTCAGGGTTGAATCACAATTGGGACACGCATATAAGATCGGTTGTTGCTGATATTGAGGCCTTTCTTCAACATAGCGGCCTTTGTCAACCTGTTGGTAAAGAGTCCTGACACTCCTACCATGCTCTTCAAAAGCCATTCCGATAAACCCTATTCCAATACCGATGAAGGCGACGATGGTGCCTACCGATCCTATCAAAGAACCTCTTAGAGCATCATTGTAAGCGTCGACGATATCATATGCGCTCGGAGTTTCAGCCATCCTCGAAGCCGCGTTGAACATCATAACTGTGCTCAAGGTCATCAAGATAGCTCCCAATAATACCATAACAGCCGCTCCCCACAAGACATCCTTTCTCATCCGTTCATCCTCCCGTGACCTTGTACCAGCCCCTCCAGGTTGGCAGCATCAATGATCCGTGAGAATCGAATCATTATGGGCATATTAAGAGTTTCGTCTCTCTACGTCCGAGGTAATCTATTTATCTCTCCACTAGATATTGCAGAACAAAGGGATATTGCCGTGGGGGAGTAGGGCTCGTGGAGGAATACCCAGTACCAGCACCTGAGGAAGTTCCAGAACCGCCTAACCTTGAACCTAAGACGGACGCGGATCAAGACCTTCGGAGGCGGAGGATATATGTCATCGTTTTTGTGGTGGTGACCTTGACAGTGCTCTTTGCCCCATTGTGGGAGGTCGATGTTGAGAGTTACGACGTAGTGATGGTCAGAGCCACGAACTACCAGGCAAGCACTCTCTGCGAGGTCGAGATTAGGGACGAAGGTGTGGGTGGAGAATATTCGGTCACTTTCTTTGTTGATGGCAAAACGGCAACTGCCAATACGTTCATTGACACGGATCAGGTCGGTCTCCTTGGCGCCAATGTCTCGGGCGTGGCATCCTATTTCTGCCAGTGTGAGATTGACGCTCCGAAGGGGAAGGAGAGGATATCATTGGCCAGAGCATTGTACAATGGCCTGATGGGCGGATGATTCTTTCTTCTCATCCAACTGGAACCTGACCCACGCCTGTGACTGGTTTCTGAACTCTCAGATCATACGGGCTCGCTCAAGAGGCTGAATGCGTTGGACGCACGACCCGATATGGAGGGGTGAGGATAGGTACCTAGTCTGTATTCCATGAATGTGCAACGTTAACTGCAGACGTTGCATCGGAATACGAATCTCCTTCTAGCAGGCTCCCCAAAATAAGTAGGTCGTGAAAAGTAGCACACTGGCCATCGAGAATAAGATTCCTGCTATTCCTCGGATTTTCCACACCAGCATCGCACCAAATCCCGTGAGAAATGTCCCCGCTGTCAGCATGAGGAAACTTGGTCCGAAGCACCAGTTGAGGAACAACAATACGCTTACTAGATAGATGAAGATGCCAATCAATAATAGAACTCCGCCTCATATTGCAGACCTCTTGACAGGCTCTCTGACCTGCTCAGAATACTTGACTATAGGAACCCCTCTTCGGCCCAAAGCGCTTCCCTCCTGCTTCTGTATTCGAGGCTACCTTGACGATGAAGATGGGTGTAGATTAATGTTTTGATGGCGATACTAGAGAAATGAGAAAGAATATAATAAGCTGATAGAAGTATGAGGACCGTCAAGTTTGGGAACGAGAATCCCTCGGGGAGAGGAAGAATGTCAGAAGTCAGAGTATTCAGATGTAGAATATGCGGGGATCCATATATCGGGACAGAAGCTCCCACAAGATGCCCGTTCTGCGGAGCAGTAACAGAATATTTCGTTATGGCGGAGGACTGGAACCCCAACGAGTTCAACGTGGAGCTCAATGATGTCGCACGGTCTGACCTTGAGGCCGCACTGAAACTGGAACTGGACAACACGGCCTTCTACACGTGTGCGATGGATGCCGCAAAGGAAGCCGGCGATGAGTACGGCCTCGCGAAGTTCAAGGCCTTGAAGAAGGTCGAGAACGAACACGCTTCGGCGATATGCAAGTTCTTGAAGATAGACAAGCCAGGTCTGGAATCCGTTCCTTGTTCCAGCGAGTTCAAGGCCAATTCACAGGAAGGCTGGGAAAGGGAAGATAGGGCAATAAAGGCCTACACCAAGTTCCGGGACGAAACCACTGAAGAGCGACTGAAGGAGTTCTTTGGAGCCCTGGTCGAGATCGAAAAGGACCATCTGGACCTCCATGCAGAGAACCTCGAGGAATGACCTGGCCCGGAATTGAAAAAGCTTTAATGCGCCGAGAACGTTGCAGGAGTGGTTGTCATGACTTCATTGGAGAACTTGGATGTGACCCTGGACATGGGTGAGAACGTCAAAGCGATTCTGAACGCACTTTCTGATATCGGCTTCCAAAGGGACCCTTCTGGGACCGTTCAGGTTTCGGATCCCTCAAGAGCAAAGGATGTTCTGGCCCAGATCGATGTCAAAGTGGATGAGGCGGAGGACTATTTCTGGAGACCCCTTGACTCTCCTGAAGTGTATACCGATCTGAAGGACCTCGCCACGACCCTGGGTGACGCTGCCCGGGAGCAGAAGTTCGAGAAGAAGATCAACCGGATTAAGGCGAACGATTTGGAGTTCAAGGGGCGCATAGAAGCATTCTACGGGAACCAGGCAGAGGCCTACAAGTACTATGTGGAGGCAACTGATCTTTCACCGGACCATCCTCTGGCCGGACCCGGGAAAGAGAAGGCGTTCAAAGCGGTGGAGAAGGCCAAGAACGACCTGGAGAAGTTCGAGAGGTCCGCGGATGACAAGGCCGAGGACGGGACCTTCTGGTGCAAGTACGCTGTGTGCAACCTGACACTGGGCAACCTTGAGAATGCGAGCGAGTGTTTTGACAACGCGATCAAATACTCTCCAGACAACCCCGATGCATATGCCAAGAAAGGGACCACCCTTCAGAGCATGAAGAGATACGAGGAGGCCAGACCCTTCTTCGAAAAGGCTCAGGAACTTAAACCCAGTTCAATGATCGCCAAGAGGGGACTTAACTACATCACCTATTTCACTAAAGGTGGCGAGATTCCAGAATAGTCATTCGCGAGACGTCAGCCACCGTATTTCTGCCTGAGTAGGTTCTTCTTGATCTTGCCTGAGGTTGCCATCGGGATTTCATCGGTGAGAATGATCTCTTTCGGGGCCTTGAACGACGCCAGTTCTCTCTTGCAGTGATCTATTATCTCTTGTTCGGTCGGTACCTCTCCCTTGGGGACTATTATCGCGGCTATCCTTTCACCCCATATCTCATCCTTCAGGCCTATGACCGCGGCTTCCGAAACCTGCGGATGGCCATTCAGCACATTCTCCACCTCAATGGAGTAGACGTTCTCTCCCCCTGTGATTATCATGTCGTCCATCCTATCCACTATCGTGACATATCCCTCTGGGTTGACCGTCGCGAGGTCTCTCGTGTGCAGCCATCCGTCCACTATCCTCCTCTCGGTCTCTTCCGGGAGCTCCCAGTATCCAGGTGTTATCGTCTCCCCTTTGGCGACTATCTCACCGACTTCTTCACTGTCCGGCTCCACTTCCTCCCCATTCTTCCTTACGACTTTAAGGCGAACATCCTTGAACGGCCTGCCTGCGGTAGCCAGATATTCCAGTCTCTCCTCGAATGGAAGTTCCTTAAGATGGTCCTTCAGGATGGACATTGTCAAGTAAGGGCTGGTCTCCGTCAGTCCATAGGTTTGAATGTAATCACAACCGAAGATCTCAATGACCTTTCCTATCACCTTTGCCGCTATGGGTGCCCCTCCGCTCATGACCAATCGGAAGCTGTTCAAATCGTAACTGCCAACATTTGGCTGATTCACGATCCTCGTCAACATCACAGGAATGAAATTGCTGATCGTGGCCCTGTCCCTCTCGATCGTCCGCAGGACACGCTCCGCGTTGAACTCAGGAACGAACAGGTGCGTTCCGCCGACCATTGTGATCGCCCACGTGGACCAGGCGTCAGCGAGATGGTACATGGGTGACACGTGAAGCCAGTTGTCTTCTCCACGCAGCTGGATCTCTTCAATTGCGTTGACGGCGTGGACATAGTTGTTCCTGTGGGTCAGGATGACACCCTTCGGCCTTCCGGTCGTTCCGCTGGTGTAGTAGAGATGCGCCATGACGTCTTCATCGATATCCGGCTTCGGGAGTCCGTGTACGTCACCTTTGATGAGTTCATCATACAGAACGCCCTTACCCGGCATGCTACCGTGCATCTCCCCGGTCACGACCACCAGTTCCAAGCCGATAGTCTGCTCCAACGCCGGTCTGACCATTTCCAGCAAATGACCTTCAATTATGATTGCCTTGGAGCCCGAGTTCTCCAGTATGTGGGTGATGTCGCTGACCGACAACCTGTAGTTGATGGGCACCAAGACCGCCTCGATTCTCGCCACCGCGAAGTAGGCCTCTAGAAAATGATGGCAGTTCCTGTGGACAATGGCTATCCTATCTGATGATCCCAAACCCCTCTCTGTCAGGCCCACAGCGAGTCTTTCCACTCTGTTCTTCAAATCCGAATAGGTGTACCTGGTCTCCCCGCAAACCACCGCTTGTTCTTGCCCGTGATTCTCGTCAGCCTCTTCAAGTATCTCCGAGAGAAGCATCCAGTGTCTCCTCCTTCACCTACTCAATCTCATCCTCTTCCAGGATCGCCTCATGAACGTACCAGTACATCCCCCAGATGGAGAACCCAAGGACGATCCAGATGAGCCAGAACTCCGCGAACATCTCTCCCACCGAGTTGATGTTCACCAGCACCTTGTATGTCCCTGTCGTGATGCCGTTCCACCACGCTACCAGCCAAGTAATTATCGTGATGAGCCCGGTACCGAATATCATCCCCAGCCCCAGCATTCCCGCTATGTCCTTCGTTCTCTCCGATTTCTTCCCCAAGTCCATCCACCTCCTTGATTCAAGATATCGAGCTAATCTTTCGCCGGCTTCCTTTGTTTTGGATCCTCTCTGAAGATCAGCGTTGGCCTGCGGGAGTGGTGCATTACCTTGGACACGACATCTCCCAGGAGAAGGTCAACGACCGCCGATGTTCCCTTGTAGCCCATCACAATGAGTCTGTAGTCCCCCTTCCTCGCTTCCCTCAGGATCTCCTCTGCTGGATGACCACTGCTGACCTTGGGGGTCGCCTTGATCCCCTTCTCCTTCAGTGCTTCGGCTCCGGTCCTCGCTATCTCGGTGGCGCGTTCCACGATCTTCGGGTCGTCCGATGGTGCAACACTGAGGATCGTCACCTCAGATCCAGCCTTTTCAGCTATCCCCGATGCGTAATCGATCGCGTCGTCGGCGTATTTGGAGCCTCCCGTGCACATGAGTATCTTGGAGAACCCTCTCGGGTTCCTGATAACCAGGACTGGAACCTTGGAATGGTGGACGATCTGACTCGAAACCCCGCCGAGCAAAGCTTCCATGAGCACAGATCTGCCGTGGCATCCGACGACTATCAGGTCTATCTTTTCTTCATGGGCCACCCTCAGCAGCTCTTCGGCGGGAGAGATACCCTCGACCAGCCTTCCGGTGGCCTTTATGCCGAACCTCTCCCCAAGTAGCTCGGTCTGCATGACGATGGCTCTTCTCTCCTCCATTATCTCTTCCCTTTTGAGAGCGGGTACGGTCCCGAAGAGGCTGTAGACCTGAAGCTCCTCCACCACATGCAAGGCCACCAGTTCGGCGTCCAAGATCTTGCACAGGCTCCCTGTATAATCCAACGGCATGCATTCTTCTATGTTGATGTCCACGCCAACCAATACTTTCTTTATCATCTCGAAATCCTCCGAAACCTCACGCCGTGAATACCGTTTGCAGTATTATCACGAGTCCTAGGATCATTATGGCCAATCCCACAACGGCCCTCAGGTTCCTCGCATGCAGTCTCTTGACAGTGAGCGCCGAGAACGGGACCGATAATATGGCACCTATTGTGAGCGGTAAGGTGAAGCCGATTTCCGTCCAACCAACGTACATCCAGGCAGCTACTCCGGCTATGGAGGCGATGCCCTCGGCCAGTGATGTTATTCCCACTGCGCTCTTGGTCTCCACACCCGACAATATCTGGCCTCCAGTGGCCATCGGTCCGTATCCTCCCCCACTGAGACCTTTATTGAACGCCGAGACAAGTCCCAGGCCGACAATCCTTCCCCAGGTGAAAACGAACGTCCTGCCGATTAACACCAGTATGACAATTCCCAAGGCGAAGACCAGCACCCCGATGTACAGCTTGAGGATGAACGGGTCCAGCCATACGGCAACGAAGGCGGCTATCACCACGCCCACGATGCTGCAGGCACCCAATATTCCCGCGATTTTCAAATCTGGAGAACCAAACGTGAAATCGACGTTCCTGACGAAGTGGTGAGAAATCCCCGCAAACATCCCAGCGACGAACTGTGAGATCAACAGGGGCGGAACGAAATCCAGGGGACTGTAACCCATTAGGAGAAGTACTGCCGCAAGGCTGGTGCCGTAACCCATTCCCAGTGTGGCGTCGACGTACTCGGTCACGAACGAGAGGAATCCTATGATCAACATCACTGTCAAACTCAGTTCCACTTGACACCTCTCCTGTAACTCTCCATACCCCTTCCGACCTTCTCACGTATTGCCGTCAGTCTTAAAACTCTTTTTCATTTCCAGTTACCGCTCAGGTTCCAAGTATCAGATCCACAGTCATCTTCCCGGCCGCGATGAACATGACAAGAATGAAGATGAGCGCCACTGACCTTGTCTTCAGTTTCTTCAGCCCCCATCTGGAACCCACGAACGCGCCCACGAACACGAAAGGCCAGAGCAGCGCTATCAGGTTGAAGTCGATTTCCAGGGAGGGCTTCAGCCACAAGTAGCTGAAGAAGCCGAATATGGAAGTGACAACGATCATTGCAGAAGAGGTCCCTATCGCCTTCCTGGTCCCCCGTCCGAGCACATAGACCATTAGAGGAACATTTACCAGACCCCCGCCTATGCCAAGACCCCCCGACAGGAACCCGGAAGCCAGTGTGCCGTTCGCCGAGGCTGCAGTCCTCCCCTTGGTCATCATGGAATCGTCGTCCTCGTCCTCCGATCTCCGGTTCTTCCTCCAATCATGGAGCATCTTGACTCCCATTATCACGATGACGGTCACGAAGAACGCCAAGAAGACCTGCTTGGAGGTGTTCAGGTTGAAGAGCGCACCAATGACCGAGCCGATGAGCGCTCCTGTTATGAGGATGCCTGCCAGTTTGAAGTTCACGAGCCCCTTCCTGTGGTGGTTGATGGTTGCCGACAGACCCGTGGCCGTTGTGAATGTGAGCGAAACGGGAACAGCGATGTCCTCAGCTCCCTCACCCGTGAAGGCCAGTGATAGAAGGATCGGTACATAGAGAAGACCTCCCCCGAGCCCAAGGTTGGAGTATATGAAGGCAACCCCGAACACGAGGATGACCAGGAGGACCAATTGCCACATCTCGAAGCGAGTATGAGCGGGTCGCAAATAAACCTAACGAGAGGTTTTAGTAGAGAGTTCCGATAATGAGAGCGCATGCTGTATCTGGTCAGGTACGGGGAGATAGGTCTCAAGTCCTCGCAGGTCAGGAGGAGGCTCAGGGACAGGCTGGTCACCAATATCCAGGACTCGTTCCTGAATGAAGGTGTGGAGTGTCTTACCTCCGCTGAGGAAGGCAGGGTCTACGTGAGGTCCGAGAATCATGAGGTCGCCTCGCATATCTTGTCCAGAACCTTTGGGGTGGTCTCCTTCAGTCCCGTCGAGGAGTGCTCGTCGTCTATCGAGGATATCAAGAAAAGCGTCATGGAACACTTCAAGGACGATCTGAAGGAGGGAGTGTCATTCGCCATCAGGGCAAGGAGGTCTGGCACGCATCCATATTCGAGTCAGGATCTGGCCGTCGAGCTGGGATCTGCCGTAATGTCGACCTTCGAAGGTCTCAGCGTTGACCTGACAGAGCCGGACCTGGAGATATTCGTTGAGGTAAGGGGGAAGGACGTATACCTGTACCGGGAGATCATTCGTGGACCGGCCGGTTTACCGCTTGGGAGCCAGGGCAAGGTCCTGGGTAGGGTGGAAGACATCAATGATGCGGTCTCATGTTGGCTCATGATGAAGAGGGGATGCAAGGTCCATTTTATACATCGAAATGGAGATAATCTGGTCAAGGTCCTGGAAAGCTGGGACCCAAAACCCAGGTCGCACCAGGTTGAGGATTATTCCGAGATGGATGATCTGGCCACGAAACTGAAGGTCGAAGGACTGGTGTTCGGGAACGATATCGACAATCTAGAATTCGAGAAGAAAGAGTTCCTGGCAATATTCTACCCTGTTGTTGGGCTCTCCCCGGAGGAGATCTCCTCGCTTGCCGAGCGGATCGGACTAGAAGACGACTCCCATTAGGAAACCCAGCAAGTAACAGACGAAGCCGACGACTGCAATCACCAAGATTGCATCCGCAGCCCCGAGATCAAAACGCGACATATCCGCGTTGCTTATTTTCTGCGACATGGTCGTCTGAAAACAGAACACGGTCGTTTTTAACCGTTATTGCATCATTATCCGGTCTGATAAAATACTACTTGCCCTTGCCATCATGCGCTCGGATGGAGGGTCTAATCTTCTCTGCGCCCTTTCCTTTCTTTCGGAGTCCCCTACCCTTCTTGCCCGCTGGCGTGAGCCCCCTGAAGACCCTTCCCTTGTTGGCGGAATTGCAGATCCAGTTTATCTTCGGGTCATTGACTATGCTCGGGTTATGCGGGTCGACCAGTATGACTTCGTAATACTTGCTCTTGCCGTCCTGTCCCACCCAATAGGATGAAAGGACCTCCATGTTGGGATACTTCCTAGCCGTCCTCTCCTCGGCTATCCTCTGGATGCTCTTGCCCATGGTGATCTTGGAGATGCCCTTTCTCTTCTGCCTTCTTCCGGCCTTGATGGCATGCTTCCTGAGCCCTCCGCGTCTTACCCTCGCACGAACCACGACGTAGCCGTGCTTAGCCTTGTATCCGAGCGTCCTGGCCCTGTCGATCCTCGTGGGTCTTTCGACCCTTACGAAGGAGTTTCCTCTCCTCCACTCGAGCATCCTCTCCATTCTGAGGTCGTTGACATAGCTCGAACTCGGGCTTTTCCATGCGTCCCGCACGAACTGATACATGCTCCTTGTTTCTGGTGCGACAACCTCTTCCTCCTCTACGGGAGGCGTTGGTTCCTCGATCTTGGGCTGCTCTTTTTTAGGCATCTCTCATCTCTCTGTGTCATTCAGGTCCATGTCCGGCAATCCAGAAGTGGGAAAGTCTAATTATCCAATCGATATAAAGCCTTTGTGCAAGTCCTGGCGGTGAATCACATGAAATCCTTGAGCGTCAGGTCCTTGTTGGTGGTCTTGACCTCCTTCTTTTTCTCTTTCTTCTTGAAGTTCCCCTCGAACAAGGTGGCCTGCTGGGACCCGGCGAGCAAGCTCCTCTCGTCCCAGTCGAAGTGGTCAGTTATGTAGGACAATGTGTGTGCGATCCTTCTCGCATAGTAATCCCTGTCCGGTGTTGACTCGAACTTCCTGCCGCTGATATACGGCTCCACTTCTAACGGGGTCTTCTTTCCGTTGGTCACTATCCACGAGACCTTCATCCCTGGCGTGAACTCGTATCCCATGTTCTGGAGCTTTCTGGCGGCCTGCACGTTTGCCATTGAGTTTGGATTTGCGTACTGCTTTGGGTCCTTGCACGTCCTGGAGATGACAAGTTGCTCCGGGGGTACCTTGCCCTGCTGGACGTCCGATACTGTATCCCTGGCTATCTTTATCACTCCGTTCACGTCGTCCTCCAGTAGTCTTTCGAAAACGGCTTCTTGCGTCTTGCCTTGAAGGTCGAACGCATCCGTCCTCCGGAGCTCGTAGCCTCGCACGATCATCTTCTCTTCGGGCCAGACAGCCTTCCCGACGTACCTCTTCTTCCTTCCGTGAGAAAAGAAAGCGGAAAGGACCTGCTCGAATTCCAGTACCGCACCTCCTTTGGAGAAGCGCTCGGCCGCCTTGGTTCCGAACTCTACTGATTGCTCTAGATTCTCATGCGGCGATTTCAGAAAGATGCTGTCCGTGTCCCCGTAAATGATCTGAATGCCCTCTTCTTCCAGCTTGCCGATTATGCTCTTGATGTTCTGCCTGGCGAATGCGGTGATGCTTGCCCCTATCTTGGGATTAGTGAACCTGTAGAATGCCGAAGCGAACACTCCGTAGAAGGCGTTCATCAGGGTCTTGACCGCGTCCTGAAGGCCGTAATAGTACTTCCTCTCATCCTCGGTCCCCGCCTCGTTCATCTTCCTCTTGATGTCATCCCTCTCTTTCATCAGCCTGTCCAGTATTTTCGGTAGCAGACCTTCCCTCTGATCCGCGGAGAGGAAATGAACACCTATTGGGCTGACCGTCTGTCCGGAATCGTCCACTGTGGTGAAACAAACGTTCTTCTCGATTATCAGGCTGGGATACATGGCCTTGAAGTCCAGCACGCACAGCCAGTGGTGGATTCCGGGTTTGATGGCATGGACATAACCCCCTTCTATGGATTCGGTGGTTCTGTCCCTTCTCGTCATTGGGACCCCGATGTTGTTCTTGTCCGCTTCTCTTATGAGTATCGAATCGATCAGCGTGGATGTCCTTCCGTTCAGGACCTCGTCGACCGGGAGTTTGGAGACAGTTGCAAGGTCCATGGATTTGTTTATAATCTCTATCTTCTCCAGGATCCGCAGGGCCAGTTCGGCGTCCTTCAGGCAGTACTTGATTACCTTCTCGGAGTCCTTCTCCCATTCTTCATCGATGCTTGATGGATCAACGTCCGCCTTCTGCTCCCCAAGTAGAAGTTGTGATACATGGTTCAAAGTCTCCTGTTTTGGTTTGAGCTGCTTCTTAGCATTCCACCACGCGTCCGCGATTATCCTGCCATGAGCCCTCCAGAATCGGTTGCCGATATGCCGCAGGGGCGTGTCGTTCCTGCTCCATCTCAGGCTCTTGATGCCCAACTTCTCGGCCCTTTCCTCTATCACTGGAATGTCGTATCCATCGATGTTGTACCCGGTTATCACGTCCGGGTCTTCATCACGAATGAGCTTCTCCAAGTTCTCGATCATCTCTCTCTCGGTGCCCTCGAGGCGGACCTGTCTCAGTTCTCCATCCTCTCTGATCGCCACTCCGATGACCAGCAGGTGCCCGTCCTTGATGCTGTTCTCTATGTCGAAGCTCAGGATCTTGAGTTCTGGGTGGAGAGGTTCGATCTCTTCGAAACCTTTGGCCCTGACCACCAAATCGGTCGTTCTGTCCTTCTCGATCTCCTCCCCCTCGACCCTGACACTGGATGCAAGGTCCATATCGTAGACGAAACGATGTGCGAACGGGATGTCCGCTGCCAGCACCTGCCTTGCTCCGCCGGCTCTACATCTTTCCCTGTAGTCCGGGGTCTTCCAGGGATGCCTCAGGGTGATCTTGGAGCATTGAGTGGGCACATTCTCGTACATGAGCTCCTTGGGTTCGATCTTCAGGACCTCACCGTCATTTCTCAGCTGTTCCAGCAGCCTCTCGGGCGGTTCCACTGCATAGAAGTAGGGTTTGAAACCCTCGTACTGGATCGTGATTGACTTGCCTTCCTTTGTTTTGCCGAACAGCTCAATGGTCACATTGTCTCTATCGTAGGATGCTGTCAGAAGTCTAACGTCCCAGGTTCCCATTCTATGCCCTCGCAACTATGGTGATAACGTCATCGTTCTCAAGCACGTAGTCGGCTCCAACCACTCTCTTCGTCTTCGCGTTGATCGCCCTTATGAAATTGTCCCCCAGATCCGTGTGGACCTTGTATGCCAGGTCCTTCGCGGTGCTTCCTCTGGGCACCAGATAGGCGTCGGGCAGGACGTTCCCGTCATTGTCGCAGTACTTGTTCTCGTCCTCGACCGGGAAGACGATGATCAGCTTGAGGAGCTCGAACGCCGCCTTCTCTATGCACTTCTGGACGCCGGTCGTCCCAAGTGTTGGCAGCACCTCTTGGATGTGCTTCATACCTTTCAGTTGTGCCTTATTGAGCTTGGAGGGGTCGGGTATGGTGAAGTTCTCGGCTCCGATCTCATACTCGATCAGATCTGCATTGGCCGCCCTTCGGAGGGCAAGTTCGAACTCGGCGGAAGTGGGTATGGTAATGTAGGAATCCAGGCTTTGCAGCTTCTCCAGATTCTCCTTAGGAGCGATGTCAGATTTGTTGGCAGCGAGTATCATCGGTTTTCCTTTTATCTGAAGCTTCTTTGAGAGCGTCAGCAGCTCCTCGTCCGTCCAATCGACCGGCTGGTCCGAGAGATTGGAATCCCTCAAAGCCTCCTTTATCTGCACCTCTGAAAGCCCCAATCCAGTCATCTTCTCGTACAGAAGCTTCTCCAGGTCCTTTCCCTCGTACTGGCTCATTCGGGCGATCTTGACCCAGTCCTTGGAGATGATGTTCTTGATCCAGTGAGATACTTCCACCTCAAGGAACTCGACATCCTCCATGGGGTCGTGCTCACCCACACCGCAAGGATTGCCCTCTATGTCGGTGCTGCCGCTGGCATCAACGATATGGATCAGTGCGCTGGCCTGCCTGAGGTCGTCCAGGAACTTGTTCCCCAGCCCTCTGCCCTCGTGGGCATCCGGCACAAGCCCTGCAACATCAAGTAGTTCTATGGGCACCAATCTAATCCCGTTCTCACATGGAGCGTTCCGGGGATCGCAAGAAACCTCGAACTCCACATGCGGGCACGCGGTCTTCACATAAGCAATTCCCTTGTTGGGTTCAATGGTGGTGAAAGGATAACTGGCTATCTCGGCGGGTGCCAATGTCGCGGCTGAGAAGAAGGTGGATTTTCCTACGTTTGGCTTTCCGACTACGCCGATTTCCATTGACTCCCTCCCCTTGGGGTCTAAGAACCGGAATGGCGTTTACGCCTTTTTATCATGACGGTCTGAAGGACCACCAACATCAATACGGGTAGAAGTGCGAATTCGAACTCGGGTATATCGCCGGAGTCAGTGGCGTCGATAATGTAGCCGAGCGACTCACTGGGAGCATTCTCCGTCTTCCCCACCAGGTTCTCATCTTCGGCATCGTTGTCGGCGGCGGCTATGGTCGCATCGGTATCTATCGACCCGATTCTGCTCCTCAGAACCGCGAAGTCGACTACCCCATACGTGTTAATTCCGATGGTCATTGTTGTGCTCCTCGCTGCACTGTCATCGTCTAAGTCGCTGATGCTGTCCTGCCAATCTGCAGCAGTTCCGCCCCATTCGGTCAGGACGGTGTTCCACGCCAGGCCGTGAACCTCTCCAGTACCGGTGCTCGACATCTCAACGACAATCCAGTCATTGGTCCCATCCCCGTCCGTGTCTAGATATATCCACCAGGTATAAGCGGAGAGCGGTGGCGCTACTGACAATTCCAATCTTATCCTGACATAGAGGTAGTTGCTGTCGAGGCTGAAGTACACCTCCAAGATCTCGAGGTCTTGGATGATGTGTCCATCGTCCGCATCAGTGACAACAGAAATCCATGTGGCAGGCCAAGTGGGGGCCATCGCTTCCGGACCAACTTGTCCTCGGGTGTGAGCGGTTCTGGTCGTGAGCTCTGTGATGTCCTTTCTTTGTCTCCAGTCCGTACTTGCGAATACGACGCCGATCTGATTTGAAGAGCTTCCCGGAATGCTTGCCGATACTTCTATCCTGGACGTGTCCTTGCTAACTTCCACAAGGTTGGTGCAGTTCCATCCCGGACCCCAATGACACATCTCCTCCGCCACGACTCTACCGTAAACTCCCTCGATTCTAATCATGTAATCAGGTCTGACGCCTATGTCCTTTATCAGGGTCCCGTCAGTATCATCGCTCGTGTTCGAATCGATGTAGATGTACGTCACGTCCTCTCCCCCCATTCTTTTCAGCCTCATCACTGGGGGAGCTGGTTGTCCTCCGCTGGACGGAGGGTGCTTGTGCCTCACCTGGGGGGTGCTCGCTCCACCCAGTAGTTCGTTCTCGACCTCAAGATAGAAGCAGATGGTATCATTGGTGGCATCCTTGCTTACGGCGGATTCCTGGATGTCAAGATCTGGATTGGCAATTGGGGAAGCGTCATTATCGGTCTCCTTCTGGACGGGCTCCCAGTCCCCGAACCAACCATCAATCACCATGTCGGTCGGTGAGTCCTCGAAGTAGGCCTTCGCACCGCTTCCTCTGATTGTGTAAGGAGTATCGGTTATGATGTCCGCGATCGAGATCTCAATCAAGTCCCCATTCGTTGACGGGGTAGTATCGACTGCGACCGTCCTGGTCGTCGTCGAACCTTCTTCAATTTGAAAACCGCTAAGCGGCTGGGCCCACGCGCCAAATACATCGAAGCTCACGCTTTCAATCTGTACATCGGCCCCCTTTGCTTCAAATGTCAACTGCATGATATCGTTCGCACCATTTCCAACAACAAGGTTCTGGCTGAACTCTGCCTGCCTGACGAGCAATGCACCATGGGTGGGTCCAATGCTGACAGAGGAATACGTCACGCCGCCCTCTCCATCATCCGCGCAGAACATCAACCTGAAGTCTCCGGAGAGATCGAAGCGACCGTTGGACACGAGTTGTCCTTCCAGTCCGTTCCCCCCGACATCAGCACTTCCGGTCGCTATCTGGCTCCACTTGGTGAAGTTCAATCTGTCTTGGGTATCCTCATACCCGTACATTGGAACGCTGACCGCCTCTCTAGCGCCACCAAAGACCTCTATCATGTAATCTGCGCCCAAGTCCTTGACAATGTAGCCAGTGCTCGGGTCATTATCTTGGTCAACGAAGAGGTAGAACGAGTCGTATCCTGTCGTATCGCCCAGAGCGGCCCCCTGGACTTCGATCAGGAACGAGAAGAACCCGTTGTCAAGGGAATATCCGTATCTGGTAATGGTTGTATCTGGGTTGGGTCCTTGACCTTGGTCCGTGTACAGGTCCACTCCGCTCCAATCCTGGAACTGACCGTCGATCGTTATGGGTGAAACCCGTTTCTCTGCCTGAGGAACTATCCCATAGAGTCCAAGTACCAGAATCACGAACGCGGCGGCCAGAGCAACATACCTGATCCCGACCCTCTTCCTCGCTCCACTCGTGATATTCGACAGGGCCAACCCATTGGTGAAGCCGTTTCCGTTTATGAGGCCGTTGACCCTTCCTTTTCCATTTACAATTCCCCGTCCGTTCACAAGTCCTTTGCCGTTGACCATTCCAGTTCCGTTTATCATGCCCCGCCCGTTCACAAGGCCAGTTCCGTTTATCATGCCCCGCCCGTTCACAAGGCCGGTTCCGTTGATTCTGCCCTTGCCGTTGACCATACCTTTTCCATTCGTGAGCCCAGGTCCTTCGGCCACCTTCCGGGGAGTCCTTCCTCTTTCCTCTTCCATCAGTTCTTCTTCGAGAATGTCCTCCGTCACCACGCCCTCATCAAGCGACTCAAGCGGGAGTTCCTCGTCTGGTCCAACGAAATGGATTCCGCACGAAGGACAAGTATTGGACCCTAGAGGAATTGTAGAACCACACGAAGGACAGTCCTCCGCAAGCAAGTCCTCTAGGGCCGCCATGGCATCTTCCTCCTTACCGAGTTCAATGCCTGCCGCCGTCGCGCTTTCGTCGACGATCTCTCGGTAGCAGGAAGCAGCCTCGTCAAGCCTGCCTAGTTTAGAAAGCAACTCTGCCTTGGCAATCCAAGCGCTCTTCGTTTCTGGCCGGATTGTCAACGCCCTATCATACGATTTCAAAGCCTCCTCGTAATTCTCCATCTTCCTGAGGACGCCTCCTCTGGCTATCCACAGTTCTGCGTCCTTGGGGTTCTCCAGAAGTTTCATATCGAACAATGAAAGTGATGATTTCTCCTCGCCCACCTTCTCCAGCTCTTCGATGAACGCTTGGTCCTGGACCACTCTCTCGAAGGCCGTGCCGCACTCCGAGCAATCCGTGTCATATGCACTTACGATGGTCCTGCAGACCGGGCACTCGAACTCCTCCTCCATCGACTCCTCGAGCAACCTTTGGCTCTCCACCGGCTCGACGTACATCATTTGGAGAGCTTCCTTGATGGATTTGGCCGTCCTCATCCCTATCTGTCGCACCTTGGCGAGTTCTTCCACCGTGGATTTGGTGAGTTTGTTCAGGGAGCTGTAACCCGCCTTACAGAGGACCTCTGCCCTGAGCCTGCCGACCCCCGGGATCTTCATGATCTCCTGGACATCCTCTTCCATGTATTCGCCGACGACCTTCCTCGGCCTCCTGTGGCGCTCTGCCTCGGGTGCAGCCTCCTCTAAGTCCTCCACCGCGAAGCTTGAACCGCACGATGGACATTTCTTGGCATCTGGGTCGACGAACGCGCCGCACATCGGGCATCCGAATTTCTCCTCCTCCGGTATTATGTCATGGAATGAATACGTCTCGTGACAATCCCCACATTCAAAAACGATCTTTGCTGATCTCTCACAGACGGGACACTTCTCCGCCTCCTGAACGGGTTGAAGTCCCTCTCTCACCGTCTTGACACCGCATGATCCGCACTCGATGAGAGGCAGTAGCATACCGCTGCAAGAAGGACACGAGCCCTCCCTCTGGTCATCCTCCATCAATCTTCTCCCCAGGACTCAGCCTGTGCCTTTTCCCGAGCCTTCTTGGCCTTCTCGAAATCTGGGTCGAGCGACAGCGCTTTGTCAAAGTTGTATATCGCGTTGTCCGCCTTGCCCTGCTCAAGCAGTGCCTGCCCTTTCTGGAACCACGCCATCACGAAACCTGGTCTTTCTTTCAGAACGTGGTTGAAGCATTTCATGGCCTCTTCCCATCTCTCCATCTTCATCAGTGTCGCGCCCTTGTTGTTCCACGCCATCACGTACGAGTCATCGATCTGCAGCGCCGCGTCGAAGCACTCCAACGCATCCTCCATTTTCCCTGTTTTGGCCAGCAGTCTACCCTTGTTCACCCAGGCGATCTCGTGCTCGGGGTTGATGTCCAACGCCCTATCAAAGCACTTGAGGGATTTGGATACCTTGCCCATTCTGTACAGTACCACGCCCTTGTTGACCCAGGCGTCCGAGTAGTCCGGCCTGAGCTTCAGGGCCTCGTTGTGGCACTTGACGGCCTCAAGATATTTCCCAGCCCTTTCGAGCAATAGGCCCTTGTTGTTCCATCCGATTGCGTTCTCTGGGTTGTCCTGGATTGCCTCATTGTAATACTGCATCGCGTTCGCATACTCTCCCTTCTGGTAGAATACGTTCCCCTTTGCTATGCGATGGTTGGCTCTAGCTCTGATTCGAGCATTTACAGTCATGCGGCAGGCTCCACCCTTAGGTTGGGGAAAAATGACAACCTGACCTTATATAATTGTCGATACCTCTATTATCAAGAGAGATAACGCAATCTTCCGGCAACAGAATTATTAGTCGGGGCCACTTATTGGACTTCCCAAGATGAAGACCCCCAAAAGCCATCCAAGATATCGCTCGCTCACTACGAGAGAAAAGCTGGTGGAAGCGTGTGAAGAAGGGATCCTGGCCGTTCAAGGGCTCATCGCTCACGGTCGTGGTGAGTCATTTGACTATCTTCTGGGCGAGAGGACAATCCCTCCTGCAGATATTGCAGAGGAAGTGGCAGCTGCGGTGTTGCTTGACAGCGAGCGTCCCGTGTTGTCGGTGAACGGGAATGTGGCCGTTCTTGCTGGCGAGGAAGTTCTTGCCTTGGCCCAGGCCGTTCCCTGCCAGGTCGAGGTGAACGTCTTCCACCGGACCGAGGGAAGGGTGTCCAAGATAGTGGACCGCATGAGGCAGTTCTCGGACATTCAAATACTTGGTGAGAACGCGAACGCCATGATTCCCGGCCTTGATCAACCCCGGGGTCTCTGCGAACAGGACGGCATCTTCTCAGCTGACACCGTCCTTGTCGCATTGGAGGATGGGGATAGGACGGAGGCGCTGGTCGAAATGGGGAAGACGGTCCTGGCCATCGACCTCAACCCTCTCTGCAGGACCTCCAGAAAGGCGACTGTAACGGTCGTGGACGAGATCACGAGGGCCGTTCCCAGGATCACTGATTACGTCAAGACGTTGAAAACGGACAGGAATAGCATACAGAGCATCATAGACGCTTTTGACAACAAGAAGAACCTTCAGGACGCAATTCAGCATATCTGCGAATCGCTCGAGAGACTGGGTTTCTAGTCCACAATCAGCTCGACCAGGTCTTCCTTCGGCTCCACTTTCTTCCCAGGCGTCATCGGCTGGCCCCATGCCTTGATTATCTCCGGAACACCTTTCTTTCCCGTGTTTGCAAGGATGAACCCGAAAAGCTGGTGGTCCTCCATATTCTCAATAATCTCTTCGGCCATTTCCTGTAGCTTCTCTCTCCTCTCATCCTTTTCTTTCGCCATGCTCTCACCGACAAATCGTTCTTCGGATATATGATATTATTTCCTCGTCGGATTCTGTCCACCTCTCACTGTTCTGCGGCACACCTAGATTCCACAGACATAATCTTTAAATCGATTGTGACCGTTTTAGTTGTCCCGTGAGGCAATGAAGTATGTAATAGTCACGGGGGGTGTTTTGTCAGGCTTGGGAAAGGGCATAACAACTTCTTCCCTGGGCATGTTGCTGAAGGCAAGGGGCTTGAAGACCACAGCAGTGAAGATCGACCCCTATCTTAATTGCGATGCGGGCACAATGAATCCGTTCCAGCACGGCGAAGTATTCGTTTTGGACGACGGGAGCGAAGTCGACCTAGATCTCGGGAACTACGAACGTTTCTTGGATGCGAACCTCAGGTCCGACCACAACATCACGACCGGAAAGGCCTACCGCGAGGTGATAATGAAGGAGAGAAGGGGCGACTATCTCGGTCAGACCGTTCAGATAATCCCGCACATCACCGACGAGATCAAGAAGGAGATCGTGGACGTCGGCGAAAAGGATGAGGCGGACGTTGTCCTCGTGGAGCTTGGAGGAACAGTTGGAGACATCGAATCCATGCCCTTTCTGGAGGCGGTACGGCAGCTGTCCATGGATGTAGGCAGGGAGAACTGCGTCTTCCTGCACACCACATTGGTGCCCATCATGGGAGTGGTCGGTGAGCAGAAGACAAAACCGACACAGCATTCTGTCAAGGAACTGAGGGCAGTGGGCATCAAACCCGATGCGATCATAGCCAGGGGCGAGAGGCCTCTCCTTGACTCCATAAAAGGGAAGATCGCCTTGTTCTGCGACGTTCCTGTGGAAGGTGTAATAAGCGCACCCGACGCGATATCGATCTACCAAGTTCCCATAATCCTCGAGGAACAGGGACTCACGGATCTGATTGTGGATCATTTCAACATAGGGTCCAAGGGAGAGGACCTTACCAGCTGGAAAGGTTTCCTGGACAAAATGACCAATCCCACAGGAGAGGTCAACATTTCTATCGTGGGGAAGTACACACACCTCATGGATTCATACATTAGCCATCTGGAAGCGTTCCATCACTGCGCCTCAGAGACCCAGAACAAAGTGAACATCGTCTGGGTGGAGGCCGAGGACCTGGAGAAAGGCGATCCCAAGATGGTATTCAAGGATGTGCACGGCATCCTTGTTCCCGGAGGGTTCGGCGAAAGGGGAATCGAGGGTAAGATTATCGCGATCAATCATGCAAGGGAGACCGGGATTCCGTATCTGGGAACATGCCTGGGATTCCAGCTTCTGGTCGTGGAGTTCTGCAGGAACGCGCTGGGTCTCACGGACGCCAATAGCTCAGAGTTCAATCCGGATGCCGGACATCCCGTCGTAGATCTTCTGCCTGAACAGATTGGATTGGAGGACAAGGGCGCCACCATGCGTCTCGGGTCGCATGAGGTGATGGTAAGTGAAGGGTCCATGGCCCATGAGATGTACGGCTCCACAAAGATACTTGAGAGGCACAGGCATAGGTTCGAGGTCAATCCCGATTACATCGACAGGATCGAGGCAGCAGGGTTGAAGTTCACCGGAAGGTCCAAGGACGGCAGGAGGATGGAGATCGCCGAGCTTGAGGGGCACAGATATCTCACCGCATCCCAGTTCCATCCAGAGTTCAAATCCCGGCCGCTCAGACCATCCATTCTCCATCTGGGTCTGGTCAAGGCGGCGATCGATTACAGAGATGGCAAAGATTTTTAGCATAAGCGATGCTTTTGTATGGACATAATGGCCGACCAAGATTATGCGAGTCTCTTGAAGAGGGCGAGGGAGAAGCTTCCCGAGAAGGTCGTAACACATGAGAGGTTCACCATCCCTGAAGTCGTTGTCTTTCTGGAAGGCAAGACGACCGTCCTCAGGAACTTCGAGGACATCGTGCACGCCGTGAACCGGGAGACGCAGCATGTCCTGGCCTATCTGCTTCGTGAGTTAGGGACCGCAGGGACAATCGACGGAAGGAGGGCCGTGTTCAAAGGCAGGGTCTCTCCCACCCAGATCGAGGACAGGATCAAGGGCTACATCGATACCTACGTTCTGTGTTCAGAGTGCAAGAGGCCGGATACCAGGATCGAGAAGGACGGCAGGATCACCATCCTCGAATGCGATGCCTGTGGAGCACACCGCCCCGTGGCCGTGAGGAAAGGAAGCAAACCGATTCGGGAGAAGGCTCTGGAAGAAGGCAAGGTCTACGAGGTCATCATTCAGGATATCGGCCGGAAAGGGGATGGGGTAGCGAAGGTTGGCGGCTACACGATTTTCATTGCTGGGACAGCCAAAGGTGCAACGGTCAAGGCAGAGATCGAGAAGATCGCTGGGAAGATCGCTTTTGGAAGGGTCGTAAGGGAGTAGGATGAAGAGGAACATCTCTTCAGTTGCAGCCATGGCGGGACTCATGGTCATTGCTCAGGCCATCGCACTTCTCATGGCCATTCCGTTCATCGAGGCCGAGCTCCAGGTATTCGAAGATCCAGAGGACGTGGCGACCCCCATCTGGTATTTTCTTCTGATAATACTCGTAACAGCCGTCATCCTCTTGATGGTCAAGCTCAGGAGGAGGAACATTCTCAAGCATGTGATCCTCTTCGCCTTCGGCCTCACTCTCTTCATGGTGTTCGACATCCTTTTCATACTGGCCTTGATCCAGATTACCTCAGACATCCCGGTGATATCTTGGATCTCGTTCATCTCCGCACTAGCGGTTGCCGCTGGCTTGACGTTCCTGCTGTATAGATACCCCGAATGGTATGTGGTCGATTTCGTGGGGGTGTTCGTTGCCGCTACGGTGGCATCCATTCTGGGAATCTCCCTCGCCATCCTGCCCGTGTTCGTCCTCCTGATAATCCTTGCCGTCTACGACGCCATCTCGGTCTACAAGACCAAACACATGATAACCCTGGCCGATGCCGTCACAATGGAGAGACTCCCCGTCCTTCTGGTGATTCCCACTAGGAAGGGCTACTCGTTCCTCAAGCAGAAGAGCCTCAAGGAGCAGATCAAGAAGAAGGAGAAACGGGACGCGGTCTTCATGGGCCTCGGCGACATTGCGATACCTGCGGTCCTGGCCGTTTCGGCCTTTGCGTATCTTCCTGGCAAGGACGGGCTTTTCACATTCTCTCATGTTCTTGTCGCCATCGTCACACTTGTGGGCTGTATGATCGGATTCCTCATCCTCATGCGGTTCGTTATGAAGGGCAACCCGCAGGCCGGACTTCCGTTGCTGAACGGAGGGGCGATCGCCGGCTACCTGCTATCCTACCTGATGTTCTTCCCCGGCGACTTCACGTTTGGGTTCGTCTTGTGAGGCTTTGAATGAAGGTACTGGTCATCTCGGATCTGCATGGTTCTGATTGGGGCATCAGGCAGATACACAGCTGGATCGATGAGCTCCAACCAGAACTGCTTCTTGTATGTGGTGATACTACCCATTTCGGACCCGTCTCGTTCGCCAAGGACTTCTTTGAGGGGCTGGATATCAGAACATTAGCCATCCCGGGGAACTGCGATCCGGTTGCCATCCTGCCAGTTCTCGATGAACTCGGCGTCAATCTTCATGAGAGAGTTGTCAAGGTCGGGGACGAGACGTTCATCGGTTTCGGTGGTTCCAACCCCACGCCTTTTGACACCCCGTTCGAGGTTCCTGACGACAAGATGTACGAATCCCTTTCCCCGCTCATGATCAAGGATGCGGTACTCGTGACGCATGCTCCTCCTCACGGAACATTGGACGGCGCAACTCACTCCGGTCATTTGGGAAGCAAGGCGCTAGCAAGGATCATTGAAGGATTCCAACCCAAGCTCTCCGTCTTCGGTCACATCCACGAGGCCAGGGGGTTCCAACCCGGGAGACCGGCCTACCTCAACCCCGGTTCCGCAAGGGAGGGATACGGCGCGCTCGTAGAGATCGGAGAATCGATCGATGCAATGCTCCTCGGCTGAGATGTCCAGAGGCCCCCTTCATCCCCGATAACCTGGGTGGAAAATGTATTTATACAGAGTCCATCATTGATTGCCCGAACCATATGGCACTCTGGCAAGGAAAATCGAAAAGGAAGACATCTGGCGGAAGACGGAGGTACGCCCGCAAGAAGAGGAAGTTCGAGATCGGGCGGGAGCAGCAGTACGCCAGCGTCGGAGATTCGAAGAGGAAACTGTATCGGACCAGGGGCGGAAAGTCATCCAAGGTCAGGGTACTGGGAGCAGAGTACGTCAATGTGGTGGACCCGAAGACCAAGAAGACCAAGAGGGTCAAGGTCGTGACCGTGAGAACAAACCCGGCCAACCCGCACTTTGTCCAGAGGAACATCATCACAAAGGGAGCGACCATTCAGACCGAGATCGGCGAGGCTAGAGTGACATCGAGACCCGGTCAGGACGGAACCATAAACGCCGTTCTGGTGAAACCTGCCAAGTGATCGTGATGGCTAGAGATCAACTAATCATCTGGCCCATATATTTTGATTCCAGAAAGAGCAGGAACGAGGGACGTCGCGTTCCAAAGAAACTCGCTGTACCATCACCAGATATAGATACAATAGCGAAGGCCGCGAAGGCCGTAGGATATACTGTGAAAACAGAGGGAGGGTCCTCCCATCCTTCTCATAGTAAGAAGGGTAGAATCAGGATTGCTATTGGGGAGCCCAAGACCCAGGCGCTGAGGAGAATCGCAGAGAAGCTGAGAAGCTACCTGTCCTGAGGCGTCTCCACTTCTTCAACAATCTTCTTGCCGGCTGAAACGCTGTCCACTGAATGAATGACCGCACCGCATTCCCTAATCGTCTTCTCTATCTTCGAAAAGCTCACTGAGGGACCTTCCACGGTTATCTTTATGCTCTCTGTATCCTGGTCGACTTCGTCCAGTGTGCAATTGACTCCTACAACTCCGTTCACGTTGCTCAATCGTTTGGAGAGCTCGACAATGGATGGGTTGTGTGGTTTCAAAACGTCAAGAACCAGTCTTTTGATTTCACTCACACATTATCTCCGTGTATCGTCATCGAATTTCTCTTGTGAATAATAAACCTTTTGGCCATAATCTCATCGCTCAAATCATATTAACCAGTGGTGACCTCGCATCCGTCCTCGATCACGACAACTGTGTGCTCTGCCTGGGAGACCATTCCCTTGCCCACATCGCTGAGGATCGGGTATGAGGTTATCAGACCCTTTCTCAACAGACGCTGGATGCTCGCCTGTGCTTTCTTGTCGAAGTCCACGCACCATCTCTCAGCAAATGGCAGGGTCCCGAACTCCTTCTCGATGTACTTCAGGAGCTCATTGACCCTGGGCTTCTTCACCTCTCCTCTCTTCACGAACCGGTAGATGTTCCCGTTCCTTCCGCCGCTGACCCTTCCCGCTCCGTTCGTGGCAAAGGGTTCTATCGCAAGCGCCTCGCCCAACAAGGTCTTGGTGGTCGTGTTGTCCAGAATGTTGGGGACGCTCTTCCCGCTGTGAAGTGAGTACTTCTCCAGACTGTGTCCTGTCAGATTTGCCACCGGCGTGAACCCGGAGTGCTCGATCGACCTCTCTATGGCTCCACCTATCATTCGTATGGGAGCGTTCGGCTTGACCAGTTCGATCGCAATGCCGAGGGCGATCTCGGAGGCTTCTATCAGCTTGGACCAGTTCCTTGTGCCAATCTCCACCGTTGCCGCAGTATCGCCGATGTACCCGTCCACATGGACCCCGACGTCTATCTTGACCACGTTCCCTTTCTCCAGCCGGAGCCTGTCGTCCGAACGGGGAGTGTAATGGGCCGCCACACTGTCAATGGCAACGTTTGTCGGAAATGCCGGCTTCGCTCCTCTCTTGCGGACAAGCTTCTCAGCCTCTTCCACCAGATCCAAAACAACAGCACCCTTTTTGGCGAGACTGATCCCGAGTTCCCTGGATTCCTTGGCTATCTTACCCGCCCGCCTGTAGCTCTCGAAGACTTCACTTTTCATTGATATGCAGCCTTTCCCGACTCATGACTCCTGGTCTGATTATCTTTGGTGAGTCTGTTGAAACGTCCAGAACCGTTGATTCTTGTCCGTAGCGGCACTTGCCCCCATCGATGTAGATCTCCACTGAATCTCCCAGCTGTTCGATTGCCGTGTCTATGTCACAAGGGATTTCCTGATCGTGAAGGTTTGCACTGGTTGATGTTATCGGACCGAACTTCTCGAGGATGGGAATCGCGACTGCATGGTCCAATATCCGCACCCCGAGCCTGTTCTTGCTTGACACTATCGGGAGAGATGATGGGTCCTTCTTCTTGAGCAGAAGGGTCAGAGGTCCAGGGAGGAATTCTCTGGTCGTATGCCTGGCAAGGTCGGTCAGCTCTACATAATCCTCGATCTGAGAGATGTCATGCACGGCTATCGAGACAGGCTGATCATAGGGTCTCTTCTTCATGTCGTACATCCTCTTGACCGCTTCCTCATTGAACGGATTCGTACCCAGACCATAGAGGGTGTCCGTTGGATACACGATCGTCCCGCCGGATTTCAGGACTTCAATCACTTCTCTCAGCTGTTCGTTGCTCAAAGGACCGTTGAACCTCTTCATCGGTCTCAGAATATCTCAGCATACCTCAAAAACTTTAGGGAGGTTTCGATGTGCTCGGTCGCATCCCCTTCCGCGTAAGGTCCGTGACCCGGATACAAGTTCTTCGGTTTCAGGTCCTTCAACATCTCTATCGATGCCAGTAATTGCTGGTAACTTCCAGTTTCGAAGTCCCATCTCCCCACTCCCCCATTGGTGAACACCGTGTCTCCAGAGAACAGCGATCCAGTCTTCTCGTGGAACAGCGAGATGCTTCCCACAGTGTGGCCCGGAGTGTGCAGGATTTTCAGCTTCTCATCACCTAGGTCAAAAGAATCTCCGTAATTGAGAACTGATACGTCCAACTTGTTGAGCGGTATGTTGAACATCGCTGAGCCAGTGGTGGCACTGTCCCCTTCGATCAGCGGGACCGATTCGTCCATCGAGGCATAGAGCTGAGCATCACAGATCTTCGAAAGCTCCTCCGCACCTCCCACGTGATCGATGTGCCTGTGGGTGAGGATGATAGAATCTATCTTCTCGGGATCGATGTGCTCTTCGATCGTCTTCACGGCGCCAGATGTGTTCGATCCGGTACCAGCATCGATCAGAATGGGCTTCTCGGCCTCAATGAAGAAGATGTTGGCGTCGAACCCCATGCCCATGATGTAATGGACCTTCATGCGACTGGAATAACCTGGGATTGATATAAATCGGTTTTGAATTGGAGGATCCTCGATGTCAACCCTTCTTGTCCCAATCTTCCTTCCCTTTGACGCCATCCAGTGTGTAGTCGCCGTATTCCTGGACAACGGGCTCCTTCTTCAGCATGTAGTAGAAGGCGAGGAGGATCATAACCAGTCCGAAGGCTACAATGAAGATGACGAGTCCTATCAACACGAAAAGGCCCAGGAAGGCTATTGCCCACAAGAGAACTCCCAGGAAGTGCAGAACCAGCAGTAGTGCTGCGACTATCGCTAGGAATATCAGGATTGCCAAGGCTGCTGCCTTGCCGCTACTCATCCGAGGTCCTCTTTTGCGATTATTTGAAGAGGCTCGACGAACCGGATGACTGCTGAGGCATGTATCTGCTCAGCGTTATGGCCAGCTCTGGCAGGTTCATGGACTGCAACAGTATCTTCCCCGGACCTGTGAGAGTTGTCAGGAACACTCCCTCGCCGGCGAACATCATGCTCTTCAATCCACCGGACCTCTGAATGTCGAAGGTCACTGAGGCATCCCAGCCCACTACGGAACCCGTGTCCACCTTGATGATCTGACCCGGAGCCAGATCCATCTCGACAAAGTCACCGGTGGCGTGGATGAAGGCCTTGCCTTGTCCGGACAGCTTCTGCAGAATGAATCCTTCTCCGCCAAACAGAGAAGCGCCCAGTTTCTTCTGCCATGCCATGTCCAGGGCCACACTGTTCTCGGCGCAGAGGAATGCGTCCTTCTGAACCATGAACTCTCTTCCGGGCACCAGCTCGATGCACTTTATCGTCCCCGGCGCGTTCCCTCCGAAGCCCACGTATCCAGAGCTCTGGGCAGGCGTGAACTCGGTCAAGAAGAAGGACTCTCCTGTGAGCTTCCTTTTCAGGCCCTTCATGACTCCGCCCTTGGCTCTTGCTTCGAAGGTCATATTCCCGGACATGTAGACCATAGCTCCCGCTTCGGCGTACATTTTCTCGTTAGGATTCAGTTCGCACGTCACAATCTGGAGATTGTCTCCAGTTATGTTGTATTTCATACATTTTCCTCCAGTATTATTTCCAGAATCTATCAGACACTGAGTTCTGGAAATCTCTTGCGGACGTTCCAGAAATCGGGATTTATAAAAGCATTTCGACCGTATTATTAAAAAGACGTAATAAGGAAGCTAAAAGGTCGTTTGCGGTGTTCAGTCGCCGATTCCATCCTCTGTCACCATGAAGACCGCTTCACCCTCTGGAAGGTTAGGCGAATCCGTCAGCCTCGCTATCCTCTTCCCGCCCTTGCTCTTCCTGAGGTAGATCCTGAATGTCGCCGTGTGTCCGACTATGTGACCTCCAATGGGTCTCGTCGGGTCTCCGAAGAAGGCGTCAGGCTTTGATTGAACCTGGTTTGTCACGCAGAGGGCGGCATCGTAGATGTCGCCGAACCGGAGCAGCGCGTGCATGTGCTTGTTCAACAGTTGCTGTCTCTCGGCGAGCGCACCTCTTCCGATATACTCGGCCCTGAAGTGCGCGGTCATCGAATCGACCACCAGGAGCTTGATGGGGAACTTCTCGGCCTCTTCCATCGCTTTGTCAACCAGGAGCATCTGGTGATGGGAGTTGTATGCCCTTGCGACGTGAACTCTCTTCAACACCGTCTCTGGATCAAGTTCCAAAGCTGTTACCATCTGCCCTATCCTGCTGGGTCTGAAGGTGTTCTCACTGTCTATCCAGAGGGTGTCGCCATCAAGACCTCCCTGGTCCTTGGGCATGGTGACATTGACGGCAAGCTGGTGGGCAATCTGAGTCTTTCCAGACCCGAACTCTCCGTACAGCTCGGTTATCGCCTGTGTTTCGAATCCTCCGCCCAATAACTCGTTCAATGCTTTTGAACCGGTCGTGATCCTGCCGATCTTCTTTCTCTTCTCGAGAATGGCGTCTCCAGTCTCGAACCCTCCGATGTCGGCCTCATGCCGGGCCGCGAGAATTATCTTCTGTGCGGAGCTTTGACCGAGCTCAGCCGCCTCGGCGAGCATTTGAGGTGACGCCACTGCGATGGCCATCAGGTCATTGTATCCGGCTTCGTGTAACTTATCTGCTGTTGCGGGTCCTACTCCTGGCAACTCCTCTATCGTTTTGGAAGCCAATCTATCACCACTACCTTATCGTCCATTTACTTATAAGATTTAGCGGGAGAGGTGGGTGAAAGTGATGAGCCAAGGAAGTGCCTTGGTGCTGTGTGGGATCTCTATGATGGGGGTTAGTGTATCATATTATGACACAGAATGGATGAGCAAATCCAAGTCCCGCCTTCAAACTCGTGTCACAATATGACACAGAATGGAATCGAAGCTCTCGCTGTCTGAAAAAAGACCTTATGTCTCGAAAAGGTCCAGCTCTACTGCGTGAACGTCTCCATGTGCTTGTAGCTGCCCTTCAGGTGCTTGAGCAGTATCTCCCGGTTCCGCCTGAGATGCGATTCATACCAAACAGCAATGATGTCCGCGAAGATCGCGTGAAGGTCGTCCAAGTTCACCTTGTCAACCTGCTTGTCGTAGAGCGTGTGTTTGGCGAACATCCTTCTCCATCCGGAGTACTTGTAGTAATGTTCTCCCTCGCAATAGAGGAACTCCACCTTCAAATGGATCTTGTCATCCTTCGCCGGCACGTAGCTCAGGGTAAGTGAATCGCCCGTTCGACCCTGCTCCTGGGTCCTGTCCACCAATTGGACAATGTTAATACTCGCAACGTTGAACGAAGGTCTCCAATCCCAAGCTCCATAGGGAAACTCTTCGAACTGGGCGAACGCATTGTAATGAGGCTCCATGGCGAAATGGATATTTATCTTATTGAACCTCTTCCATATCTCCCAGATATCCCCGATCAACTGCTTGTTGAGCTGCACCTTCTGGGAATTCTGCTCCCCGATGTTGTTAATGATCTCGTCCGTCCTCTTTTCCAGTTCCCTGTCAAGAACCTCAAACCATCTCTCCTCTGCCTTTGCCTTTGGGGGCATAACAACCACGCGACCGTAAACCGTTTTCAAACTCATAAAGTTTTGGTAGACGATCCATTTGGCACTTGACTCATCATTTTGGAGATAAGGGTTAATAATCCCTCGGCTCATTTCCGGATCGATGACCCCGCGGGAGATACTCAACGAGCTCAAGTGGAGGGAGGACAAGGACATCTCCAAAGCGGAGATATGGTACACATCTCGGGACACTAACGAAGGCTTCACTATTATCGCAGGAGACGACCTGACCGAACTCGGGAAATCATTCTTCAGCACGGCGCAGGCAACGATCCCTTTCTACAAGATATTCAGAATAATATATGATGGAGAGGTCATCTTCGACCGTGAGGAGTTGGAGAAGAAGAGGTTCACCCAAATCTGAACCTTATGCCGTATCCTCCGCGGGGATAGGACCACTTGATGGCATTCTTGCCGAGCTCCCGGCAGACCACCTTGCATGCACCCAGTTCGATGCATCCTTCCGGATTGTAGATTAGATTGTCTCCCTCCAAGGTGTACACCTGGGCTGGACATATGTAGAGACAAGGTTTCAGCTGGCATGTCTTGCACAGGGCGGTGTCCACATCGATGAACGGTTCCTCATCGGTGGTGAACTTGTTTATTCCCAGCCGGTCGTCCACGCTGAGCTTCGTTTCCGCCGTGCTCACCCTTTCCGCCATTCGACGATGCACGCAATTCTGTTCTTAAATAGTTTCCCCGATGGTACTTGCACGGGAAAAATATAAACCGACCATGACGTTATCCGAACCATCCCCATTGCTGGGCCATGGTGTAGGGAATGGACGAGTTCGATGTTGTCATAATCGGTGCCGGACCAGCTGGCTCCTCTACCGCATACCGTTTGGCCAAAGAAGGCTTCAACGTTCTGTTCGTGGAAAGGTCGAACACACCAGGGTCCAAGAACGTCTTCGGCGGCAGGATATACTCATACCCATTTCCAGAGATATATCCCGATTTCTGGAAGGAAGCACCCATCGAGAGGTATGTGACGCAGGAGAACCTAGTCTTCATGACCGAGTCCAATTCTGTGACCATGAAGTTCGATTCCTCTTCCTCTGAAGGTGTATCGACACAGAGCTTCACCGCATTGAGGGAGAAGTTCGATTCATGGATGGCAAAGAAGGCAGAGGAAGCAGGAGCCCTGCTGATAACCGGCACAAGAGTGGATGACCTGTACTGGGAGGACGGAAAGATAGCGGGGATTATAGCAGGTCCCGATACCGTCCGAAGCAACGTCGTCGTAGCGGCGGATGGTGTAGTGTCCGATTTCGCCCAAAAGGCCGGTCTGAGGAGGGAGTTGACTGTAAAGGAGATTTATGTCGCAGTCAAGGAGACCATAAAGCTCCCCAAGGAGACCATTCAGGACAGGTTCAACCTCGGGAAGAGGGAAGGCGCGGCCTATAGTTTCGTGGGTTCTGCAACCGACTATCTGAGGGGCGGAGGTTTTCTGTACACCAACAAGGAAACGTTATCACTCGGCGCAGTCGTCAACTCAGAGGACCTTTCACTGCAGAAGAAGGAGATATTCGAGATAATCGAGAACTTCAAGCTCCACCCGTTCATCCAGAAATTGGTACGCGGAGGGAAGGTGGTTGAGTATTCCGCGCACATGATCCCCGAACTCGGCGTGAACACCCTCCCCGCCCTGTTCAAGGACAACTTCCTGGCAGTGGGGGACGCTGCTGCCATGGTGATTAGTCACGGCTACACTTACAGGGGCGTGGATCTGGCCGTGGTCTCGGGCATATCTGCTGCGGAGACGATTATTCAAGCTAGGCAAAGGGGCGACTACTCACATATGGGACTTTCTTCCTACCCGGATTTCTTGAAGAAGAGGGGGATAATGAACGACATGAACAAGTTCAAGAACGTTCCTTTTTTCTTGCAGAACGCCAGGATCTTCACGACCTACCCGAGGATGGTTTGCGACTTCTTTGATAGAATGTACACCGTTGATGGCAAGGGCAAGGAGAAGATATTTGAAATCGGCAAGAAGGAGATGTTCGGCAAGGTCTCGGTGCTCAAGATGCTCAGGGACATGATGGGCGGGTTGAGATCGATGTAATCAAACCGAAAGAATAATACATCGGTTACTCTTGCTTCTTTTCCCCTTTCAGCTAAGAACAGGTGAATGATTTGGAGGACGGCCAGGAGGTAAGACCCCCCAAAAAGGGGTTGAAGATAGTCGTGTGCATAAAGCAGGTGCCGAAAGGGGAGCAGTTGGAGATCGACCCTGTGAAGAAGACCCTCAGGAGGGAGGGCGTCGAGAGCGAGATGAATCCGGCGGACAAGAACGCGGTGGAGATGGCCCTCGGTTTCAAGGATGAACACGGCGGTGAAGTGATAGTCCTTTCAATGGGCTCACAGTCTTTTGAACGGTCTCTGAGGATGGCGATCGGCATGGGGGCGGACAGGGCGGTTCTTCTTTCCGACAGGGCTCTTGCGGGTTCTGACACAACTCCTACTTCATATGCTCTGGCTGGAACCATTTCCCTTCTGGGAAAGATCGATCTGATTCTATGTGGTGAGGAGACATCGGACAGCTCAACCGGGCACGTCGGTCCCGGGATTGCAGGCCATCTTGAGATTCCCCAGATCACTTACGTCACCGAGGCCAAGGTCGAGAATGATAAGGTCATCGCCAAGAGACAGGTCGAGTTCGGGTTCGAGATCTGGGAGACGACATTTCCGGCACTTCTCACCGTGAAGTTCGGGTGCAACCGGCCAAGGGAGCCCACGCTCTCCAGGAAGATCAAGGCCAAACGGGGCAACGTGATTCAAACCTGGAGCGCCAAGGATGCCGGTCTGGACGAGTCAAAACTGGGTTTGAACGGCTCTCCGACCATCGTGTCCACAATAGATACCGTAGAGCTTCCCAGCAGGAAGGGGGAGTTATTCTCTGGCAACCTGGGGAAGAACGTTTCAGACCTGATAAGCCGGCTGGTAAGGGACGGATTCATAAGAGGCTAGAAGATGGAAACTGGAGAATACAAGGGAGTGATGGTGTTCCTGGAACACAGGAAGAACAAGCTCAGGAATGCCTCCATCCAGCTCATTGGCGAGGGCAGAAGACTTGCTGACATGCTCGGACAGGAGCTCTCAGGAGCACTGCTGGGGAAAGGCGTTGAGAACCTCGCCGGGGAGGCGATCCAGTTCGGTTGCGACAAGGTCCATTACATCGAACACGATCTACTGGAGAACTACGCTCCTCGACCTTACGCCAAGGCCTTGGCCGAACTCGTTCAGAAGAGAAGACCGGATGCCCTGTTGTTCGGTGCGACCATGAACGGAAGGGAGGTGGCCGGCCGTTTGCACGCATACACTCATACCGGACTTGCCGCCGATTGCACCGCATTCGATATTACCGAAGATGGTTATCTGGAGATGATCAGACCGGCGTTCGGCGGGAAGAGCCTGGCTCACATTATCTGTAAGAAGACCAAACCTCAAATGGCGTCCGCTAGACCCAACGTGTTCCCCGCCCCGGACAAGGACCCTGCTCGGAAAGGCGAGATACTGAAGGAGACCGTCCAGCTTACCCAGGAAGATATGGACACGCGGTGCCTCGAGGTGGTCGAACACGAAGAAGAGGCCGATATGCTGTCCAAGTCCGAGATAGTCATTTCCGGCGGCTACGGTCTTAAAAAGAAAGAGAACTTCGCTCTTCTGGATGAGCTTGCTGAGCTTCTTCATGGCGTCATCGGCGCGTCAAGGAAGATCGTCGACATAGGATGGTTCCCAAGGGAGAGGCAGATCGGTCAGACTGGAAAGACGATCAGACCCAGGCTGTACTTCGCGATTGGAATCTCGGGTGCCATCCAGCATCTTGCCGGTATGGAACGATCGGAGAAGATTGTAGCGATAAACGCCGACCCCACGGCCTCGATCTTCGAAGTCGCTGATTATGGGATCATCGGGAACCTGTTCGAGGTCCTGCCGGAGATGATTCGTCAGCTGAAGGCGATGAAGGCCCGTCAGAGCAGCTCGTAGACGATCCTGTCGATGTCCTTTCCCTTGCTCCTTCTCTCCAATATGTGGACCTTCCCGAGTTCTGAAGTGTTCTTCACATGCGTCCCGGCACAAGGGCAGATATCCACGCCCAAAATGTCAATGACCCTTAGTTTGGGAATACTTTTAGGGATCATGTTCAGAATGTATCTCTGTTCGGTCATCTTCTCTTCCAGGACAGGTCTGGTCTCTTCGTAGATGTGAACCGGGACTCCTCTACCAATGATCTCGTTGCACCCCTGCTCCACCTTCCGAAGGTCCTCGTCCTCGAACTTGATGGGCTGGAAGTCCACCCTGGAATGGTCCGCATGTACCTGGTTTCCAGCGGTTCTCGCCTTGAACGTCCTGTATACAGCGCTTGAGAGAACATGTTGGGCGGTGTGCATCCTCATGTGCGCATATCTGAGGTCCCAATCCAGAACCCCCTGCACCTCATCAACTTGGGGAACCTCATCCACGAAATGCCTGATCTCTCCTTTCTTGAGCACTTCCGTGACTCTTGTCTCCCCACCGTCCCATCTCAGCGATCCCGCGTCGGAAGGTTGGCCGCCCCCAAGTGCATAGAAGGCGGTCCGATCGAGCACAACATAGGTCTCCCCCCTCTTGGTAATCTTCGCGTCGAACTCGCGGATGTAGTTCGGATTCTGAACACTCTCGTCCCCCTTCCACTCCCCCATGTAGAGAACTTCGGTCATGGTTATCGCCTCCATATTCGCATTTTCATACTTCTTCTTTACTTTGGACCTCCACGCTCAAAACATGGAACGTCGTACCAATATTCTTAAGTACGCTCAGACGGATAAAAAACCCGGACAATGGAGGAGGAGAGATGTCCTGGGCAGGAAAGAAAGTCGAGATTGTGAGCGTTGCCTTTCTGATTGTTTTCGCTTCCATGTATGGGCTACTGTTCCAATTGAACGTTAACGTCGTGGCAGGGACAGAGTTCAGTGGACACATCACCGCAGACACCAACTGGACCATCAATGACAGTCCCTATTGGATCGTCGGCGATACGTTCGTGGACACGAACGTGACCCTTAGGATCGAGCCTGGAGTGGAGGTCTTCTTCAACGGGACCTACTACTTCAACGTCAGTGGGAATCTGGTTACTCAAGGCGATATCTCTAACATGGTGATCATCGCGAGTGAAAAGTACCCCGACCCGTTCGGACAGTTCTGGCAGGGGATATATGTTCGGGATGAGGGCAGTCTGGTGATGGAGTACACCGTCGTATCGAATGCTTACTGCGGGATCACTGTCATGACGGATAACCGGGGTCAGAGCGGTGTGTACATCCGAGGAAGCGAGATATTCTACAACAGAGACTGCGGCGTGAAGGCCGACAATTATACTTCCATTTACATATTGGACTCTGAGATCACCTATAGCAAGTATGGAGTGGACCTTGGCTATTCGTTGGGAGCGGTCATAGAGAACAGCGTCATCTCCTTCAACGAGTACGGAATCATTGGCAACTACTCGTACGCACGCATACAGAACTCCGATATCTCGTACAACTCTCGATACGGAATATACTACGAAAGTCAGTCTGGGACGACAGTTTCGAATAGTTGGTACTGGAACAACACGATTTCCAGCAACGGGGCACAAACCCCACCGGGTTGGAGCGGTGCAGGCATCCATCTCTTGGGAGCTATGTACGATCAGATCTCCTGCAATGTCATGACAAACAACGGCGTGGGCCTCAGCCTTTACTCTTCTTACATGGTGACGACACACCACAATGATTTCATCTACAACCATGCCAATGCGATAGACGACCTCTCCAATCAGTTCGACGATGGTTCTGAGGGGAACTACTGGGACGACTATAACGGCTCCGACTCCAACGGAGACGGCATTGGGGACACACCCTACAACATCGACAACAACAGCGTCGACAACTATCCTCTGATGTATCCGCTCGGTGGCTGCGGCGTGTCCAATCTGGACCCGGTCGCGGATGCCAACGGACCCTACTCGGGAAAGAAGTACTGGCCCGTGGATTTCGATGGAACTGGGTCGTACGATCAGGATGGGTCGATAATAGAATATGAATGGTACTTCGGTGACGGTTCTCCAAAGGGATATGGTGAGACCACCAACCACACGTACTCCGCTGCTGGAATCTATAATGTCACTCTGAAGGTCACCGACAACAACGGCGCGAGCGACAACGATACCACCTTTGTGGAGATTATTGAAGGCTACCCAGATGCTCCAGGGTTGATCGACGCCGTCCTTTCCGGCGCTCAGCAGGAGGACGTGGACCTGAGTTGGGAGCTTTCCGGCGATGATGGTGCAGGTGAGGATGACCTGGCAGGATACAACGTCTACAGGGGAACGGTTTACGATCCGGACTGTCTCGGCTACACACTGGTGGCTACGGTTCCCCCAGGCTCCAATGGCTGGACGGATGCCTTGGGCGGTCACGCGGACACGAACACCTACTTCTACTGCGTTGGCGCGGTTGACGACGCCGGTCAGGAGACGCTGGATGGTCAACAGGCTTCCAAGTTCACAAAGTACATGGCAAGTGGCATGGTCCTCATGTCCGTGCCGGTGGTGACCTCCGATACCCTGATCACGACCGTCTTCCAGACAGTGAATTACGTCAGGGTCGTCTATTACGATGCTAATGCCGGCAAGAGGCACAACTGGAAGACCTTCGATACCAGGAAACCTTACTCGGATGTTTTCGATGTCGACCACACGATGGCGGTCTGGGTGGAGGTGATCTCCGACGGCTATCTGACGGTTGGAGGTCTAGTCCCGCAGCAAACCACCATTCATCTCGTTGTGGGATGGAACTTCGTGGGATACCCTTCCTTCGTTGAGAGAGCAGTCTCGGACACGATAACCGTCTACTACCAGACGATGGAGACGTTCGATCCGCTGGACCCGCCCTGGTACCTCCAGCGACTTGGTGACACAGACCTCATGACCGCCGGCGAGGGCTACTGGATCCACGTATCGGAAGAGTTCGACTGGATTCTCACCAATTAGAACCTCAGGTTCACGATTGGATAGAAAGGTTTATTCTGATGCACAGCCCTTGGGCTTTTCAGAGGGTGTGGATGAGCAAGTTCTCGGTCTACGAGCTGCAGTCTTATTTCCTATTGCTATTCTTCTTCCTCATGAACAGCCTTTTCGCGTTGGTCTTGGCATATGAGATGAACCCCGAGTTCGCCGGGCCCAACATGGCGACCACCTGGCTCGGGATCGGGACCATTTCGTTGTGGGTCTTCGGCTTCTGTCTTACAATGGTTATCTTCGGCAGGGTCAGGAAAAGCTTCTTCCGCTTCTTGGGACGAAGGAGATACCAGAAGTTCATTCGCACTGTGAGAGAGAGGATGGGGATACGCAAGGTGAAGTTCTAGAGTTCTCGATACATTCACCCACCTCTCTCCAAGGTGTTCATATCCTCTCGTTATCATGAGCACTTGATGGGAGATGGGAAGATGCGATCTACATGAGGAGGACCTGAAGGCGGGGATGAAGTCCTTTTTTCGGAACCTTGGCTACAGGGCGTACACTGAGGTGAGAATGATCGCCAGATGGGTCGACCTGGTGGCCGTGAAGGACGACGAGGTCGTTGCGGTAGAGCTCAAGCTCAGTGACTGGAAGCAGGCCATCAGACAGGCGGTCGCCTATCAGCTCGGAGCGGACTTTTCTTTTGTAGCTATGCCCTTCGAGAATGCCTGCAAGGCATACAAGAACAGGTACTGGTTCACCAAGGAAGGGGTCGGCCTCATCGCGATACGCCCCTATCACAAGGATATCCGGATACTCATAGAACCCGAGAGATCGACAAGAATGATGCCCATCGTCAGGGACAACCTGTTCGTCGAAATGGAGATAGAAGGCGAGAAGATGCTACTTCCCAAAAGCTGCAAGAACCTCACCAAACGGGACATCGAACTGTCCTTCGAAGGAGCGAATGAATACCGGAAAACAAAGGACTTCCGCTTCTGAGCCAGACATAACGACGTAATATAGGTGCTTTCCTTCGATTTTTATCTGGCCATCATTTTCCGAGTCATAGCCAGTAGGGTTAGACGGAAGGACTAGAAATTATTTATATGACCTGTAGAATAGACTCCCAGACTCCGAGGAGTCATAGAAGGGATTTGGATGAGGTCAAGAAAAATAATTGTTAGTGCCATAGCGCTGTTTATGGTCGTTGGAGCTATGTCATCGATCGCTTTCGTGGCAACAGCCCAGGATGAAGGTGAAACGGTATACATTGCTATGCAGCAGGATATGCCGAATTTCAACAGCTTCGACCTGGCCTCCAACACGGTGTGGAAAGACTATGTGATTGGGAAGTTCTGCTTTGAAAGCCTGTCAGGGTTGGATCCTGCTGGCAACCTATTCCCCGCGCTTGCTGAAAGCTGGGAGTTTGATGACACGGTCACACCTTACCAAGTGAACGTTACCCTTAAACAGGGTGTGTTGTTCCACGATGGGACGGAGATGACCGCCGACGATGTTGTCTTCTCCTATATGGGCCTGAGAGATGGAACGACTTTGTCATCGTCCATCATTGACACCTTCGATGCAGATGATGACGGTACCGCGAATGCCTCAGAGGTTGATGGAACAATAGATGCCGATCTCAACGGGGAATTCGAGGGAGTCAAGAAGATTGATGACTATAACGTCACATTCGTCATGGCCAAGCCTTATGGACAGTTCTTCTTGACGACGTTGGGAATTGCCATCCTGCCCGAGCACATATGGGTCCCCGACAACATTGATGGAGAAGGCAGATTGGATACATTGTGGTCACATGAGGACGCAACCATCGGCACTGGGCCATTCTATTATCAAGAAGGAGAACAGGATGTTTACAGGATAATGACCAGGTTTACGGATTACTGGGGCAAGGACGTGACTACCCAGTCAAACCACAGATTGTACCCTGCGCATGTGAAGCACATCCACTACAAACTCTATTCTTCACTTGACACTGCAATCCTTGCTCTGAAGAGCCGCCAGGTTGACCATCTCCCTTGGACCGTTACGCCCGGGTATGTTCCTGACCTGGCAGAAGATCCGAATGTTGACCTGAGATTCGTTTCCGATAATGGCTACTTCTATCTGGCTTTTAACATGAAGAGAGAACCGATGAACAACATCTACTTCAGAAAGGCCGTCAGCCTCGCCATTGACAAGGAGACCATCGTCAACAGGTACATGGGAGGTTACGGAAGGGCGGGAGATTCGTGCGAGCCGCCATTCTGGGCGGACTGGTACAACGACTCAGTTGAGACATATCCGTTCGACCCAGCGCTGACCGAAGCCATGACCAAACTCACCACAGATGGCGGGTTCACGCTTCAGGGCGGAACTCTCTATATGCCTGATGGAAAACCAGTACCCGACCTCGTGATCCTGACGCCCCCAGCCGATTATGACCCCATCCGAATCAAGGCGGGCGAATTGATTGCGAAGAACCTGAGAAGTCTTGGTATCAGTGTGATTGCAAAGCCACTCGATTTTGATGCACTGGTCGCAAAGATGAACGCATTCGACTATGACATGCTCATCATTGGCTGGTCGCTGTCATCTGACCCGATTGGCAATGTCTTTGACATATTGGGTCCAAAGGCCACACAGAACTACTTCGCCTTCTGGTCGGCAAACAACGACAACCCTTTGTACAACTCAATTGGCGGAGTTTCGACGTTGGCAGATGCTGAGACACAGGCCCTAGCGGATCTGGTTCAGCAGTATGCCGATCTTGCCAAGACCTCATTCGATAGGGACGAGCAGATTCTTTGGACCAAGGCTGGTCAGGGTGCTGTTGCTGATGCACTTCCGGTCAACGTGTTGTATTACAGAGTGAACATATACGCTATCTCAACTGCATGGGAAGCCGATACATGGGTCAACTATCTCGGTGAATTGCTCAACGTGTACACAATGGGCGAACTGGCGCCGTTGGGTGAGGAGGAAGTGGTGGGCGACGAAGTCACTACAATGTTGTTTGCGCCTGACAAGATCCTCATGGCCACGGACATGAACGCTTCGGTGGTGGTCGTGGATGGAACAGGAGCACCCATTGAGGGAGCCGATGTGACTCTCACTGCCAGTGAGAACCTGACCCTGTCAGCGACTTCTGGGACCACTGATGCGAGCGGGGTGTTTGAGTTCACCATGAATGCATCGGTAGAAGGTTACAACAGTTTAGACGCAACCGCTGCCTTTGGAGGAAACGACTTCACCTATTCCAAGACCATACAATGTGTCAAAGGTATACCTAACATCCTATTCTTGGATGTGACTCCTGAGATGACGTTCTTGAGAGTGGGCGAAAACACGATCGTTCACATGAACGTCACCGATGGATATGGGAATGCGGTGCAGGATGCTACGATCGAGTTGGACGAGGGTCTGATGGGCTACGGTACAATTGACGATCCGACCGTGCAAACGGACGCGAACGGATACGGTACAATGACCTACACAGCTCCAGCAAATCTAGATCAGGCTCTGAACAAGCACCTAGAGGTCAGGCTATCACTCACTGCTGTCAAGACCGGATACCTCACAACGAATGCCAACACCTGGACGCAGTTCATCACTATATACAATCCAACACCCAATGATTGGCAGTTCGTCGACGGTCAGGCTACAGACTACGCTATGGATTCCGGGTCAAACATATCCACCGTGACCATACACGCATTTGACATGGCAGGTAACATCAATAGCGGCGCGATTCACATCACATACAGTAACGAGGACGTGTTGTTCGACACGGTAACAGACGTGACAACCAACGGGGCAGGTCTTGCCACCTTCGATGTCCAGTTCCTGGACGGAATCGACACCAATGCGACCCGAATAACCTTCCAGAACGAGACGATACCCAACAGCGTGGCAGCATCGTTGACACTGCTGTACAAGGGAACGACAATACCCACACCAGCGCTGTACGGAGGACTCATTTCATTCGCGGCCACTCCGCTTCTGGATCCCAACGGGGCTGGAACACTGGACTTCGACGTTAGCCTGTACGATATTGACGGCAACGTACCGGTCGGAGTCACTGACGCAGCCATCGTGATTGGGGAACCCCCACTGGGTGTCGTTGCAGGTCTGGATATGACGGCCCCTGAGTCATACAATGCTCTGTGGGATTACTCCGGACTGCAGTTGGGCACGATGTACGACGACAGCGCCATAATCAGCGGCGGATTCTTCCGAGCCGATCTGGTGTCGGACGCTGAGATCGACACCATGAACGCCGACTACGGGAGCTGGCAAGATCTGTACGACGATGATTGGATATTCCTGGGAGAGAAGATTTTCGGACTCTCCACGGTCAACCACACTACCATGATTGGAGCTGACATCACTAACGGTGTTGGAACGTTCACAATCAGCGCTGCAGATCTGGTACTGGGCGATTCCGTACCGCACATCCTGGTCGTTCCAAACGGCAAGATGGGCTATCTCGTCACACCTGACTACAGCAACTTCTACTACTGGCTGGAAGGCCCGGCCACACTCAGCACCGAGTTCGCAACTGCAAGGGCAATGAGCATAATCTCAACGACGATGACACTGGACACTCCGGTCATGAGATCACTTGGTACAGGCAATACATCGAACATCGATGTAGGTGTCTACGACCAGGACAACGCTCCTGTCGTGGGAGCAGAGGTGGCAGTTTATGTCCAGGTCTATGGTGGATCTCCGTTCTTCTCTGTTGTCGGAACCATACCGGACACAGACGTGACGGGCGCGACAACCGCAACAATCGAAGCACTGACCGAGGATGGAGGCGGCAACCCCCTATCGAATCCTGTCAAGCAACCACTGTACGCAAATCCAACCTATCCGGACCATGCTACCATATTTGCCTCATCTGAGATCTTCGCTGTACCCATACAGCTCTTCGTACTTCTGGATCCGTCAGACGCTTCATTCGAAGCTGGCGCGGTGACCCTGGAGGCGACCGTTACAGATGAGTTCGGCAATCCTGTTGAAGGGTTCGATGTTGAGTTCATAGCGGACAACGGCACACTGGATCCTGATATGGCAGCCACTTCCAACGGCCTGGCAAGTTCCGAGTTTGAATTCCTACTGCCAAGCGGCTTCCAAGTCGCTTCACTCTCGGCTTCCGTCGTGAAGGCAGGCTACATAGCTGCGGTCAATTCGATCAGAATCGGCGTGCACAATACTCCCGGTGTCGTGGATGTCACTTCAATATCCGCCACCGGACATGTGTCTGATGACGACTCGGTAACCATTGAAGGTACGGCAACAGATCCTACTGGCATAGAGACCTTCCAACTTATCCTGGATGGTGGAACGCCAATCACCGTCACCGTCGAGACGGACGGCTCCTTCTCCCATGACTTCGAGGACCTGGATGAAGGAGATCATACTGTGGTCATACGTATGGTCGATGCGGCCGGCGAGGTGACTGAGACGACCATAACCTTCTCGGTCGATACAGCCGCCGACGAATTCCCATGGCTATGGATAATCATAGCGATTGTGATAATCGTCGTCGTCGTTATCATGGTCGTCCTTCTCTCAAAGAGGAGACCTGTCCCGACAGAACCTGAGGAAGAAGAGATGATTGAAGAAGAGGCTCCAGACGAAGAGGCACTTGAAGAAGAAGTAGCCGAAGAAGAAGTAACCGAAGAGGAGCCCGTTTCAGAAGAAACACCCTCAGAAGAGGCCGAATCATCGTCCGAGGAATGAAAGCCAAAAGGTTAAGAAGAACGCGTTCCATAGCAGGGATTGCGCGACCATTGGCGCAGACTAGCAGACTTGATATTCCGCGGACCGGACCGGTCACAGCGGATGGAGAAAGAGCCTCATGGCGGGAATGCGTCGTTACCTGGCCAGTAGGATTATACAGACCATTATTACGCTGTTCGCCATTCTCACAATAACTTTCTTTCTCTTTGAAGCGCTTCCGGCCCGACCCGATGATTTGCTTTCCCAAAGCCCCCTGATCAAACCATCTCAGAAGGAGTATTTGCGCGAGCTGTACGGTTTCGATAGGCCTGTGGAAGAGCGGTACTTCATATTCCTAAAGAACATGCTTACCTTCGACTTCGGTTATTCCATATCATTCGGAAGACCCGTGATGGACCTCTTACAGGAGCGGATACCTAGAACGCTGTTGCTGTTTGGTTTAGCCACTATTATCGCCTACGTAGTGGGAGCTACCGTTGGGACCTTGATAGCTTGGCGTAGAGGTGGTGTCACTGACGGGACGACCGTGGTTGCCTCTCTTGTCTTCTACAACATGCCTTCTTTCTGGTTAGGACTGATCCTACTGTTCCTCTTCGCCTTTATCTTAGGATGGTTCCCGCTTGCGGGGTACGCCGATCCAACGTCAGACTACTACGCGATCCACCCAGCGCTTGACGTGGCGTGGCATTTATTCCTTCCACTCATAACACTGGTCCTGCTCACTTTAGCAGGTACGGTGCTGCTGATGAGGACCAGTATGCTGGACGTGATAGGAGAGAATTACATTCTCACCGCCATCGCAAAGGGATTGAAAGAGAGGACCGTCATGTTCAAGCACGCGGCAAGGAACGCATCCCTTCCGTTGATAACGAGTTTTGTGATCGCCATAGCCTTCTCCATTGGAGGGGCTGTGGTTCTCGAACAGGTGTTCAGTTATCCTGGGATAGGATTCCTGTACATAACCGCCCTGTTCCAGTTGGACTTCCCGGTGGCGCTGGCCACTCTCTACATAATCTCACTTTTCGTTCTCATTGGAAACCTGGGAGCTGATATTCTCTATGGCTATTTGGATCCCAGAATAAGGGTGGAGGCAACAGGTTAGGTGCGCATGTGTCATTGACAGACTCTTTGAAGATTGTCATCCGAAGGAACTGGAGGAGGGTGAGCCAGACCTGGAAACTGTACAAGCGCAGCAAGATCGGCCTGATCGGATTGACGATCATGATGGGATTTGTGGTAGTTGCGGTCTTCGCACCGATCATTGCTCCATATGACCCGCAATTCGCTGCACCCAATGAGGACGTTTTCGTCGCTGACCTTTCGACACAAGCTCTGAACGCCACCGGAACCGGGATACCGATAGATCCTCGGAACGAGACCTGGCACGACCCCGTTCCAAAGTGGACGCCACCGCCGGAATCCAATCTTGTCTCGATTCTGGCATACTCCTCACAAGGTCATGCGATCAGGTATGATGTGGACTTCATATCCATTGAGTCCGGATCCGCTTTGGGCATAGAAGTGACCCTGGACACCGCTTTCCTCATCCCACAGAACACTAGCTTCATGAAATATGTGTACTTCCGATCGGAATACTACCTGACCGTATCGGACTCAACGTATTGGGAGCTGACCTACGATGACCTGACCCCCAGACGTGAGGTGAACATCGGCTTCACACCGATTTACTTGTCCAATCTGTGGTGGATTCCCAGAAGCACTGAAGTGGTTCAAGATGAGATAGTCTGTTTCGCAATGGCAAATGAGACGACCATGTTCTTGACCGCCAAGGCGCATCCAGCCACTTGGGAGTTCACTGAGAGGTTCTTTGTGAGTTCCAAGCAAGTGAGCGTTCCGGACGTTAACTTGACCGATCTGAAGATAATCGGAGACCCCATCATCATTCTTGACGCTAACTTCGACAATGACACCTTGCTCATAGTGCCGACGGACAAGGCACTCCTGGCTTACAAGATAGACATCTCGATCAGCACGGGTGGTGCGCTCCCGGGTCTGGTCAACGACGTGGCGATAGGGGACCTGTTCTGGTATGTCGACTATGGAGCCATCGGCGACACGCTCGGCACAACCATCAATCCCGTGGAGAAACACACTATTGCGGTTGAGAACCCCGGTCCCCGTAAGCCCGAAAGCAAAGACAGAATTGCGCTGGCCAGTAATCCTGGAGGTAACGAGGCTGGGAATCTCTTTTCCTTCTGGACCGCCAACGGGACCTTTGACTGGTGGACCACGGTGACCGTTCCCGAAATGAGAAGCGCCTCGGTTGAAGGTGTACATGCCAGCGATAGGAGGGGGTTCTTGGTCACGGCATGGCAGTCGCCACAAGGTCTGGTAGCCGGAATCGAGGGGGACACTGGCCGGATCAGCGGCAACCTGACATACTATTCTCTTGTTGAAGGAAAGGTCGTTTCAGTTCCGCAGTTCGTCAGCGGTAACCGAAGGTACATTCTGAGCACCGACCAGGATAAGGTATACATGCTCAGGGAGAACGTGAAATCGGACATTGTGTTCTCCATTGAGAAAGGTATTCTCGTCCCCGTCATCTACGTCGGGAACATCATGACGCAACATCAGATAGCTGGAAACTACTACAGCATCATCACCAAGGAACCTGCGCTCTTTGTCCAGTCTCTGACGGGTGCGTACATAGCCCCGCTACCTCCCGGCGTCGGCAAGTCTGGCAACGTGTACATCCTGGGCACCGACGTCTTCGGACATGACATCTTCACCCAGCTCGTCTATGGGACCCAGAACGAGCTTGCCGTTGGTCTGACCGCGGCGTTCATAGCCGTCGGGATCGGGACGCTCATCGGCCTTATGGCGGGATACTTCGGAGGGATCGTGGATTCCATACTGATGCGGTTCACGGACATCTTCTTGACACTTCCCATTCTCGTCATAGCTTTGCTGCTTGCCGCTGTCCTTGGACCCAGCTTGATCAATCTGATCATCGTCATCTCCGTGTTCAGTTGGGCCGGAATAGCCAGGGTCATCAGGGCTCAGACGCTTACGCTCAAGGAGAGGGATTTCATCAAGGCGGCGAAGGTCTCTGGTGCAGGTCACCGGCAGATCATGTTCAGACATCTTGCGCCCAACGTCCTGCCCCTCACTTTCCTCTATATGGCCTATACCATCTCAGGCGCCATCATTACCGAGGCAATCCTGTCCTTCCTGGGCATGGGGGACCCGACAGCCATCACCTGGGGTATGATGCTGCAGTATCTGAGGATCAGCGGACACACCCTGGACGCGCCCTGGTGGTTCCTGCCGCCTGGAATAGCGATCACACTCCTTTCACTGAGCTTCTATCTCATTGGTAGGGCCTTCGACGAAGTTGTCAATCCGAGGTTGAGAGCCAGATGACACCCAAACCCAAGCATCTTCTGGAAGTCAAGGATCTTCAATGTCACTTCAAGGTCCACGAAGGAATGGTCAAGGCCGTCAGCGGTGTCTCGTTCCACTTGGATGAAGGCGAGACCATCGGACTGGTCGGCGAGAGCGGTTGCGGGAAGACGACCACCGCCTACGCCATCACGTCCCTGCTGCCCAGGAACGCCACCATCCAGGGTGGAGAGATCGTCTTCAAGGGCAGGAGTCTGCTGACCAATGTGAAGAAGGACAAGACCATCGACATCTTCAATGAGGAGATCCGGAAGACCAGGTGGAAGGAAATAAGCATCATATTTCAGGGCGCAATGGACTCGTTCAATCCCGTGTACAAAGTCGGGGACCAGATGGTAGAGGCCATACGCGTGCACAAGAAGGTCACAAATGAACAAGCCAAGAAGAGGGTTTGTGAACTGCTGACCACAGTGGGCATCGGGCATGACAGGTTCGACCACTATCCCCACGAGTTCAGCGGAGGCATGAAGCAGAGGGCCATGATCGCGATGGCTCTGGCGTTGAACCCGAGCATTGTCATCGCCGATGAACCGACGACCGCGCTTGACGTGGTCACCCAATACAACATCCTCAGGGAGATCAAAATAATCCAGAGGGAAAAGAACGTGGCCATGATCGTGATCAGCCATGACGTCACCACTGTCGCCGAGATGTCCGACCGGATGATTGTCATGTACGGCGGCAAACTGATGGAGACTTCTCCGACCATGGACCTGTTCGAGAATCCTGCCCACCCTTATACCATGGGCCTTTTTGACTCGATACCAAGCCTGACCGGGGACAGGAAGGAAATGGCCGAACGTCTCGCTTCGATTCCGGGTTCGCCTCCTTCCCTGTTGGAACCGCCCTCAGGATGCGTTTTCCATCCACGCTGTCCGTATGCCTTCGAACCATGCGATAAAGATATCCCGCCTGACGTGGAGGTCTCACCCGGCCACACTGCAGCATGTTTCCTGGCTGAAGATCTGTATCACAAAAGGAGAGAGGACGAATGGAAGAAGTTGCGATGAGGATCGTCGAGCTCACCAAGTACTTCGAGATAGGCCGAGGCCTGAAGATATTCGGCGGTAAGTCAACCTACGTGAAGGCGGTCGATCACGTGACCTTCAACGTCCGGAACAGGGAGATAATGGCGCTCGTCGGGGAGAGCGGCTGCGGGAAGACGACAATCGGCTTCCTGATTGTGCGATTGGAGGACCCCACCTCCGGACACATCTTGTTCGAGCAAGGCGACATCGCCACACTCAAGAAGAAGGAACTGAGGAGCTTCAGAAGGAACGTCCAGATGATCTTCCAGGACCCCTATTCCTCCCTCAATCCCCGATTGACGGTCATGCAGACCGTCGCTGAACCGTTGATCAACCACAAGATGGTCGTGACAGCGGAAGAGGCCAGAGTGAACGTCGCCATGGCCTTGGAGGATGTCGGGCTGGTCCCCGTGGACGAGTACATCGAGAGGTTTCCGCACGAGTTGAGCGGCGGTGAGAGGCAGAGGGTTGCCATCGCGAGAGCTCTGGCCGTCAGGCCGAAGTTCATTGTCGCCGACGAACCCGTATCCATGCTGGACGTATCAATCAGGGCAGGAGTCATGAGGCTCATGCTCGATCTCAGGGACAAGTACGGCATCCCCTTCCTGTTCATCACCCACGATCTGGCCTCGGCGAGGTTCATGGCTGACAGGATAGCTGTCATGTATCTGGGGAAGATAGTTGAACTGGCTGGGAGCGACGAAGTGATTTCGAATCCAAGGCATCCCTACACGAAAGCGTTGCTGAGAGCCGTTCCTGTTGGCGACCCCAATCGAGAGCGTGTCCCTCTTCCGATCAAGGGTGAGATTCCTTCCGCCATCGACATCCCGACCGGCTGCAGGTTCCATCCGAGGTGTCCGTGGGCCGAGGACATCTGCAGGAAAGTGGAACCTAAATTGGAGGAATACAAGGAGGATCACCTCGTGGCCTGTCATTTTGCGGTTGAGGGAAAAGAGTGGGTAGAGTAGGACCCAGGAGGTTCCAGAGTGGTAGAGGACTCCCCCAAGAAGTCAGGAAAGCTCTTCTCGTTGCTGGTTCTGGCAACTTCTCTTATCATTGCCGTTGCCGGTCTGTACATAATGTTGACCAGCTGGGGTGAGAGAGGGTCCCATCCGTTGGCCCTTGGATTGTCTGTTGGGGTTCTGCTTGTCATACTGCTGATAATCTCTATGATGTGGAGGATCATTGCAGAAATGAGAAATGTGCCAGAAGAAGATTCCTTGACCGATCCACCCTTCGATTCTCCCGAATGAACCTGAAATTCGCTATTCTTATATATCTTCGAGATGATAGCATTGCGATTCGAGGTTGCGGGGCGGAATACTGCGTTTTTTTATGCAGTCAATAAGCTCATGGCTTCAGGGAGGAGGAAGGGTTGGCACCAGAGGACGACAGCTCCAAGCACAGTTTCCATGACCTGGCTGAAAAGATACGAAGGGAGACGGAAGAACTTGGGCTTGCGGACCTGATCGACAAGGAGACTCTGAAGGTTCTTCAAGACAGCTTCGTGAAGGCAACTGGTATGGTGGTGGGCATCTTCGATGATGAACTCAATCCGATTATACCGAACAGCCCCTGGAGCGAATTCTGCAACACTATCAAGGAAGCGGCGAAGGGGAGGTGTCCAGAGGCGGACTCATCTGCGGTCGAAGAGGCCAAGAAGACCAATCGCCCCGTCATGTCCAAGTGCTTCGCCTGCGAAACCACATACCTGGCTGCTCCGATCGTCATCAAAAACAAGGTGATGGGAAGCATAATGTGCGGCCAGGTGAGGACCGAAGCCCCCAAGGAGGAGGCCGTGAGGGAACTCGCCCGGGAGATATCGGTGGACGAAGAGAAGCTGGTCAAAGCCGCCAATGATCTGAAGGTCTATCCCGAGCCAATGCTTGAGGCCTGGGGAGATCTTCTCCAATCCATAGCCAACCTGGTCGCCGAACTGGGTCACGAAAGGACAATAAGCCATCGTATCGTGGAAACTGCGGAGGAAAGGTCTGCCGCGCTCAAGCAAACCGCGGAAAGCCTGGAAGAGACCATCCAGATGCAGACGGGCGAACTTCGTGTATCCGAGATATTGTACAAGAACCTCTTCAATGAGTCCAATGACGCCGTCTTCATCCACACGCTCGACGGCAAGATGATCGATATCAACAGCAGGGCCGAGGAGCTTCTGGGTTACACCAAGGAGGAGCTCATGAACATGCCAATCCCCGATATCCACACCGATGAGACGAGGCCAGAGTCCATGGAGGCCTTCGCCAGGATCAAGGAGGAACGTTCTGTCCGGTTCGAGTCGGAGATGAGGAGGAAGGACGGCACCGTGATTCCGGTCGAGATAAGTTCAAGGTTCTTCAGGACCAACGGGGACGAGCTCATACAAGGTACGGTCAGGGACATATCGGAAAGGGCAAGGTTCATATCTTTGTTGAAGAAAGCAAGGGATGTCCTGCAGGAGAAGGTCGTCGAGAGGACGGCCGCTCTGACCGCTTCCAAGAGAGAACTGGAGAAAAAGGTGAGGGACCTCGAGCACTGGGACGAGGTGCTTTTCGAAAAGGAGATGGTGATCAGCAAGCTGGAGGACGAGGTGAAGCGTCTCAGGCAGGCGGTGGCAAGTAGGCCCAAGAAGGAATCAGAAGGTTGATACCGTTCGTTGTTCTCCTCAAAAAATCTAAATCTCGGCTCCACCTAATGGAACCACATAGAGGTCACAGGCATTTTTATGATCAGAACGGAGAATCTTACCAGGAAGTTCGGCAACGTCGTTGCTGTGGAGAACCTCACACTGGATGTCCGAAAGGGCGAGGTCTTCGGCTTCATAGGTCCCAACGGAGCTGGCAAGACCACCACGGTCAGAATGCTTTGCTGTTTGATAGCACCTACCGAGGGCACGGCGTTCATTGGAGACAACGAGATCAACCGAGACCCCGATTCCCTGAACATCCGGCAGATGGTCGGACTTCTCCCGGAGTCGCCCGGGCTGTATGAACGTCTCAGCCCATACCGGAACCTGGATTTCTTCGCCCAGCTTTACGGAGTTCCTCGAAGCAAAAGGGAAGAGAGGATCAAGGACCTCCTCCAGATGCTCAACATGTGGAAGAAACGAGACGAGCCAGTGGGCACATTCTCCAAGGGTATGAAGCAGAAGATCGCCATCGCCAGGGCCTTGGTTCACGACCCTGAGATACTGTTCTTGGATGAACCGACCTCGGGACTGGACCCCAGAGCGGCAAAGACCGTGAGGGATTTCCTATCCGATCTCAGGCGAGAAGGCAGGACGATATTCCTCAACACCCACAATCTGGCCGAGGCGGAGAGGCTGTGCGACAGAGTGGCCCTCGTCAATACTAAGCTGGTCGCCGTCGGCTCTCCGATGGAACTAAAAAGGAGGTACTGGGAAAGGACCACTCAGGTCCAGCTGAAGACGATATCACCGTCGATCATCTCTGCCGTCGAGGCCCTTCCTTTCGCGAAGAACGTGAGGACCGAGGACTCGAAGTTGTTGGTAGATGTCGGGAACCCGGAAGAGGACAACTCAATGCTTGCCCAGACGATATTGGCGGCCGGGGGGAAGATACAGTTCATTTCCGAGATGGAGCGAACTCTGGAGGATGTCTATCTCAAACTCATTGGAGGCGGCAAATGAGGCTCAACAAGGCCTGGATCGTCGCCCGAAAGGACATGGCCGAGTTCAAGACCCAGAAGTACATCCTGTTCACCATCGTCTTCATGCCCATGATCATGGGCGTTATCATTCCCCTTGGTTATTTCCTTCCGATCCAGCTGTTTGCCACAGAGGATTCCGGTCCCCCGCGGGAGATCACCCTGACCCCGGTCACCGTGTACACGAACGATGAGCTCACTAACGGAACCTACTACAACGCCAACTTCACCAACATGATGGTATCCAATTCCGTTATCGAGAGCTCCTACATCTTCGACTCGACGATCATATCTACTGTGGTGAACAATTCAATAACTCACAACGTCACCTTTCACAACTGCGTCGTCACCAAGAGCAATCTGTATAATCCAGTATTACTGGAGGACACGGTGGTCGCCAACAGCGTCATCGTACGGGACGAGGACCCAGAAGTTGTACTGATCACCCTCCAGATGTTGAGCTTCATCCTGTTCTTCTACATGATGATCCCAGCGGTCACACCGACGTTCATCGCATCCTACAGTTTCGTTGGAGAGAAGAACAACCGCAGTCTGGAACCTCTTCTGGCCACGCCGACCACCGATCTGGAACTGTTCGCGGGGAAGACCCTGGCCATATTCATCGTGACAATGGGCGCTACGTGGGTCGCGTACATCGTATCTGCCGGGATCGTTAACATTCTCGCTTTTCCACTTCTTGGATACTATCCACTTCCCAACGGGCTCTGGGTGGTTGGATTCATCATGCTGGCCCCCATTTTCTGTGTCTTGAGCATCTCGGCAAATGTCCTCATATCTTCCAAGGTCACCGATGTCAGGGCGTCGCAGCAGATCGGAGGCTTGGTGGTCCTGCCTGTTCTTCTTTTCGTGTTCCTGACATTCGCCGGTCCCGCCTTCTCAAGCGTCTCGATGATGATAATCTACTCGATCATATTCCTGGTGGCGGACGTTTGGTTGATCTACTTCAGCGCCAAGATCTTCAAAAGGGAAGAGATACTCACAAAGTGGAAATGAGGATTCTCTGTCAATAAGCTTATTAGAGTCACGTTGGATATTATGAGAGAGGTGATCTGTTCGTGGAGGCTTGTACAAAGTGCGGGTCTGATGAGATATCCTGGTTGGAGACCGCCACGTTCATCCCCTATAGGAGTGGGAAGAAGAGCGTGGAACAGGGATGGCCGTTGAACCTCTCCATGTGCGAGAACTGCGGTTACAGCGAGCTGTACGTGAAGTCCAAGGACATCCCCCGGGTGAAAGAACTGGCCAGCAAACAGCAAAGACTGACAGATGCGGTTTCGAAAGGCCTGGAAGTCGTTGAATAGATGACTTATACTGATTAAGAGATTAGGATTCTATGCCTGCATTGGATTCTCTCTCTCAGTTCAAGATAGACAGGGAGAATCTGCCAACTGGCATCGAGATCTTCGGAGACGGCTCGGTCGGAGGGAAGTCCAAAGGCCTGATATTTGTCAGCCACTTGATGGATGAGGGCAAGGAGGAGCTTTCTGATTATCCCGAGATGCTGAAGATACCCGAGTCCACCGTTGTTGCGACTGGCGTCTTCGATCAGTTTATCCAGATCAACGGACTTGTGGACATCGTCGGGCTGATCTACGATAAGGAAATCACCGACGAGGAGCTGAACGTCGAGTTCCTTACAGGCGATTTCCCGCCTGAGACCCACAATCAGCTGCTCAAGTTCCTTGAGAAGAAGGACCTGCCCCTGGTCGTCAGATCGTCTTCGGTACTGGAGGACCGCCCTGAACACTCTTTTGCTGGGATATACCAATCCGTCTTCATCACCAACAAGGGACCCGTGTCCAAGAGGATAGCCGAGCTCGAGATGGCTATTCGGATCGTCTATGCAAGCACGTATGGGCCAGATGCCAGAAGGTACTCGGAAAGGATCGCCAGGATGTGGCAGGTGGAGAAGATGGCGATTCTGATACAGGACGTCATTGGGTCCCACCACGACGATGGACTGTACTATCCCTTCTTCGCCGGTGTGGCATTCTCAAAGAACTACTATCCGTGGTCCGAGAGGATTGGCGTTGAAGAGGGCCTTTGCAGGATTGTCGCCGGACTTGGCACAAGAGCCGTGGGCAGGTTCAACGCGACCGTGTTCTCACCATCTCATCCTGAGCTGCGGCCACAGGGGATGACGGTGAACGATATCGTCTCATCCGCCCAGGAAACCATAGACGCTCTCGACTACGAGGACGAAGTGATGAAATCGGTCGCCTTAAGGTCGATTCAAGGTCATAATGAGGACCTCTTCATGCTCAGCCAGACCCTCAGGGAAGGCAGTTATTTCATGGAAACAGGCAAGTTCTCTGCTCCCGATGAGACGCTGGTTCTCACCTTCAAACCGGTCCTTTCCAGCAGCCGGTATCTGCCTTTGGTCCCCTTCATGAAGTCACTGCTGCAGAACCTGGAGCGGGTCATAGGTGCGCCCATAGACATCGAGTTCGCCTACGATCACGAATATGGAAACGGCGATGAAGGGAATGGGGGTTTCTACCTCGTCCAGGTCAGGCCTCTGGGCAGAAAGGCCGAACACAAGGCCGTGACCATACCTACGAATGTCCCAGAAGAAAAGGTCATTCTCAGGAGCAAGGGAGTCCTGGGCAACGGGGTTCTCAAGGGGATATCCAGCATCGTCTGGGTGCCTCACAGGAAATACGATTTCACCAAAGGTTATGAGATTGCCAGGGAGGTCGGCAGGATCAACGACATGTTCGAGGGAATGGTGTACATCCTGGTGGGTCCGGGACGCTGGGCGACCACCAATCCAGAGCTCGGAATACCCGTCAGCTACAGCGAGATATCCAACGCGGCGGTCGTGGTGGAGCTTTCACACGAGAGGTTCTCTCCGGAACTATCGTACGGGACTCACTTCTTCGCGGACATGGAGGCCAGCAACATGCTTTACATCCCCCTCTTCTTGGAAGAAGGCGATTACCTGAACGAGGAGTTCCTTGAGGGGAGAGAGAGCAAAGTGAGATCCAAATGGGTCAAGGTAATAGAGGTTCCCCAAGGGCTCAATGTATATGTTGACGGTGAGTCCAGGACAGGATTCATTCACTTCTGAAATGGTCCGGGGAAGGTCCTTCAGTCCTTTAGAAGGGATCTCGCAATGACCATTCTCTGTATCTCGCTGGTCCCTTCGTAGATTTCAGTGACTTTCGCATCCCTGTAGAAGCGTTCAACCGGATATTCTTTGACGTATCCATATCCTCCGAAGATCTGAATGGCCTCTCGCGTTGCCTTCATTGCGATGTCGGAGGCGTAGAGCTTCGCCATGGCGGCCTCGAGTGAGTACCTTCCTCCCTGTTGTTTGGTGTATGCCGCCTTCTGTACCAGCAGACGTGCAGCGTCGGTTTCTGTTGCCATGTCAGCCAGCTTCCATTGAATGGCTTGGAAATTGGATATCGGCTGACCGAACTGCTCCCTTTCTTTGGAGTATCTGATCGATTCATCCAGCGCCCCTTGGGCTATACCTACCGCTTGGGCCGCTATCCCGATCCTCCCTCCGTCCAGTGTTCCCAGTGCGATGTTCAGTCCCTTTTCCTCTGGTCCCAGCAAGTTCCCTTTGGGAAGTCGACAATCCTCAAATGAGATCTCTATGGTGTCGCATGCCCTTATGCCCAGCTTGTCCTCTTTCTTCCCTTTCGTGAAGCCAGCGGTCCCGTCCTTGACCAGGAATGTGCTGATTCCCCTCGTGCCCTTGGATAGGTCGGTCATCGCGAAGAACAGTGTGAGATCTGCCATCTGCCCGTTGGAGACGAAGTTCTTGGTTCCATTGATGACATATTCATCTCCGTCCAGGACCGCCGTGGTCTTCAGGGCACCAGCATCCGAACCAGAGCCCGGCTCGGTGAGAGAGAATGCCCCCACGCCCTGCTTCGCTATCGGTATCAAGAACTCCTGCTTCTGTTCTTCAGTACCCCATTTCAGTATGGGATCACAAACAAGAGAGTTGTTGACCGAGACCACAGTTCCGAACGATGCGTCGACCCTTGAAAGCTCCTCTACGGCGATCGTGTAGCTTATCTGGTCTGTCCCCGCTCCTCCGTATTCAGGTGGGATGGCCATTCCCATGAGGCCAAGTTCTCCAAGCTTCCTCGCTATCTCGATGGGATAGCTGGCCTTCTCGTCGTTCTCCCTCGCAATTGGAGCCAGTTCTTTCTCCGCAAAATCACGAACCATCTTTCGAATCATTTCCTGTTCTTCGGTCGGTTTGAAATCCATACAACCCCCGCCTCTATTCCAGCCATTGTCGTGAAGATATTAGGAATAATAAACATTCGGTCAGTTGACGTACGAATTGCCATTTCTGTAACTCATCCAACGTAATCCGAAATGTATGGTCCCACCAAAATACCTTTATACACAACTTCTCTATGAGTAGGATACCTGAGGTTGGGGTACAAATGCCAGTGTTCAAGAAAGCAACTGAAAGTCAAGTCACCAGAGCGATAATTGAAGGTTTTGCCAGGGATCTGAAGGAGTTCGCCGAGATGGAGGTCATCATCGTGGGCGGAGGTCCCAGCGGACTGATGGCCGGAAGGGAACTCGCGTCCAAGGGTGTTCGCACACTGATCGTCGAGAGGAACAATTACCTCGGTGGCGGGTTCTGGATAGGCGGATACCTCATGAACACGATAACCGTCAGGGCTCCCGGCCACGAGATCCTAAAGGAACTGGGTATACCATTTCAGGAACATTCCGAGAATCTGTTCGTTACACCCGGTCCGCATGCTTGCTCAAAGCTCATAGCCGCCGCCTGCGATGCCGGCGTCAAGATATTGAACATGACGAGGTTTGATGATATAATCGTCCGGGAGGAGAACAGGGTGGCTGGCGTGGTGGTCAACTGGACACCCGTCGCCGCATTGCCAAGGGAAATCACTTGCGTTGATCCTATTGCATTGGAGTCCAAGGTCGTCATCGATGGAACCGGGCACGAGGCCCATGTCGTCTCTAAACTGGAACAGAGAGGGCTGATGAAGAAAGTCGGCGAAGGAGGGATGTGGGTCGAGAAGTCCGAGGATCTGGTCGTTGAGCACACCGGCGAGGTCTACCCCGGACTGGTCGCCACTGGAATGGCGGTCTCTGCCACCTATGGTCTCCCAAGAATGGGTCCCACCTTCGGTTCCATGCTTCTTTCGGGAAGAAAAGGAGCGGGAATCGCGTATGAACTCCTCAACAAAGACTGATAGGGTACTCCCATCTGTCGTCTATCTTTATGACGAACCATCTTCACCCAGCTTCAAGGTCGGAGAGATTGTGGATTTTCTGAAGGAGAAGTTGCCCAATGTGGATGTGATGACGAGAAAGGAGTTCTTCTCTTTCCACACTCATGATGTCGAGGAGCTTGCCAAGGAACTGGCTTCGGCCAAGGTTCGGGGCATTGAAGGTTCCCAAGAAGAGCAAGAACCGCTGTACGGGGAGGTCCAGTACGAGAAGAGGATACTGCAGGAACCACACAGAAGGATGACGGGAATCCTGTATGATGGCTTTAGGCTGGTGCGAGTCTTCAGGGGAGCGCTCCCCGAGAATGAGGCTACCACGGATATCGCTCACATTGCGTTCACCAACAGGATAATCTCCACGTACGAGAAGGGAGACATTAGATACCACGCGAGGGTGATAATGTGCGGTTTTCCATCGCTTATCTCAACATCTGGCCTGATTGAAGCACCCGCAAAACCGAGAGAGTACTACCTGATGAAGCAGAAATATGCTGTGACGGGTTCCGAACCACCAGCGGAAGAGCTCCAAGCGGCCTTCGAAGGGAGGTTCATCGACTACGACGACGAGAACATGACACAAGCTCTCAAAGGGTACACACTTCAATCCATCTTCTACCACACGACCGGCGAACCGTTCTGCGAGGACAAGGACTGCATGCTCTTCAACGCCCACTGGCAGGAAGAGGTTCTGAATGCTCAAATAGTAAGTGGGCAATTGTGTGAACCGCACGAGCAAATGCTTGACGATATGGTCGAGGGACGGAGAGAATGAACGAAGATACTGGGAGATCCAAGATAACCTTCCAGATCCATCCGTGTACCGAGGACGGGCTCGTCACCATCGAGGCCAAGCTCTACCTGGGTTCGCCTTTCGGAAGGCCGGGCGAGGATTTCTTCGACACCAAGCAGATGTGTGCAGCCTTGCGCCGGATATGGTTCTTCGACAATCTCCGTTGTTCAGAGGAGATGGGATACGCTCTGGCCCAGTGGGAAGGGAAGAGGATACACGTCTTCAAAGGCGGGAAGATAATCATCAGAAGAGCGAAGGACGATGAGGATGCTAGGAAGACACTCGTCATTGTCGGTAGGACACTTTGGGGTAGTATTCCGTGCAGTTGCGGTCGTCCACTCGTTCAATGCGCCTCTGGGGACTGCGATGAGTGTTCGGACAAGATCTGCGAGAGTCATGCTTTCCCCCCGTTCGTTGAAATTCCGGGTTCGTCTTCCGAAATCAAAGGCGGCGAGGCTCTTGAGTTCGTCAAGGGGATCGCGACCAAGGATCATTACCAGAATGCGTTCAAGAAGCTGGGCGAGTTCGTTTCTGTCCTGAAAGAGATTGACAAGAAGATGTTGAACAAAGATCTCTCGGACTTGGAAGCGCTGATTGAGAGCGCCGAGGAATCTATGGAAGAAGCAAGTGCCTCAGGAACCAGGTTCATCATTGAGACCCCCAAAGACCATCATGCCGCGGTGGGCATAATCTTCCTAGGAATGGCAGAGGACCTTTGGACCATCATGGACGCAATGCATCTTATGAAGAACATCAGCTTCGAAGTTGAAGAGTACAAGATCGCATCTCAACTGGCCTTTGACTCTTACGAAGCATTCTTGAGGAACGATCAGGCCAAGGCAGGCGAGATCAAGAACAGGTTCAAGGAGTTCATGAGGGAGAAGCACCCCAACCCGGTCATAGAGATCGCGAGGGCGGGGTACCACATCGCCAGGATGATGACCAAGCCTTTCCCGGTCTGATTCATGCAAAAGATTTTATTGCGAATTCTCATGATATTGTCGGGAGCGGATAGTGTTGAGAAAAGTGTACATGGACTATGGTGCAGCGACTCCTGTGGACCAAAGGGTAATGGAAGAGATGATGCCCTATTTCGGTGAGAAGTTCGGCAATCCCTCGAGCGTCTATTCATTGGGCTTTGAGGCAAAGGCCGCAATCGAGGAAGCCAGGGAGAAGGTCGCCAAGTTGGTGAATGTGGACAAGAACGGGATCATCTTCACTTCTAATGGTACAGAGTCGAACAACCTGGCTATCAAGGGGACCGTGTTCCAGTTCAAGGACAAGGGCAAGCACATCATCACCTCCGAGTTCGAACACGATTCAGTGTTGAAGACCATCGACACCCTGAAGAAGCACGGGTTCGAGTCAACACTAGTTGGCGTGGACAGCGATGGTCTTGTGAAGTTGGACGAACTCAAGGACAGCATCAGGGACGACACGATTCTCATTTCGATCATGTACGCCAACAATGAGGTCGGTACCATCCAACCCATCGAAGAGATAGGAAAGATCGCCAAGGAGAAGGGGATTATCTTCCACTCGGACGCGTTGGCCGCTGCAGGAAAGATTCCAATCGATATGGAACGGGACAACTTGAACCTGGTTTCGATCGGCTCTCAAGAGATTTACGGACCCAAAGGCGCGTCTGCTTTGTGCTTGTCACAGAAGAGGGTCAAACCTCTGATGCTCGGAGGAAGGCAGGAGGGCGGAAAGAGGCCGGGAACCGAGAACGTTCCTGCAATAGTCGGCTTTGGCAAGGCCGCGGAGATCTCGCTGGAGATGATGGATTCTGAGGCCATCAGGCTCACTGCGGTCAGGGACAAGCTCATTGAGAGGATAACTGGCTCGATGAAGGAATCATACCTGAACGGTCACCCAACAAGGAGAACCCCGTACAATGCCAACATCCGTTTCAACTACATCGAGGGTGAATCGATCGTTTTGAACTTGGACGCTCAAGGAATTCAAGTCGCCACTGGTTCAGCCTGCGCATCAGAGTCGCTTCAACCCTCACACGTACTGCTGGCGATGGGCGTCAAGGCTGAGGAGGCACACGGTTCATTGCAGTTCAATCTGGGTCGTGGCAGCAGCGAAGAAGATGTGGATTACATAATGGAAGTCTTGCCAACAGTCGTTGAGAATCTGAGAAAGATGTCGCCGATGACACCGGATGACTTCTTCGATGAGTAGGTCAGACCTTTGCCAGCGCCTGGTTCAAGTCCTTTTTGATGTCTACGAAGTCCTCTATCCCGACTGAAACACGTATCAGGTTGTCCTTGATCCCTTGCCCCAGCCTTTCCTTTCTTGAAAGGTAACTGTGAGATGTCTCCGCCGGAATACTGATTAAAGTCTCCACACCGCCTAAGCTCGGAGCAGCCAGGAGAAGTTTGAGTGATTTCAAGAACTTGTTGGCGTCCTTTCTTCTCTCCTTGACCTCGAAGCTCAGCATGCCCCCAAATCCATCCATCATCTCCTCAGCCAGTTCATGACTTGGATGCGATTTGAGACCTGGGTAGTTCACCCTGTTCACCTTCTTGTGACCTTCCAGGAACTCGGCTACTTTCGATCCGTTCTCGTTGTGCCTCTGCATTCTGACAGCCAGGGTCATCATTCCCCTCTGTAACAGAAAAGCAGCATGAGGGTCCAGGGAACCTCCCAGGGTGGTTCTCATCTCCTCGATAATCTCCATGTCCCCCTTCTTACCCGCGACCAATCCAGCTATGACGTCACTGTGGCCGTTGAGGTACTTCGATCCGCTGTGGATGACCACATCGGCCCCAAGCTCCAGCGGCCTTTGGTTGATGGGGGTCGCGAAAGTGTTGTCCACCATTATCTTGATGTTCTTCTTATGTGTAGCTCCGGCCAGGTGCTTGATGTCGATGACCTTCAACAAAGGGTTCGTCGGCGTTTCGAGGAATATCCCTCTCGTGTTCTTCCTGAAGTATCTCTCGATATGTTTGGCGTTCTCGGACTTGATCAAGCTCAGTTCTATCCCTGTTCTTTTGAGTTCGTTCCTAAGGAATGTGTATGTGTTGCCATAAAGGTCCTCGGTAGCTATCAGATGGTCGCCTTTGTCCAGAAGGGATACGATGGTCGTCGTTATCGCTGCCATGCCAGACGAGAATACCAGTCCTTCTTGAGCACCTTCAAGGGCCGCGATCTTATCCTCGGCAACTTCCTGAGTTGGGTTACCCAGGCGGGTGTAGACGTACCCAGCGGACCCTTCCTTCGGGTAGTAGTACGTGGAAGTCTGGAATATCGGGCTGCTGACCGGCGCAACTCTCCCACACTCTATCTTCCCGGCGTGCACACTCTCCGTCGACTTTCCTCTCTTCTTCATAATGACCCCTCAACTCTGGCTATTCCTCCCCGAACGGCGGTCGCCCTTCTCTTCACGTTTCAGAGAATGCCTTCCAGCCTCAGAAGCCTCTTCTTCCACTCCACCCCGGCACCGAATCCTCCCAGTCCGCCATCCGAACTGATGACCCGATGACAGGGGACCACTATCGCCGTCCGATTCTTGTTAAGGGCGTTGCCAACGGCCCGGAACGCGTTCGGACGTCCGATCTTCTCTGCGATGTCCCTGTAGCTCGCTGTCTTGCCATAAGGGATCTCCCTGGTCGCTTGAAGCACATTTCTCTCGAAATCGGTGTACTTGAACATGTCCAGTTTGATATCTTGGAAGTCAACTAGCTCCCCTTTGAAGTACTTGGCCAGGTCCATCTCCAGTCTATCCAGCACTTGGCGGTGGCCGAAACCACTTTCCATCCTATGGCCAAGCGTCAGTTCGACCAGGCCGTCCCTTGACGCCGTTGTGTCCAACTTCCCGAACTGTGTTTTGATCACTTTCGAGGCAATCTCCTCATCCTTCATGCTCTTGGCAAATGTCAATCCACTCAATAGTCTTTTCCTTTTGAATGCACAATCTTTATACATCTTGGTCAGTATTTCTTCGATTCACAGGTGGAAACACTGAGTAAAGAGCAGGCTGGCAAGGCGATTTATCGGAGGATCATCTCCACATTTCTGTTATTGTTCACGCTTCTAGCACTTCTCTCTCCCAACGCTGCCGCCGACGGCGGTAACGTTGCGAACGCCTACATAGTCCCAGACGAACCTTTCGGCGGGCAAACCGTTTCGATCTACTCCCAACTGGCCAACCTCACGAATGTCACTCAGGTCCAGTCCCAGTACTGCACCGTGAATCCCGATACCATGGAGATCGGAGTGTGTTACTTCCTTCCCGCGGAATATCAGGGTAACAACACCTACTTGTCCAATGTCACCGAGCTGTTCAGCGGCGGGACGATGATGGGATACAAGATCATCGTGGCCTACGCCAACCAGACGCTTGAATACTACCCCGACCACGATTACATCTACTTCAACTACAGCGGCGCCGTGGTGATCGAGACCGAGGTCGAGGTCCCGATGGATGTCATCATCATCGAGTCGATCCTGGTCGTTCTCATAATCGTCTTTGTGGGAGTTCTCATATTCCGGAAGATCAAGCAGATCAAGAAGGACTCAAGCAAGACCATTGCCGTGGGGATCGTGGCCCTCGTGATAATCGCACTCCTTTACGGCACACTTAGTGCAGGTTCGTTGTCCGGGACCGTTGAACAGGTTGATGATTTCTCACTCAATGACATCTACGGGACGCCCTGGAATCTCTCGGACCACTCGGACAAGGTGGTCGTTCTGGATTTCATGGCCATCAGCTGTCCTCCGTGCGAGTTACTTAGACAATCTTTGGAGCCTGCCGTGGCCGAGTTCGACGAGGATGAGCTCGAGGTCATTTCAGTTGCGGTGGGACCGGATACAGACCTGGAGCTTCAGAACTACAAGGTCGACAGGGGAGTTGACTGGACGATAGCCCAGGACACGGCTGACCTGGTCTCTCGATTCGGGGTGTCGCATCTTCCCAAGCTGGTTGTGATAGACAAGGACGGCTACGCCACGTTCGAGACATTCGACAACGTGGGCACTGACAAGTTCAGGAGTGAGATCAACGCAGCTCTGGAGGGAACTGCGAAGCCCATTTCGGTAGCACAGTTGAGCATCTTTGCCACCGGGGCCTTCATGGGAATCGCGGTTTACTTCTCACCATGCTCGTTCCCGATGCTCCCAGGGTTCATCAGCTTCTATCTGTCCACCGAGACAGCCGCGGAGAAGAAGAAATCCGTACGTACGATTCTCTCCAGTGGGATAATTGCAGGTCTTGGAATAGTCGTGGTATTCCTCATCATGGGGCTTATTGCCATATCCCTTGGGGAAGCGGCAAATCTTGCCGACTACCTGATCTACATGGGGCCCATCGTTGGGATCATCCTCATCATCTTGGGTGCTCTCATGCTCACCAATCTTCAATACCATGCGCTCATTCGGCCTTTCCAGAAGCTGCGCGTCAAGCTCTTCGGCGAGAAGGCTCCGGGCAGCGAGGACCAGACCGGCTACTATACGAAGCTGTTCAGCTACGGAGTCGGATATGGAGCGGCGGCGACAGCCTGCACCGCACCCCTTTTCATAGCTGTACTTCTTGCGGCCATCGTCGCTGGGACCTTTGTTGACGGGTTGATCATGCTGCTGACGTTCTCCATAACCATCCTCCTCCTCATGACATCCATAACCCTTCTTCTTTCCGTCTTCGGTCAGGAATCTGTCCAGAAGCTGGCTGCACACACGGACACCATCAAGAAGATCAGCGGAGTCATCCTGGTCATCGTTGGTGTATACCTGCTCTACTACTATTACACGGCCTTCTACTAGCCTGCTCTGGAACACTTTAATATCGTTCTCGCATTATCAGCAAACGGACAGGGGCATTGCATTTGCACGTGGTGATCATCGGGACTGGTGGGGCCGGCGTTTCTGCCATTCGGACTATTAGATCGATTGATGAGAAGTGCAAGATAACCGCCATTTCCCAAGAGGACCAGATGCCCTATTCACCTTGCTCGTTGCCGCATCTCATAGGCGGGGACATCGAGAAGAAGAACATCTACCGCGTCGAGAAGGACTTTTTCAAGAAGAACAAGGTCAGAGCATTGCTGGGGACGAGGGTCTCCAAGATTATTCCAAAGAACAAGACCGTGCTGGCTGATGGCGGGAAGATCAAGTACGACAAGCTGTTGATCGCGGCCGGGTCGGTTCCGTTGAGGCCTCCAATCCCAGGGATAGATACCGCTGGAGTCTTCTCTCTCGGCAATATGGCTGATGCGGATAGGATGCTGAAATGGGTGCGAAAGGGTGCAAAGAAGGCAATCGTTCTGGGTGCGGGGTTCATAGGTGTCGAATGTGCTATCGCCCTCAGGAAACTGGGACTTCAGGTTTCCATCTTCGAAATGCTGGATTGGGTTCTCCCTAAGATGCTGGATGAGGACTCTTCAGGAGAAGTCCAGAAAGTGCTTGAGAGAGAAGGAATCGAATTCCACCTTGGTCAGCAGGTCTCGGAGATCATCGGCAAGGGCAAAGCGAGCGGAGTTCTCGCAGGCAATAAGAAGACCTCGTGTGACATGGTCGTTCTTGGTATCGGCGTCAGGCCTAACACCGAATTCCTCAAAGGCAGCGGGATCAAAGTGAACCATGGGGTTGTTGTTGACGAACACATGAGGACATCTGTGAAGGACATATATGCAGCCGGAGACGTGGTCGAAGCTGACGACAAGATACGGGGGACCAAACGGGTGAACGCCATCTGGCCCAACGCGATACAACAGGGAAGGATTGCTGGCTACAACATCGCAGGAGAGGAGAAGGTGTACGATGGCGTCGAGTCGATAAACATCCTGGACGTCTATGGAGTTCCGGTTCTTTCTATGGGCATGTCATCGTTCGAGCTGAAGGATTTCGAGGTCGAGAAGTCGAAGACCAACAGGTCGTTCAAGAAGCTGCTTCTGAAGGATGGAAAGATCGCTGGAGTGCAGATGGTTGGGGCGATAAGAAACTCTGGGTATCTTCTCAGTCTAGTGAAAAGGGGCATTGAAGTGGATGATATAAGGGAACATCTGCTGGAAGACAGGTTCGTGATTCGATCTTGAGTTTGCCGGTGAATGCTACTTGCGTGAATTCAATAAAGAAATGACGTGGCTCATAGGGGAGTGCGACCATTCGCGATTGCATGGAATGTGTTTCCCCCAAAACGTTTTCATATGGGCGGATGGATTACTGAATCGAGGGATAAGTGGTCTTCATGGAATCGCAGGTTGTTTCATCCGCACTGGAGGAGCCACATCGCTTGCTGATTTTCACGATTCTGGGGTTCCTCGGGCTCGTTCTGGGCATGTTCATTCCTTTTGCTGCGGGGATTGGAATGCTGCTGTTGTCGGCGGGAGCCTTGCTCTGGATTACCGCTCTGATTGGACGGAAGGACACCACATGGTCTTCTAAGGTCAACTACTACGGAGAGTTGCTTGTCGTCTTCGGGGCTATGGCGGTCCTGGGATCTGGGCTTGCCATGTGGATTGATATCCTTTCGTGAGTTGTCTTCCTCGATCAATCACTCTGATGCGATCGTACGCCTCGAAGCTCTTGCCGCATCCCAGCAGGTATCCTCTAGCTATGTCAGGAGAAAGCGTCATACTTCATATTGGAGTGCGACATTTCTAATCTGGAACTGGCTCGACAAAGAATATTCGCCCTACCAAGCAGTCATTTCCCAGTGTAATGTCTTCAGTCCTTTCCTGAATACCTTTGCGCTGAGATTCCAGCCATCATTCAACAGCCAATGCCCAAGATGCTCGGATTCGTGTCTGTTAAGGTATTTGGTTTGCGGAGGTGAGAGCGTAATAGACTAGCGGTCAGAATGGTATCGATTGAGAGAATCTGTCAGATGGAAACAAGGAGCCTTGGTGGGAGGTTCACCTTCTTGGCAAGCAAGCCTCACACACGCGTTAAACAAAGACCTCTTTCACCAAGCCACCCTTGGACTTCCTAAGCAATCGCGAAAAAATGGCTTTTGCGAAGTCGCGAATGCTCTTTCCAAAAAAGTGGCTCGTAATGTAGCCAAGGACCAAGAAGCCCAAGCAATAACGCCAAACAAACAACATGGATAGGGGAAGACTGAAGAAGTAGACAATAGAAAAGTCCCGCCAGTCAAGGATGTATCCACCGTACCAGGTTCCGATTACATAAGAAAGATTAGGATCCTGGAAAATGAACCAAAGGAACAACAAGCCTTTGAGGAGAAAATAATAGACCGGTATCAAGACACATGCAAAGAGAAGGTCAGACATGCCGTCCCACTGTGCGATGAAGCCCAGAACGAAGAAAATCGGAACGAGAAAGATCATGAACCATCCTAGATTGTTAATCACATAATGCATGTTCCATGTCTTAAAGAAGTTCACGAATGGATTCATGTAATCGAGAAGAACCAATATCAGGCTCAGGCCCAATGTGAAACCGTAGTAGTAAGACTTCCTTTCCACAACAAAATGAAATCCCATTGAAGAAACATATCAACTGATTGCCTATAAACTGATTTGTACGTCTTTTGTGTATTATAAAAGCCTTGCCATATATGCATTTGGGCAATGTTTAAGCCAGAGTGAGAAAACTCTCGGCCAGGTTTCTGACTTGACGTATGCGGAGGCGAGGATTCGAACCCCTGAACTAACTTGAGACAAGACCCTGAATCATGTCACGTTTAGAAAATCGATGAGCGAGGGAGAGTCTGAGATATCTGCCCAAACTGATATTCTCACTCATATGGGAGAGAGCATCTGTTAGTTGATTTCTTCTCATCTGTCGATTTGCCAACCTACACCAGCAGAACCCGTTTGCTGTTCCCAAGATTCAGCCAGGAACATCAAGATCCCCGTTTTCAGATGTACTAGCTAGTTTCCAAACATCTACCCAATAGTGGATTTGTCGTCCTTCAATGAGAACTTCGTCGTTTCTTCCATCGTTTTCCAGAGTGGTCTAGTCGCTCTTGGTGAGAATGCAGTAACAATGTCGGGGGTGGGGACCGCGTCCTAAGAGGTTGAAAGTATCTTCTTGGCCAGCTCTCGTCTTCTCGAAGCCTGTTCTTTGGTCTCTTCTTCATAGACCAGGGCCTCGGTCGAGCAGTACTTCACACACTTCGGGTCTCCATCACACAGGTCGCATTTCACCAGTTCGTTTCCTATAGTGGTGATCGCAGAGTGCGGACAGACCGCAGCACATAGTCGGCAATGGATGCACTTCTCGTCGTTCCACATGACCACATTGTCCTCGACATAATATGCCTCCTGATGGCAGACGTCCATACAAGGCGCGTCCTCGCACTGCATGCAGAAAATGGCGAACTCGTACCTCTCGAACTCATCCCTCACGATGGTTATGGCGGACTTCTTGGGGTTGCACTCGCCGAACTTGTTGAGGGAACATGCCATGGCACACTGCCGGCAGCCAGTGCACTTCTCGGGGTAATAGTAAAGGTACTTCACGGAAGCCCTCCGTGAGATTCGATGTGCTTCCTCCGCTGAGGCTTCACCCTTCCCCTCTCGTCCCATTTCTTGAGTTTGTAGTATTCCTTCTTCATCTTGTCGAAGCCCTCTCTCTCGATCCTGTGCCCTTTTGAGACGCCCAGCTTCATCGGGTCATCGAAGTATCTCTTGGGGAGCGTGTCATCCTTTGCCGTCATCCCGTGCTTGAAGTTGAACAACCTCTCGGTGTCGATGATCCTCTTTCCGACGTTCTCAAGTTCTTTCTCCTTGAACTCAGAGCCAGTGACCGCGTGCAGCAGCTTGGAGAAGTGCTCATACTTCAGGTAGTGAGGGCTGTTGAAACCGTGACAGATGAACTTGCATAGTCCCAATGAATCAATGGTCGCGAAGATGTTTTCGGAGAAGTGGACCGCCTGTGCCTTGCCGTCATAAACAGTCGGGTCAGTAGTTGCACCCTTTCCGTAGATCTGCTCCTTGACCTCCAATGGCAATCTGAAGAATATCTCTATCGTGGGCCGGCTCCTGAGATGGTCCGCGCCCCTGCTGGCCGTTGCGATCCCCAGGCCGAATGCCTTGATGTACCTGATGTCGTGCGGGTCGCTCTGCGGGAGGTTCTTTACCGCGATTAGGTAGTCCTTTGATCTGGGTCCGAACTTCTTGACCGCCTGACTGCTCTCTGCCAGTATGTCCCCGAATCCTTCCCTTCTTGATATCTTGTGAAGAAGATCGTTCGCCAGCTCGAAATCCCCGAATCCGATGTCCTGTCCGGTCATCTTCTTGTCAATTATCCCTCTCTCGTACAGTTCAAAGGCCCATCCGAGCACACTCCCAGCTGATGAAACATCCAATCCGAGTTCGTTGCACGTGTTATTTAACTTGATGATATCGGGGTAATGGTCCAGACCGAGGTTTGCACCGAGAAGTCCAACTGCGGTATACTCCGGTCCTTCCCCACCGAACGTGTTCCTGTGCCTGCAATGAGTGAAGCACGACGAGCACGAGATCATCTTCTCCACATGTTGTTCCAGCTCTTCTGCATTGAGAGAATCCGACCAGGCGTTCAACTGACTGTTCTTGGTCCTTATCGCCCCGAGGGCATTGCTGACCTCGTAGAGAAGCGGAGTTCCTTGACTGCCGAGTATCGGCGTTATCTTAGAACCCATCAGATAGTCCTTGATCTCCTCCATCAGCTCCAGCATTCTCTGCGGGTGCTCCACCTCGACCCCGTTCACTCCCGAAGCGACGACGGCCTTCACGTTCTTGGACCCCATCAAGGCGCCCATCCCGCACCTTCCAGCGGCGTTCTTGACCCCG
>JAUVHO010000004.1 GCA_030593295.1 Methanomassiliicoccales archaeon | reverse complement strand
CGAAACGCCTCCGAACCCTTCCCTGAGGTCGGCGACCTTCGCGGGTGTCACAGTGGCCGGCCCGGGTGTGAACGGAGGAACCGCCTCCGGGCTCTCGGGGCTGATGGTCGTCCTGTTGCCGAAGTTGATCTGCACCTGTCCCCTGTACTCCTTGGTGTAAGCGTTCTCCACGCGGATGGTGTCTCCTTTCTCCATCTCGAGGTTCTCCACTTCCCACGCGGTGAACGGAACGGTCGCTGTATCGTCTCCGAGGATGCCGTAGAGAATGTTCTTGGCATTCCCGTTCACTTGAATCTCCTTCGGATTGACCGATACAACTCTCGCAAGAAGGCTTACGCTCGGCTCGTTGGGAGCAAGTTCTACAAGCTTCTTCTGCACCCCCACCTGCAGGCCGGCCGGGTTCCCCCCGTATTTCCTTACAATACTTCTCTTGGCAGAGTCCAGAGGTACTCTGTACACGTTCAGGTAGTTCTCCAGCTCACCAGCGATCTGGTCTTCACTCACTTTGTCGTCAAGCGCCCTTTTTATGTCTTCTACATGGGGCGCGATTTGTTCGCGGTCCATTATTTTACTCTCCTTTCAGGGAGGCTTTCTGTTCTTATCTGGGCCTCCGAGGGGGAATCGTTTGTTAGACTTATATAGCTTAGGAAGAGAGGTGGGTGAAAGTGTTGCCGTTGTGCTCCGCTGAGTTCAACACAGGGGAAAGCATTTCATAAGTTGAATCAGATTATGTGATAGAGATCCTAATCTCGTTGTGCGAGTGAGGAGGGCTTCAGAGAATGGACACAAAGCCAGTGACCGCAGTTGCTATCACCTTCTTCATTGCGGGCCTAGTCATGGGAGTGTCTGCTTCTCTTTTCGTGGTCAAGGACCCAGCTGAAGAAGCCTTTTTGACGATGGAGGCCAGCTTCCTGAGCACTTCATATAGGGTGACAATGAGCGCAGGAAGTTATGATCTGTGGGCTCTTAATTCCGTAGGGGTCCCTTTGAGCACAGTCGTTACCGTCAGGGACAGTGAAGGCAACCAGATATTCAGAGGCGAAGTCTCACGTGATGGAGAATCTATCAAGATCGGCAACAAGAAGTTCTCGAAGATTGGAGCCTTTTTTGTTCCGAGTTATGGTGAGTACACCTTTCGAGTTGATGGGTATCACAATCATATCTATCTCACCCGTCATTCATCCATAACCGCCGGAAGATCTGTGTGGACCTTCGGCATGTCACTTGCCGCATCAGGAGTTTTGATATACCTTACTGGATGTGGGCTTTCCCGCTGGAAGGAGAAGGCCTCACGGAGAGAACAGCGTGCCAGGATTAAGGAACATCAAATCAGAATAAGGGAGGACGGTCCTCCAGAATCTCGTTGACAGCAATCTCTCATACGATATGCACTAGTTTCTAAAGCTCGAAGACCATTTCCATATGAATGCCAAATCCTGTACCGAACTTCTTCGACGGAATCGCCGATATCTACGACGAGACCAGGGGAATCCCAGAACCGCATTTCTCCAAACTCCTGGAGAGAATGGAGTCGTATCTGGACGATCAAGATAGGACTCTAGACATCGGCGTTGGAACCGGACGCTTCTCCAGGCCGCTTCAATCCCATGGATTTGACACAGTAGGCATCGACATTTCCCGGGAGATGGTGAGGGTCGGGGTTTTCAAAGGTCTGCGCGGCGTTCTTTTCGCGAACGCTCGCTCTCTTCCGTTCAAGGACAGCTCATTCCACTCCACATTATCGGTGCACCTGCTCCATCTCATTCCCGACTGGTTGTGCGCACTGCAAGAGGCAATAAGGGTAACCAGGGAGAACTTCATCACTGTAAAGCGAGTCTGGCTCAATGAAGAGACCCCGTACAAGCTCTACGGGGAGCTCACCTCAGAGAATGGGAAGCTACGCGAGTCACTGGGCATGAGCGAGAAGGACTTCCCGGAAAAAGTCAAGCCCTATTCACAGGATTACCTTGGTTCGAGAATGGAAACCGTTCATGCCGACGAAGGCATCCGGCGATTAGAGAACAGAATATACTCAGGGCTTTCGGAGATACCCGATGACATTCACAAGGATGCGATTCAGAAGATCCGTGAGAGATTCGGTGGAACAGAGATCGAGGTCGCGGAAGAGATATACCTTCTCGTGTGGAGGATCGACGATCTGAAAAGGGCCGTCAAGGACGGCGTCTTCGAAGACTAGTCGAAATCCGGTGCTCCCGCAAGCGCCTGTAGTGCTTCTTTCTCCATGAAGTGAAGGTCACCAGGAACCACCAAACAGAATATGTGTGAACTGAACCCTCTCTGAGCCAGGTTACCTACTCTGTCGCAAACTACTTCCGGGTCATCCGACCCCACATCACCCAATGCGCACATGATCGTCTCGTCAGTGAGGACTTCTCCCTTCTCCTTTTCCTCAAGTTCCTTCAAGTATTCCAGTGCTTCACCGACGGTCATCGTATCCCCATCTTCTTTCAGGTCCAACAGGATCAGCGTGTGCAATCCCATATCCATATTCCTCTTGATCGCTTCGTACGGGCTCGACGGGGAGTATCCCTTCTGCCTGAACGGCAGCGTGGTCGTCCTTCCGAACTTGTAGGACTGTAACCCGAGAAGACCAGTTGCTGCCGTCACTATGGAAACACCGCAGACCACCTTGGTCGGTATCCCCTCTTTCATCGCCCTCATTCTCAGGTCAACATGCGTGGTCGCGGACATCGCGTCCCCGGGGACCAGGAAGGCCACACGCTTCTCTCTGGCCTCATGCAGGATGATCTCTCCCCCCTCCACATCTGCCCTGCTCAGGACTATCATCTCCTTTCCTATCTGCTCCTCGAGCTTCTCTATCGTTCCCTCTTTCAGGCGGGATGTGTAAGACTCTGTGAAAAGAACATCGGATTGCTTGGCCTCGTCCAGACCCTTGATGGTTATGTCGTTCTCATCGTGCAAACCTAAACCTATAAAGACGAGTTGACCCATGGCTTCACCGTTGAAATCTCTCTGTGTTATCGTTCCCAAAGCCGAAGGCGAGAGTGCTCGTAAAAAGCTTTTGGAAACAGAAAACTTCCGCAAGGACCTGATCGTCGCAAGAGATGAGGAGAACCTCTTCTTCCCCATTCTCAAGAGAGTCGACCTCGGTTACGAGATCAAGGAGTTCGATTTTGAGGAAGCGGGCGTGGCGATCCGGAGCTACATCGATCTGGTGGACGTGCCGGAGGACCTGGAACCGCTTCTTCCCACCGCGTTCGATGTGATCGGGGAGATCGCCGTCATCAAGATTCCGGACGAGTTGAAAGAACACTCATCGGCCATCGGCAAGGCGATACTTGAGGCCAATAAATCCGTCATCACCGTCGTTTCTGATGAAGGGGTAACGGGAGACTTCCGTGTGAGGGACATCCAAGTCATCACTGGCGAGGACAGCACCAAGGCCTACCACAAGGAGTTCGGGATGAATTTCGCGGTGGATCTGGCAAAGGCCTATTTCTCCCCCCGGCTGGCGACCGAGAGGCAACGTGTCACTCAGATGGTGAAAGAAGGCGAGCTCATAATCGACATGTTCTGCGGGGTCGGTCCCTTCTCGGTGACAATATCCAAGAACGTGCCCGGGTCCAAGATATTCGGGATAGATTCAAACCCATACGCCATCAAGAACTTCATGGAGAACATCAGGATGAACAAGGTGAAGAACGTGATACCCATGGAGGGGGATGTGAGGGAGCTCATGCCATCCATGGAACCCGCCGACAGGATACTCATGGACCTTCCTCAGAAATCGTTCGAGTTCTTCGAACTGGCCCTTGGTTCTCTGAGGGAAGGCGGGACCATCCACTATTACGAGATCCTCACCGAGGTGGAAGCTCAAGAAAGAGAGGATGACCTAATCTCAATTGTCCAAAAGCAAGGAAGGAAGATGGAGCTCGAAGAACGCAGGATCGTGCACGGGTACTCTCCCACGCAGAACCATTACGTCTTCGACATCAAGGTCTTTTGAGGTTGATCCCGGTCTGTCCCTGATAGTTCCCCGATCTTTCGTCGTATGTTTGTTCCGCTTCCGAACTGACCTCTTCCAGGACCATCTGTGCGAAGGTGTCGCCGACCGATATCTCCACGTCATTTGGCGATGAGTTGAAGCCCGCCAGCGTGAGGGTCCCCTTGAACCCGGCGTCGATCTTGCCGAAGGATGCTATGATCCCTCTCCTTGCCCAGGTCGACCTTATCCACAGCTGTCCGGTCACTTTTGGGCCGAACTCCACGAACTCCTTGGTGCTGATAACGAAGTTGGAAAGGGGCGGCACAAGGATCTTGCCCTCGCTCACTTTCGTCTGGGTCCGATTCACCAGGACCTCGTCTATCGTCAGGTCGTATCCGTTGGGGGTCAGGTTGCTTTCCTTGAAGCCTCGGATCTTCAATTGTCCGTTCTCTATTGCGTTTACCACGTCTTTGTCTGAGAGGATTGACATCGTTCCCCCTTAATGGGTTGAATGCAACTATGGGGATAAAAGGATTTTCGAAGGGAATAGATAAATATTCGTGGATATTTGGGGTGGATGGTGCAGGTGGTAAGATGGACTTTCGATTGACCGAGGAGCAGAGGATGGTTAGGAAGATGGCCAAGGACTTCGCCGATAAGGAGATGATCCCTTTTGTGGCAGAATGGGAGGAGAAGAACGACATCCCAATGGAGTTCTATGAGAAGATGGGAAAGCTCGGGATGCTCGGAGCTCCCATACCAGAGAAATACGGCGGTTCCGGGATGGATTACGTTTCGTATCATCTCCTGATCGAGGAGGTCGCCCGCGCGTGCTCTTCGGTCAGGACGACCGTGTCCGTGCAGACCTCGCTTGCCGAGACGAATCTCCTGCTGTTCGGATCGGAGGAACTGAAACAGAAGTATCTGGTCAGGCTCGCCAAGGGCGAGTGCCTCGGAGCTTGGGCGCTAACAGAACCCAACGCAGGGTCCGATGTCTCCGGGATGCAGACCATTGCCAAGGAAGAAGATGACGGGTGGGTCCTCAACGGTTCCAAGATGTTCATCTCCAACGGCGACATCGCTGAAGTTGTCGTCGTCTTCGCGAGGCTTCCGAACACCAAGAGGCATGAGGGTATGTGCGCCTTCGTAGTGGAGAAGGGTACGCCCGGGTTCTCCATTGGTAGGGTCGATATCGGGACCAAGTTGGGCCTAAGGACGTCTCATACCGCGGAGCTCATCTTCGAGGACTGCAAGGTCCCCAAGGAGAATATCATCGGCCAACCCGGTGATGGATGGAAGATGGCCATGGAGGTCCTGAACTCCGGCAGGCTCAGCGTGGCCGCTGGTGCTGTGGGGATAGCAAAGGCCTGTCTGGAGGCGAGCATCAAATACGCCAAGGAAAGGCACGCCTTTGGAAGACCAATCGGAAGGTTCCAGATGATAAAGGACAAGATCGCACAGATGAGCACCGAGGTGGACGCCGCTAGGCTTCTCGTGTTGCGCGCGGCACAAAAGAGGGATCTGGGCGAGGACAATACGCTCGAGGTCAGCCATGCCAAACTCTTCTCAGCTCAGGTGGTCATGAGAGCGGCGGACGAGGCCGTCCAGATTCACGGCGGTTACGGTTACTCATGCGAGTTCCCGGTGGAGAGGTACTTCAGGGACGCCAAGGTATGTTCCATTTACGAAGGCACGAACGAGATCCAGAAGCTGATAATCGCCGGCATCGTCATCGGAGAGCTGGACTAGGTCTCATTCCTCCAGAACGAACTCCCACTCGCACCACAGGTCGTCCGGATGTTCATCCGGCGGACAGGTCAGGCAGTTCACCTTGATCTTAGGGTTCAATTCTTTTGCGAAGAGCTTCAGCCAGTTGTAGCGGACGCCCTTGCACGGGAACTCCCCCAGCCCCTTTTCGGCCCTTCTGGTCTGCACCCTGCACTTGGTGTTTCTGTACACTCCCCTGTTCTCCTCCACCAATATCTCCTTCCTCTCGGTGTCCAGGGACCAGCAGCTCACCCTGAGCGCTTGCATGAACGAAGGAATGTCCTCTCCCGAGACACCCATGGTCTTGATCAATCTTCTGACCTCTATCTTCGCCATTCTCTCCCAGACCCAGGTGTCGATCTCCAAGGCCTCCTCGCCGTCGAACTTGCGCTCTATGCCCAGAAAATACAGACCATCGACCGCGAAAATGTCCCTGATATGCATGAAAAGGACGTCTATCAACTCCTCCTTGGACAGTTCCATCAGCAATTCCTTGTCGGGTTCTCTCCCCGCGAACTTACCTATCTGTGACTCTGCCATTTGTATCAACCGCCCGTACTCAACGTGCATATTTGAACCCTTCTCGTCTGGTTCGGGTCAGGGACGCACGGTACTGAGATGTCATTGTTGCATCCATCTGGATGACAAATCCCCGATGACATACCGAAAGACTGAAAGTGCGACATTTTATTCAAGTGATGGAGGTGGTTTAGTGAAGTACACGGACATATTCGTGGACAGTCCCATCGAGAACGTTCAACACATGGTGGGTCAAGTCTTTCAGGCGAACAAGTTCGCCGTAGAATGGAAAGACCAGCATTCCGGCACCGCCAAGAAGGGAAGCAAAGGAATGAACTTCGCCTTCGGCGGCTTTGCGCAGTACTACGAAATAGATTTCCAGATCCATTCGATGCCGGATGAATCTGTGGCGGTCAGGCTTGTCAAGTCCACGACCGGGCTCATGGGAGGAGCTCTCGGAATGCATAAGGTGAAGAAACAGTATAATCAGGTCGTTGACATGCTGTCCGATTTCTTCAAATCTCAGGGGATGTACAAGGGCAAGAAGTAGTATTGGAGGGGACGATGAACTCTGTTGGACATGTTCACTTCCGGCCTAGCCAGCGCCAGCCATTTTCCGGGCTGCATATCATATCAAGAAATAGTAAACTTTAAAACCAAGTGCGGTATTCGGGAGATTCAGTTATCTAAGCATCCCTCCACAACGAGGTCGTTCGGACTTTTACCTCTGGGCGGCCGACCTTTTTTCTTATCTTCTCTTGCTGGGCAGGCCCTTTTACCGATGTCTATTTATCCAAGATTGGCATTGATTTTACTCGGAAGTGCTTGAAATGAGGTTTCCGCGCTCGAGACTCTTGACCTGTGCGATTGGTGTTGTGACCGTTCTTCCATTGTTGTTCTCTGCCTCAATGTTGGTTGCCGTTTCTGTAGTGGCGGACGAGGGCAGGGACTTCTCCATGTTCCAGGATAATAACAATGATGGGAGGATTGACATTGTGCTTCCTTCTGGTAAGACCTACTACAACGTCGGAGAGAACAGATACCGCACGAACGAGATCGAGTTCACTGGCACTGGATACTTTCTGAAGGAATATGCATTCTGCAACGGGACCCTGGCTCCTCTCTTGAATCCCTCTTTTGGCATGGAACCCTCGCCTCTGTATCTGCTGGACGAGGATGGGGATGGGATACCCGAGACGATAATCTTCACCAACTACGGCGATCTCAGCATGGTCATGTACCGCAATGACGGAACGGGAACTTTCTCCGCGGTCAGGTCATTGGACATCCAGTCCGACATGACACCCGATTACATCGCCGTCTTCGACGACAAGGAACTGAGGAACAAGCAGGGCATTGTGGATCTTCAATAATCGCTAGCTCACTCTGCCTGAAGTTGTTTTCGTGCATAACCAGAGACGTCAATTTCTTTAGGGATAGTATCTGGCAACCGTCCTCGGAAAAGGAATCGCATCTCTGATGTGTTCCAGCCCGCAGATCCACTGAACCACTCTCTCTATCCCCATGCCAAAACCGCTGTGCTGGATCGAGCCGAACCTTCTGGAGTCCAGATACCACTCGTATCTTGAGATATCCTCTCCTTCCCTCTCCAGGGATTTGATGATCTCCTTTATGTCCGCGTCCCTCTCCGATCCGCCGATTATCTCGTCGCCTATCTCCGGCGCGATGAAGTCGAAACACAACGCAACATCCGGGTTCTCTGGGTCCCTGGGTTTGTAGAATGCCATTATCTCCTTGGGGTAATGCGTGACTATCAAAGGCTTATCGAAATCTCCCATCAATGCTCTCTCTTCCAGAGTCCTCAGGTCCTTGCCCCAGTCAACGTTCATACCTTTCTTTTGCAGCATCTCCACGGCTTCATCGTACTTCATTCTGGGAAACGGCGGGACCTGCGACTTCAGATATCCGGGGTCTCTTTTCAATGCTTCCAGTTCCGGCAGGTTCTTCTCGGCCGTGGTCAAGCAGATGTGGGATATGAGCTTCTCTCCTTCGCTGATGCACTCGTCCATCCCTTCCCAAGCGATTTCCATCTCGGCGTGCCAGTACTCAGTAAGATGTCTCGTGGTCCTGAACTTCTCCGCCCTGAAGGATGGCGCGATGCAGTATATCTTCTCCAGGGCCATGACCATCGCTTCCGCGTATAGCTGCCAGCTTTGAGCGAGGTAAATCTCCTTATCGTAATAGTCCACCTTGAAAAGCGTTGAACCGCCCTCCACCATGGACGGTGTCAGAATGGGAGCCTGGACCTCCCAGTACCCGTTGTTCCTGAAGTAATCGTGGATCGCTCCAAAGACGGTGGACCTTATCTTCAGAACATTGGTCATCTTCCGGCTCCGAATCCACAGGTGCCTTTGGTCAAGCAGGAGTTCGGTGCTCTGGTCCTTCGTTATGGGATACTTTTCGGCAAAGCCCACGACGTTGAATCCCGACGCTCTTATCTCGTACCCGCCGGGTGCCCTCTCGTCCTTTGCAACCGTACCCTTCGCCATCACAGAGGACTCTATCAGCGCCTTCTCCGCGTCAGAGAAATCCTTCTCGGGGACGTCGTCCTTGTTGACGGTTACCTGAACGACTCCGCTCGAATCCCTTATCACGACAAATACCAAGCTTCCGCTGCTTCTGGTGCGGTAGATCCAGCCTTTGATCTCGACCTCTTTTCCCTCATAATCGTCCGAGAGGATTTCGGCTATCTTGGGCATTCTCTCGTAGATGGTCTTTTGACTAATCTAATTTTTCCCCTTTCCGTTGGTGTTGGTAGAGATATCTTATACTAGAATCCGCATTGTATCGAGTGGAGGAGAATGTACTGGGCACTGCCATTCGAGGCGGGGATGCTTCAATGAATGATAATAGAATCAAGGTTTGTGGAGGCGATCATGTCAAGTTCCGTGGGTCGCTCATAGCCTATTACATCTCTGCATCACTAATGATACTCGCCTTTGGAGGATTAGCCGGTCCATCGGATGAACTAGCGAATGAAGAGCTGGTTTTTGGTCCGAATGTGCGTGTGGATGACACTGGGTCTCAGTTATCGGACCAATTATACCCTGATATTGCCGTCGACGACATGGGCGTTATCTATGTCGTTTGGTACGATGACCGGAATTTCATCTCGGCGTATCATGATATATACTTGGCGAAGTCTTCGAACGGCGGCATCTCCTTCGACACGAATGTACAGGTAGACGATGGGGGTCAGTTCACGACGCAAATGAATCCATCCGTTACGGTCGACAAAAGTGGACCGGTCTATGTCGCCTGGCAGGACTATAGAAACGGGAACTGGGACATTTATCTTGCCAAGTCAATCGACGGGGGACTTTCATTCGGCCCCAGCGTTCGCGTCGACGACACTGGCAACGATACCTCCAATCAAGCGATTCCCTCGGTTGAGGTTGCTCAAAACGGAACTGTGTTCGTCGTTTGGCACGATCGCGGAAGCAACAGCATTCAGCTTTCCAGGTCACTCGACGGAGGAGCCACTTTTGAGCCAAGTGTCCTTGTCAACGATCCTATCGGTTCGCCCGCTCTCACCGTCCCTTCTTTGACTCTCGATGCGCAGGGAAGCATTTTCGCGTCATGGTCCGGCAAACGGGATGGATTCTATCATATCTATCTTTCCAAATCAACGGACGGTGGACTGTCCTTCAATCCTGATCTGCAAGTGGATGATGCTAACGATGGCGTTAGGAGTGGTTCCTCAATAGGGGCCGACAGTGCTGGGAATGTATATGCTGTGTGGATGGACAGTAGGAATTCGAGCAACGGAATATACTTCACAAAATCGACAGACGGAGGCTCGACCTTTGAAAAGAACATACGTGTGGACAACATCGGCACTGGGGCTGTGATTGCTTCGGGTCCTTCCTTGGGAGTCGACAGTGTCGGAAATGTGTACGTTACGTGGGATGACAACAGGAACAATAATCAGCGTGACATTTTCTTTGCATCGTCTCTCGATGGCGGGTTCTCTTTTGAAGGTGACATTCGAGTCGACGATACTGGGAGCACAGTTTCGGGACAATGGTCTCCATCAATTGCGATCTTCGAAAACAACTCCACAAGTCACGTATTCATTACCTGGTTCGACAAGCGAAATGGCAATTGGGACATCTATTTCGCAGCCACTCAATTGTCGGTTTTGCCAGATTTGACTGTTGAGTCGCAAGATATGCATTTCCAACCAAATACCGTGAACTTGGGCGACTCGGTGACAATCAACGCAACGATTCACAACAGAGGCCATACAGGCGTTCCTGACCTTACAGTCAGGTTTTACGACGGTATACCAGCCCCGGTCAATCAGATAGGACCCGATGTGGTGATACCTTACATTGGGAGGTTCGGCACTGCTGAAGCCGAAGTCATGTGGAACCCCTCTACCATTGGCACCCACGAAGTCTTCGTTCTTGTAGATCCTGACAACATGGTTCCTGAAAGAAATGAGACCAACAATGAGGCAAGCCGGTTCGTCACCGTCTACTATGACATACCACCACCTCCCAATCTCATTGCCACCGTTGTAGGGAATGATATTCAACTCGATTGGACCGCTCCATCGGTGCCCAATATTGCCAATTACCTTGTCTATAGATCGACAAGCCAGACAACATTTGATTTCGATGATCCGGTCCATAACACTTCCTTTGATACTGATCCACTCGCGACAACTTGGATTGACGTTGAAGCAGCATTGGAATCTGCCCCACCAGAATACCACTATGCCGTTCGAACGGTGAGCCAATTCGGCTCCATGAGCATTTCAAGCATTACTGTTGGGAAGTGGACAGAGCATTTTGAAGCGGGAACCAATGCCTTCTCATTACCGTTGGACCTGTGCGAGGACATGAACATAAGCTGGTTCGCCGACGACATCCCCGGGGCTGAATACATTGGATGGCTGGACATAAACGGTCGGTGGGTTATCCATTATCGAGGAAGCGGAGAGGGCGTCAATGATGCGCCAGCAGAGGTGGGTGAAACATACGAAATCAGTCTCACATCTCCCGCAATCTACACGTTCACGGGATATCCAGGCTCGATGATCAGATTCAGGGAAGGAATGGGCAGTCAAACGAACTTCACGAGAAGTCTGCGAGTCCAGATCCAGACTGGAAATGTGAAACTCAGCTGGAATGCAACACCTGATGTTCAAGAATATTGGATCTTCAAATCAAACAAGAGGGCTGGCTTGCACAATCTCTCCTTGGAACCGGTGGCAAAGTTGTCTTGGGCGGCTACTACGTGGACCGATTTTGATGCGGTGAATTTCCCGGGCGAATCATACTACATGTTGATGCCAGTGGATCTTTCTGGGAGATTCGGCAGCAGTACATACAGTGTTGGAGTGGTGACGGTCGGTTATTTGCCAGGAATCCGTTCGTTTGGGCTCCCTCTAAAACCAATCGAAATCCACACTGCGGATTGGTTCTGCCAGAATATTCCAGACATTATTGGTATTGCCCACATGATGTCGAACCTCTGGGTCTTCCATGCGACCACGATGCCTGAGGGGGTCTATGATACTCAGGTTTCACTGGGCGGAGGATATCAGATTTCAGTTCAAACTGGGTCAGCAAAACACAGCTTTGTTGGTCTTTGATCTGAATCTGTCTCGGGCTCTCTACTGTCCAATCAGTTCTCTATCTTTCAATCAGACTTGATAGCGCACGTCTCAGGACTCTTATGCTTGCAGAATAATCATCCAAGCTCAACCTTTCATCCAGGGTGTGGTCCAACCTGGAATCGCCCGGGCCGAAAGCGACGATGGGAACATCCCAGTGGTTGCCCAGCACGTTCATGTCCGATGTCCCGAGCTTCTTCTTGTAGGTGGGTGAGCCGTCCTCTTCTCTTATCGCCGAGACAAAAGCCCTCGTCAGGAACCTGGCCTGGGACAACACAAACATCCTCGAGATCGTCTCCACCAACACCGAGCTCACTTTCATCCTCAACAAGAAGGACGCGGTTCGGGGCTACGAGGTGCTCGAGAGGGTTGTGGGCAAGGGTCGATGAGACTAGTTCGAAGACCGTCCAGCAATACTTAATAGTCAGTGAATCCATATACCGCCAAGGAGGTGGGGTTTCTTGAGTGCCTCAATTCCAATGAAACTAGCATGCGTTCTCTTACCTTTGGTTCTGGTTATGCCTGCTGCGAATGTTTTGAGCTTTTCTCCAGAGGTCCAAGAGGTGGATGATTTCAAACCTCTGGGTCTGGAGTCGAATGAGATATTGCTGTACTACGGCAACGGTGGACAGGCTCCTCCTGTCTGGGATGGTCGAGCGATATTCTATGAACTTAAGACCTATTACGATAGCATCGGTTATCCAACTACCTACACGAACGTCTGGCCATCCGATCTGAACGACTACAGGGTCATATTCTTCATCATGCCAGGCCTGGCCAACGACGGGGGCATCTTCTACTTCTCGTCCACCAAGATTAACGAGATTAAGGACTTCTTGATGAACGGAGGAAGACTGGTGGCTCAAGGCGAATGGGGTCCAGGTTTTGGAACGAATACCTTCAACAAGCTCTTGACAGATTTAGGCGTTGGAATTCAGAAGGATGCCAACAATAGAATCAACTATATTACACCCGCAGCTGATGACATCACCCCCGATCAGATAACAGTTGGAGTAGATGAGCTGGATTTGGATGGAGCCGGCGTAGCGTCACTGACACTCACTGGGACCGCTAAGAGCCTGGTGAGGGACAGAATGGGTTACGACCTGGTGGCAGTTGACCAGATAGCCGGTGCTCCACCCAGGCCAGGTTCGGATGTGGTGGTGTACGGTGACACCCAGGTCCTGGATGACTATCAACTGCTGGACAAAGAAGGCGACGGCGTATTCGACAATTACGCATTCGCGGACAACCTGATAATCTGGGAGTCGGCAAACCGACCCCCCGAAGCCGTTCTGAGCCCACCGTCGCAGACCATCTTCGAGGGCCAGACCGCCTACTTCAGCGGATATGGGTCATTCGATCCCGACCCAAAGGTGGACATGATCTTCGTTGTCGATACGTCTCCAAGCATGCCCGATGAGTGGAACATCCTGACCACGACACTACCTCAGATAGAGGCCGACCTGATAGCCCAGGGATATGACCTGGACTTCGTTGTTTATGGCATGGACCACGGGACAGAGACCCCCGCCAAGTTCCCGGTGATGGATGGTTGGCTGGACTATGGGGCACGCTATGATGTTCACGGGAACATCCTCCAGGACTGTCTGAGGAACAAGCTGATCAGCAATCCCCACAGCTACAATGTCAAGACAGCGAACCCTTCACCCGGTCTCATAGACCCGACAAAACGGTGTGATTATTACAACGAGAAGATGTCAGAAGGATGGGCGCAGGGGGCGGCCTACATCGCGCTCAATCATCCGTGGCGCGAAGCCTCTACCAGGATCGTCGTTCCCATCGGCGATTCGGCACCGTGGACCCAGCTGGGCGACGGGAGTCCGGGCAAGAGCTGGTGGGGCAGACCGTTCGTGGTCCAAGGCGATTGGGATGTAATCAACGAGACCTCGGAGATCCTGAACGACAATGATGTAGTGGCATTCCCGATGTACGATGAGTCGATCGACCCGACAGGACCAGCCATCGGCGTTCAGCAAGCACTTTTCATCTCCATGGGAGAACAGACCGGCGGCTCGGCATTCGCGATCGATGACGCGGAGAGCTTCCTGGATAACGTTAATCTGCTCATCAAGTCCGCCATACTGGAATGTTCGTGGGACTTCGACGCGAACGTGGATTTGGATTGGGACGGGAATTACATCAATGACGACGAAGCCACTGGAATGAACGTGTCCCATACCTATTATGATGATTGCGACTGCATCGTCACCCTAACCGTCACCGATGTCGGAGGGGCGACTGCACAGGCCCAGGCAAACATCACGGTTCTCAACGTAGCACCATCAGTACAGTGGACCAGCGAGAATCTGGACGGTGTTGAACTCAATCCACCCTACCCCGAGGGCGACAACATACAGTTCAATGCAGTCTACTACGACCCAGGTATCTACGACACTCACACGTTCGACTGGGACTTCGGTGACGGCACGATTCTGATGGGCGCTTCTGCGACCGAGGTTCACGCTTACGGGGACAACGGCGTCTACACCGTGATCCTGACCGTGACCGACGATGATGGTGGCGTTGGTGTGAATGACACCCCGCCCTTGGATGTCCTCAATGTGGATCCGGACATCACCCAATTCGTGCATCCCCCAACAACGGTCTACGAGGGCACTACACCCTACGACCTCGTAGCGAACTTTACCGATCCAGGCTGGCTGGACACGCATAATGGGACCATCGATTGGGGCGATGGAACCGTTGTCAACGCGGGCCTTGCCGAGGAGAATCTACCACCCGATGCGACCGGAAGGTTCTCTGCATCCCACATCTACGGGGACAATGGTGTCTTCACGGTCATCGCTACACTGTACGATGATGACGGAGGATCGGAGACCCAGAGCACCAATATCTCGGTTGCGAACCTGCCTCCGGAAGTGACCGTCAAAGGCTCCAACGTCATCAACGAGGGCGATTCGGTCACCCTGACGGCGGACATCACCGACGCTGGAAGCGACGATGTGTCCATAATGTGGGACTGGGGTGACGGGACCTCTGAGACCAGGGAATACTACAACGACGGCGTCGGTCCAGATCCACCCAACAGCCCTCTGGGCGTGTGGCCCATGGGAGTTCAGGATATCGCTACACACGCCTACGGTGACAACGGCAACTTCACCGTGACCGTGACCGTGACCGATGATGATGGTGGAGTGGCGACCGTCACCGAGACCGTCTACGTGCTGAACGTAGCACCGACCATCTGGGCCATCGACGCGTACGTGAGTGCAGGCATCGTATTCAGGATCGCAGGTGAGAAGTGGCACGATGTGGAGTTCTACCTGTACGAGGACGGCGTGGAGATCGGATATGCTCATCTAATACGCTATCCCGGCAGCCCGGACGACCAGGCGGTCACACTGGCTAACGTCTCACTGACCTTCTCTTCCCGCTTCTCCTTCGTGGCCTACTACACCCCGGAGGACGACCCGATAAACGGCCAGGAGAACGGGGCGAACCCAGGATGGGTGATACTGCAGTTCGAGGACGGCACTGAATCCAGATTGCACCACACCTTCAACGTCATGCATCCCGAGACCTACGTATGGGAGGAGGACGACCTCAGCCCGTACCTCGTTGGACACAACGTCTCCTTCCTGGCGACCGCTTCCGACGTGGGAAGCGATGACCTGACGTTCCACTGGGACTGGGGAGACAGCACCACGAGCTCAAACACCTATTACAACAACGGCGTTTCACCCGATCTGGCAATGAGCCCGGAGATCAACCCGATAACCGTAACGGATTACACCACTCACGCGTACGCCACGGTCGGACCGTTCACCATCACGCTGACGGTCTACGACGATGACGGCGGTTCTGCCACCATGACATACGTCTTCTGAACGTAAGGCGGCATGAAGAAATATAGATATAGCCAGTGGGCGTTGAAGGAATCGTGATCAGGAAGGCCACCGTGGAGGACCTGCCTATTCTCCTAGGGCTGGAAAGGGCGTGCTTCAGCAAGGCGCGCTATACCAAGGACCAGATCGATATGTTCCTCAGGGGGGAGAACGAGGAGACGTTCCTTTTATTCGATGAGAACGACCCGGTTGGATCGGTGATGCTCTCCGCTCGAGGTACGAAGGGGAAGGTGGTGTCCATAGGGGTCCATCCGGAATGGAGGAAGAAAGGGGTCGCCAGGGATTTGATGACTGCGGCTGAGAAATGGTTTGCGGATTCCGGGGCGACCGAGGTGGACCTGGAAGTCGGCGTCCAGAACCCGGAAGCTCTGAACTTGTATTCCACTCTGGGCTACGAGGTCGTGAAGGTGTTGAAGGGCTACTATGGCGGAAAAGAGGACGCATATCTGATGAGGAAGCAGTTCGAATAGGTGATGAGCGGGATGTACGGCGTGGTTCTTTGCTCAAGGTGCAGGAAGGCAATGGGGGCGGATCTAAGGAACGAGACGGCCAGCTGTCAATGCGGGAACGTGCTCAAGCTCAAGGAGATGAAGAAGTTCTTTGAATCTACTGATCAGAGAGAGGTTGCCTCAGCGGTCGCCAGGATGAACGCCGAGCTGGAGGGAGGGACCGAAGAATGGGAGGCACTTGCGGAGGAATCTGCCAAGCCAGATGCGGACGATCCATACTCCAGAATGGTCTCCGAGGCGTCCACCATGACCGATCCTCAAGAGAGAATGGAGCTCGTGGTCAGAGGTCTCACCGACATCCAGGGCAGCTTCACGAGAGATGATCTTCAGAAGGCGCTCAGGATGTTGGGGGTCAGGGAAGTCGACAAGTGCCTGGAGCTCATGCTCAGGGAGAGCATCATCTACGAGCCCGAGCCCGGCGTCTTCCGCGCCGTTTAGCGACCTTTAGAATTATCATGATGGCTATGATGGCCACTACGAGAATCAACAGCCACTCGAATAACGGCACAGGCCTTCCGTCGTGACCCAGCTTCACCGTGACCGTTCCGGTGGCGTCGTATGCCCTGTCCACGTAGTAGTCGTTGATCTCCGGTGATTGTGACGGTCTTGGGACGAACGAATAAGAGAAATAATAGTCCTCCAGATGGTCCCCATCCCCGTCGGATTCGAAGTCGGCGAACCTGTTGGCCCCTCTGATGAGGAACTCGTCGTTCACCATGTCTATCGTGACGTTCACTCCCCCGTTGGTTGTTGGAACATAAGCCTCCATCCAGCCGTGGCCCACCCATTCGTGGGTCAATGGGTTGTACATGGCTCCCAGCTCCGGCCAGGCCGGTATCCCCATCTCCCTCGCAATGGCCACGAACAGGAAGGACATGTCATCGCAGTCCCCGCCTCTGTCGTTCAGCGTCGCGCTGGAAGTCTTGACGCCTCCGCCCTCTCTCGTGCTGTACTCGAAGTTCTTGTCCAGGTACTTGAAGATGGATTCAAGGTTGTCGTAGACCGATCCTCCCTGCACCTCCAGCTGTCTGGAAATGGAGACGATGTCCGGATGCGTGGTCTCTATCCTCCACTCATCGTGGTTGTACTGGATCGCAAGAGCGTTGAAGGAGGGATCGAACTTCCTGGCCTGGTCCACCGTCAGGGATGTGTCCGAGTCGATGTCCCACCACACCGTCCAGGTCCTGTACGTAGTCCTGACAGTTATGACCTCGCCCGACGCGGCATCCCAGTCCATCCAGTCGTAGCCGTATTTCTGCAGCATCGTGGGTTGCGGGTTGGTGGTGACCGACAGGACCCTCTGAGCGCCTGGCAGGCTCTTGGATTGGGGAATGTCGAATCCAAAGCTCTGGACGTTGGATATGGACATCTTCCTCTCCACCGTGAACTCGGCCATCTCCGGGAACTGGCGGTAGGACATCGGGTTAAGCCACTGGAAGGGCGAATCCCTCAATTGGGGGACCAGCATCAATGCGAGAATGAGAAGAAGGAATGAGATCACTATTACCTTGGAAATGATGAAGCCCTTTCCGGACTTCCTTCTTGGCGGTGGCCTCCGCACTCTTCTTGTCCGAGCGGGTCTTCGCCTGGACACACGTCTTGCCACTTTTGGCTTTGGTGCTTTGGGTTTTATCGCCGGTGCCACAACCCTCGGCGGCGGTGGGGGTGGGGGCGTATCTTCCTCGAACACCAGGGGTGGAGGGGGAGGTGGAGGTGGTGGAGAATCCATTTTTGAATAAATCTACCGCTTCGACCATATAAGTTACGAGCTAAATTTCATTTTGCGAATTGTCCTTCTCTTCCTCTTCTTCTCCTTATCCGGCAGGGTCTCTGGAAGGATGCGGGTGTACACGTGAACGTACAGGAGGATGGAGAAAACGGCGGCAACTACCATGGATATCGCTGAAAGGACCTGGTCCGTTCCCAGGATGAACGGGATGATCATCACCGCGAATGCGACCCTGGCTATCATCGCCTGGATGAAGTAGTTCCACACATATCCTGTGGCGCTTCCGTATCCTATGTACGAGCCAGTGCTCGCGTGCAGCGAAATCACGCTTATCGAATATACCGCGGTGAGGGCGACCGCTACGTAGGCCGCTGCAGTATCGAACTCGACCGGCATCAGAACGAAGCTGGTCATGAGCATGGTGATTGAACTTACGCCCAGACCCAGAGAGAGCCCGTAGAAGGTGGTCTCGTACTTCAGCTGGAACTGCTTCAGGTTGACCACCACGAACTTGAAAAGCTCCTCGAAGAGCGCAAAGCCTATCAGCAATGCCAGCAGGACCAGGAGGTCAGACGCTGGCGGAAAGGTGAAGGACATGAACGCTGAGGCTCCTCCGAATATCATTCCTCCCGCGAAGAGCATGAAAAGCCTACTGGAATCAAAAAGGGGCTTGTCCACGAAGGGGACGTCGTATTTCCTCATGGCATGGAAGAGAAAGGCCAAAGCGGGGCCGATTCCCAGCAATCCAGCCACCACAACTCTGTAATCAACCACATGAGGTCAAATGCAAGCGGACATATTATTCCTTTTGTCGCCCGTTTCACCCAGGCCCGCATGGCCACATTACTTCCTGGACTTGAGAAATAAACCAATAAGTATTTATTTCTAAGAATGATAATTTCATTCTGTATAGACATCGGTGTTTCCGTTGGCTAAGAAAGAGAGACTCTGCCCTCTCTGTCAAAAACCTCTGGAAGAAGGCGAAACCACCTGCAAGGACTGCGAAGAGAAGATCCTTCAGGAAGCCACCGAGACCTTGAAAGAGGTCATGGAGCCGGAGGAGACAGAGGACACTGACGACCTGGGCATCGACCTGGACGACCTAGAGAAAACGCTGTCCGAGATCGCTGACTCAGAGGAAGAACCCAGTCTATACCTTTGTCCTGTTTGTGGTGTTCTGCTGGCTGACGGGGCCACAGATTGCCCCAGATGCGGTGCCGAGTTCTTGGATGATGGGGAACCGGACGAGGATGAGGAAGAGGAAGAGCCGAGGGGCATTCTCTGCATGGAGTGCGGCGGCCTGATTGAAGAAGGTCAATCCCAATGCCCGCATTGCGGTGTCCAGATCATTGAAATTGCCGATAAGAAGAAGGTCATGGCCGCCAAGCCCTCTTCGGATGCATTGTACCTATGTCCTAGATGTGGGGCTTTCTTGAAGGCGGATGCCGAGTCGTGCGACATCTGCGGAGCCCGTCTGGACGAGAAGAAGAAGATTGGCCTCGGTGACATTGACAAGATTGCTCCAGAGATTCCAGATTCAGACATAGGCATGTGTCCCACATGCGGTGCGTTCCTAGATCCCGAGACAGAGACGTGCGAGATATGCGACGCCAAGATCACAGAAGAGGCTGAGAGAGAGGCAGAGGAGCTCCTGAGCGAACTCACGTCTGAAGATGAAGAGAAGATGGAAGAGGCCCCGGTCGAACCCGAACAGGAGCCAGTGGAAGCCGAAGGCGAGGTCCCATTAGAAGATGAGACCCCTCCAGAGGGGGAAGAGGCCGAAACAGGGGTGCCCGTATCCGAGGACGAGGAAGCTGCCATTCTCCAGGAACTGATGGCCCAGGAGGCACTGGACCTGGAGGAACAGATCGTCGATGGAGATGAACTGGGGATCGAGGAAGAGATAGCCGCCGAGAAGGAGGCCGAGCTCGAGGAAGAGCCCCTTGTCGTTGAGGAGCCAGAACCGGAAGAAGAGCCCGAGGCCGTGGAAGAAGAGGCTCCTGAGGAGACAGACGAAGAGATTCCGGAGGTTGAGGACGGAGGTCCCGAAGACGTTCCTGAACCCGTTGAGGTCGAAGCTCCCGAGGAGGAAGGTGAGCAAGAGCTCCGCGAGATAGATCTGGAGATCGACAGTTTCTTCGAGAAACTAGAGTCAATAGAGATAGAGAAGACCATGGAGGAAGCCCGCCTGGCACCCGAGCCCGAGCTGGTGGCAGAGGTTGAGCTGGACGAAGAGCCAGAGCCCAGGGAGCTGCCCAGAATAGAGGCTCAGATCGGTTCAGAAGAGCTCATACGGAGGGGCAAGGCCAAGGAAAGGGCTAGAAAGGTCTCATGGGAGGCAAAGAGCGAGGGTCTTCCCAAGTGGCGCGAGTACGGGGCCTTCGCGGCAGTGGTATCCACCGGGATCGAATACGTGGCATTGCAGTTCCGACCGCCATTCTACGAGTGGATCGTTATCTTCCTGTTCGCCATTCTCTTCGCCATCGGCATCTCATTCGTTGTCCTGAGCTTCGGGAGCATTCCCAAGAGGCTTGCAAGGAACTCCCTACTCCTGTGGTTGGGAGCCGTTCTCGTCATTCTTGTGCCCATTCTTCACTTCGTAGAGGTCGCATCAGGGCTGCCGTGGATCGACTACGGTCTATTGATTGGTGGTCTGGGCGCGACCATGTTCGGGATATTGCTGATGGGACGGGGCATTCAGACTCACATGATCTGGGTTGCCGGGACAATGATGATCTTCTTCGTTGCGTTCCCCCTTGCATTCCCTCTGGGTAGCTGGCCGCCCAGTCCTGCCGTCGAGGTATTGATTTTCGTTCTGGGTTCCGGCCTGATAATAGCAAGTTTCGGATTCATCATCTACGACAAGTGGCTGAAGGTCGTTATCGACACCCAGATCCTCTACGGAGACCGGAGCATGAGGCGCAAGAGGCCGGCTGAATCCCTCGGGAACTATGATGCGGCGATTAGGGCCTCCGGCTCGCTGTCAGGCATACAGGACGTCCCTTCGAACTCGGATCTACCGTGGTACAGCAAGGGTGCGGCGCTCACCATCCTGGGTAGGTACGACGAAGCTCTGGAGTGCATCGATGCCGCCTTGAAGATAAATCCGGAGAACGAGATCGCCTGGGTCAACCGGGGGACCGCACTCTCAAGACTGGGGAAGTACAAGGAAGCCCTCAAGTCCTTCAACCAGGCCATAAAGCAGAATCCTTCATACGAGGTCGCCTGGAACAACAAGGGGAACTCTCTCGCACGCCTGAAGAGGTACGACGAGGCCCTCAAATCGTACGACATGGCCATTGAGATCGACGAGATGTACCGAGAGGCATGGGTGAACAAGGGATATATCCTGGCGAAGATGGGCAGGTACGAGGACGCTGCTAGGTGTGCGGACTTCGTTGCCAGTTTCTCGGTAGCAAGATGATGTTTCTGGTCTAGCCAGCTATATATTGAGGTTCGCTCCAATGTTTATTTATACGCTATAGACCAATTTTGCGGGTAGTGGGTAGAAGAGGGGTTCATTTGAAAGATAGGAACTCACCGCATCGAAACAATCGTGGGCTAGTCTTGGTATTGCCTTTGGTCTTAGCACTTACAATCTACGCTTCGCTGGCTTCAGTTCTGTTCACATCAAACGTGGTGCAGGCTCAGAACGATCTTGACTATATAATAATCACAGATTCTCCCAACGGGACAGCTATAGACAACATGACATTCAACGTGGGAGAGAATGATACGTTCTACTGTTCGGGATACAATTTCACGACCGGTTATCTCGGCCTCGAAAGGTGCGACTGGTACAGTGAGAACTCGCCTGTCGGGACCGTCGTGCCTTCGAGGAACTCCACAACCACAACATTCACCGCCGTCAGCGGCGGGACTACCAGGGTCCGGGCAATAGCCGACAACGGCAATCCCACTGTAGGGGTGGTCGATTGGACGGGTACGTTGACCGTTACGCCGGAGGGACTTGACTACATAATCGTCATGCATTCCCCTGACGGGGGAACAGGCCAGCTTGGTTGGGTCGGGGATACCACCTATCACCTGGGGGAGATGGACTGGTTCTTCGCCGTGGCCTTCAACAATTCACAGGGACAGATCGGGATGGTCATTGCCAACTGGACGACAACGAATTCCACCGTCTGCAACATCACTGCAAAAGGGGACTCGACGACGTTCCATGCCACTGCCGAGGGGACGTGCAAGATAACGGCAGAATTCCTGGGTACATACACAAACACGACCGGGACCCTCACTGTCAACGGGAGGCTGGACTATATCGCCATCACCGACGCACCTGACGGGAATCCCATCATGGACATGACCTACACTCTCGGAGAGACCGATGAATACTACTGCTCCGGCTATAACCACACCCAAGGCTATCTCGGTCTGGAGGATTGCTGGTGGGACAGCCGGAACTGGACGGTAGGGGACGTTCAACCTCGCTATGGAGAGAACGTCACTTTCATCACCAAGACCCTTGGGTCCACATACGTGACCGCCAACCAGTATGACCCCGGGCAGAACATGTCTTGGAACACGACTGGAAGGCTGGACGTCGTCGCCGAGAACGTGGATTACATCGTTATCGTCGACTCACCAACATCCGGCAAATGGGTCGGGGACAGGACGTACAACCTGGCGGACACTGACACCTTCTACGCACTGGCATACAACAACACCCTTGGTCCTCTGGGACTGCTCCCCGTAGACTGGACGACCACGAACTCAACAGTCTGCAGCATCACAACACATGGAGAATCAACTTCGTTCAAGGCGCTGAAGGAAGGCACCTGCAAAGTGATTGCCGATTACCAGGGGAATTACTCCAACAGCACTGGAACCCTCACGGTCACCAAGGGTGGCATGATCACGGTCGACGACGACGGGCCGGCCGACTACAAGACGATACAGGAAGCGATAGACGCGGCCACTCCGGGGGACACCATCTTCGTCTATGCTGGCACCTACCCCGAGAACGTGATAGTCAACAAGACCGTGACACTGAAAGGAGAGGATGAGACCAAGGTGATAGTCACCGGCGGAGGATCCGGGACCGTCTTCTACGTCACCGCCGACGGCGTTTCCATATACTACTTCACGATAAGGGATGGGAAGTACGGGGTGTACTCCGATTACGCTGACGGGCTCGTACTGGACCACAACATCATCACCAACTACACATACGGCCTGTATCAGGACCATACCACGGATTCATGGGTCACCTACAACGACATCTCGGTCGGTAAGTACGGGATCGTGACCAATTACGCGCACAACGATGCAATCAGGTACAATTACATCTCGTACAACACGGTCTACGGGGCCAAGGACTTCAACTCCCAGCTCAAGAACTGCTTCAACTGGAACAAGTTCTACAAGAACAAGATCGCCTACTGGTACGATCCGGACCAGCCTCTGGACACCCTCGAGTTCGACGGCAACATCCTCGAGGAGAACGAGATCGGCATCAAGGTCAACGGAAGTTCGACCGTCAAGCTGACCAACAACACGCTTCTGAACAATGGCATCGGCATATATCTCCTGGAAGCCTCCCCGCTGGTCATGAGCAACACCCTGACAGGCAATAAGATCGGCATATACTGCGAGGATTCATCTTCGCTGATCTATCATAACACCATCACTGGGTCAGACTACGGCATCTACTGCGAGAACGCTTCACCCCGGATCGAGAAGAACGTCATAGACGGGTCGGACAAGGACGCGATTCACCTGGTGGGAAGCACTGACGGCACTATCATCGACAACGATGTTGGGAGAGATCCAGTGTACGTCGAGGATTCCCAGGTTGATGAGGTCTCCCTTCTCGATACCGAGCTGGAAAGCGTCAGCAGCACCTTCGGGAACGTCGAGCTGGACTCCAGGTCCTCGATGACCATGAAGTGGCGCTTGAAGGTCCATGTTCTTGATGAAGACGGCCAGCCGGTCCAACAGGCCAAGGTCTCGGTCCTCGACTTCTTCGGGGATGAAGTGAAATCGCTGTTCACCAGGGGCGACGGATGGACGGACGAGTTCATGCTCACCCAGAAGGTGGACACCAGCGACGGAAGCGAGCCACATACGCCGCACGTCATATCCGCGGTCAAGGACGACCTAACTGGGTCTGTGGAAGATGCCATCGAACAGGACAAGCAGCTTTCCATAATCATCGCTCCACCTCAGGCCGACGCAGGGTTCTGGATCCCGTTCGAGTTCCTGGTTGTTCTGGGCTCCTCAATAATCCTGAGTGCGGGCGTGGCAGTATTCCTGGCATCCGAAGGGTTCAAGATCGCTCTCATATCGCTCTTCGTGCCGTTGTACATGAAGCTCAAGAAGGGCAAGTTGCTGGACAACTACGACAGGGGCAGGGTGTACCAGTACATCGAGATAAATCCCGGAGAGCATTACAACCAGATCAAACGTGACCTGGGTCTTCCCAACGGGTCACTGGTCCATCACCTCCGGGTGCTGGAGCAGGGTGAGAAGATCAAGTCCAGGAGGGACGGGAGGTTCAGGAGGTTCTACACCCGGGGCACGCAGATACCTGTCACCAATGGCGGGGTGCTCACCGAGGTCCAGAAGAGGATAACGGACTCTGCGAAGGACCTTCCAGGCATCACCCAGAAGGAAATGGCGTCGGTGCTTGGGATCCATCAATCAAGTGTAAGTTACCAGATGAGCAAGCTCGAAGAGAGGGGTTTGATCCGAACGGAGAAGAAGGGCAGGAAGGTTCACTACTATTATGTGGGTAAATACTGAGAAATCCTATTATTATCACATCCACTGATGGTAATTCTAATACCACTTTCCAATTGATTTTTGAGGTGAGAAATTTGGAAACCAGACCTGTAGATGTGCGCAAGCAGATTGAACGACCGCCTGAGGTTGAGGGAAAGCCACCCACAAAACACATGCTCGTCATCCAGAGCGAAGACTGGGCGCCTTATACGCGCTATTTCGGAGCCAAAGAGCCGCGAGCAATCTCATACATGACCACCGAGTTGGTCAAGAAGTTGGCCTCTGGCGAATGGCTAGTCGTTGAGGCGGAGACCGAGAAAGAGGGCGAGTAGTTCTCTTTTTTTCTCAGTTCTGGCCCATTGGTCAAAACAGACAAGGAGGAAACCCGAACCAATCCCAGAGACTATTGAAGAAGAGCGTCCATTAAGAGTTATACCCTACAACTCGCTCTCAGAGAAAAAAGTACAGACCGACAACACCCTCAACTCACCTCCTTAACCCACGCCCTCACTTGCACTTCACCAATCCGCCGATCCAACTCCCTATCACACCATCCGATACCAGTAGCAAATACATCATCCATATACCACTCCATTCGTAGATCAACATCCGCCACAACAGCCACCGCGATATCAGAGACTCTCGACATTCCCACCAACAGCCAACCGACAAATACAGCAGCAATTACAAAAATACCCCAACCGACAACAACATTCACCAACGCCATATTTATCTCCCACAAAACCTCCCCACTATATACTGTCATTAATAACAACAAATATACAATAACAGGAAACAGTACCAAAGTCACACCCATCTCAAGAGACCTCAACTCACCCAACAGCTCCTCCACTTCACCGCAAGCCTTCTTCATACGCTCCGCCTTAACCTTGTCCGCATCCACACTCAGTTTCATCCTCCGTCGCACATCATCCATTTTTCGACTCATCTCCACCTTCGCCTTTCCATCCTCAACCTTCTCATTACCAACACCTTCGAGAGCACTCATCAAATACACAAACTTCCCCTCAACGCTACTCACAAACTCACCACAAGCATCCGACGTTGCCCTCGCCCGACCTAACATCCCAGACAGCCCCCCCATAATCCTACCCATCATCACAAAATAAAAACCTACCAATAATGTCAACACACCAATCATCACTGAATACACACTAACTACATTAACCACATCAATCCTCCATAACTAACAACAACCTCCCACAATAAAAACATTCTCTCAAACCTTCAAGTATCCTCAATACACCAATAGAACCACAGCCTCCTCACGACCCCGTAACTATACAACACGGTTCCAAAACCCCCCAGTTATCACCAAACAGCAATACTTTCGCCCACCTTATCCTAAGCTATTTAACTTCAACACAGGATACCCTTATCGAAGACAAACCACCAAAACAATAGCTTTAACCAATTCCTTTAACTCACTCAGAAAAGGCAGGGTTATATACAATTCCAATGATATCGTACTCGGAGAGGTAGTATAAAGGACAGTACGCGCCAGCTCCCTCTAAAGGCGTAATCGTGGTTCGAATCCACGCCTCTCCTTTTGACTTTTGAAGGTCAACCAGTCTCTCCGAGTCTGTGCTACGGTAATACACCGTAAACACACGTATACCTATAACCCCATGCAATTATCTAAAGGTTTCTATAGACCTTTGTCCATCATCTTGACAGACTTGTTCTATGGCTCAGGAGCCTTCAAGCTCGACCTGGAATGCGCATAATGCAGGTTTGCCCTTGGTTTGTCATCTACATCCCAAAGCAGTTTGAATTGAGGAAAAGCTTAAAGTTGAATGCACACTATTACTTTCCGGTTGACATGCGGAGGGTAGGAAGTTTCATTGGGATCATGTTCCTCGTTATGGCATTGATAGTCCCGTATCAGTCGCTTGCTGACCTAAACGTCCATGTAACTGACGTGAGCCAGACCGTGGTCAAATTCGAATGGGACAAGCCAATTATGGGCTCCGTGAAGTACTATCTCGTTTGGAGAGAGGGAGGAGAAGACGATTCCCTCTCTGTTTTGGCTACCCTCAATGACCCTGATGCGGTGTCGTATGTCGACACAGGGCTTGACGAAGGCACTCTCTACCTATATGTCGTGGAAGCTTATGATGACCAAGCGATTCTGATAGATAGAGGGAACGTTTCACAGAAGACACTGGTACCTTGCGTTGAGGTGAATTATGATAATCTGCTTCTTGGGTTGGGTCTCATAATCATTGGCATAATCCTCTTGGTACTCCTTGCCTGGTCCGGAGTTTTGGGGACATTGCTCGGTTTTGGTATTTTCGGAGCAATTGGATTACTTGTTGCCTTTGGGGCTATCTTTGGAGTTGGAGCTTGGTTGCTGTTTTCATCAGGTGTTGGCTCCGGACTTCCTGCATGCTGAGCAACCCTGAATCACCATTGGCCTTTTCCGCATGAATGAAATGAGGCCACATCATTGATGTTGGCGAACATCACACTTCATCATATACGGCGTTTCCTTGGGTTCTATGAGTATATCTCTCCACCCATACTGTGACATTCAGGAAGTCGTGAAGAATCATACAATGCCCACCAATCACCCTCGCTTTGCCATCAACATAGTGAGAGTGGTGGGCGGTCTCTTCGAGAGGGATAGCATGGTTGAAATCGGTGGAGCCAAACTGGAGATATTGACATATCTGGGAAAGATTCGGGGAGAAGTGCGAGGCAGAGAAAGATGAATATGTTGAAGACACTCTCCAAGGACTATACTCGAAGGAGGAGGTTTCGGACTCGTTGGATTACCTTGAGGAAGAGGGGTTGATAGATGTCACAAGTGAGGGTTTGGGGATCTATACCAAAGTATTTACAATTACAATTAAAGGTAGAAAATTCCTTAGAAAAATGAGGGAGATATAGTAGTCTGTCAGCCAGTTGTCCGATTCAGCACCCACCTTTTCTGCACTGAACCAAAGCTACATATCCTACTTGACGTGACAGATAACCATTTCCCGAACCATCTTATACGACCTCGACAATCATGGTTCGGAGGAGATCGAATTGACAGATAACATAGGTTTTGGAGGAAAAGTTGTCTCTATATTGGAAAACAGAATAAAAATTCTCGATGTAAGTGGTGAGACTCTAGAGCTTGCGATTCCCTCCTCGATAAAAGACTATGAAGCCAAGGTTGGCGAATATGTTGAAGGTCAATACAGACCAACTGTGACTGGCAATATCGTAGACCAAATAGGTCGCACTGAGAGCGAATGATTCTCTGTCCGACAGTATTTTGGGAATATCCTAATTAACCCACAGAATCCTAGGTTCATTCGTAGGGAAGGCGAGCAGTTCTCAGATTTTTTCCAAGGTCTCGCCTGTTGACTGTTTTGAAAAAATCAGGAAACCTTCATGGACTATTGATGGGGTTTCACCATCATCTTTTTATCTGGAGGGTCGATTATACTAGCTGGGTGGAAGCTGTTGGTTCGAAAAAGATTCCTCCTTGGACTGGATATGCTCAGGTCTTTGATAGTGAGTATCATCATAATTGTCCTGTTATTCTCTTTCTCGTATAGTCTAGGTCTCGACTTGGGATTGGTTTTCACTGCAGGCGTGAGTATTTTCCTGGCTTTTCTTATGGTCATTGCTGTCTACGTGGCTGTTGTACAACTGAGAGCATCTGTTGACTCATCAGAGAAGTTCGTAGACCAACTAGTAAAGGTGTCAGGGAGAATTGCGGAATCGAATGAGAATTTGGAAAGGCTTGGGCAAACATTACTGTCTCTATTAGACGTCATGGCAAGTGAATCAGGAAAGGTACCCAAATTGATTGTTGCTTTTACCGATGGCACAGAAGAGGTTACCCTGTCTCACGGGGAGAGGGTTATTCCCCTCTTATTTCAGAACAGTGGCAGTTTGCCGTGTCGTAACGCATTTTTTGATTTGATCTTGCCAAAGGATACTGAGGCTAGGGAAGGAGAGGGTTATGAGAATACCGTGGGCACATATGGAGAGTTCAAAGGAAGACATCGTGTATTAGTGTCTTCCGAGCTCCTTCGTCCCGATTATCATTTCATTCATCAAGTTAATATCTATGTGCCTTCCACAATTGTTGGTAAGAAGGAACTCCTTTGCTTTTCGTCAGGAGACAACTGTGAGGGAACTCAGAAGAAACTAGTGATGAACATTACCGCTTAACATAGTCTAGACATTGCGCCCAAGTTGTCTTATGACATCGGTAACAGTTCCACCCCAGAATCCGTGACAGAACCCCCTTTTTCTTCATACACCGAAGTTGCCAGTTAAGGCTTCTTGAAAACCACACATAGGCCGACAGAATGCTGTTCTCCGATCCTCTGTCATTCTTACGAAGTGCCTCACGGCGCTGAGAACGGGAATCTCCATTTGAGATAACTGCCACTTCGGTTCATGTACAGACATTAAAAAAACGTGCATCTGATACACTCTGATACACCCTCTACCGAAGCAACTACAAAACAGGATGTATCAATGACACACGGTTTGACACGGTTTTGGAACGGTTGCTAGATAGTTGCTTTTAAATTTCAAACAACCATCCAAAACCATCCATAAACTTGCTCTCTGACACGACAGATGAAGCAACTGACGGTCATAGAGACATCAGAACGCAAAGAGCCCTTAGGTAGCACTGCAGAAAGGGGTGCAGTGCATTAGATGGCATAGCGTTCTTGTGTCATTTGTGTTCTCGACATTGCACGTTTCTTGGTACCCACTCACACAAATACACAAGTTAACACCAATTCCATGCCTAAAACCACCAATTGTGTTGTGTCATTATTAGAGTAGATACCTTACTCTACACAAACACAACACACAAACACACTAATTACACCTAATATGTAGCAATTCTTGTGTCCTTTGTGTCCTTGAAGTGGAATTTACCCACAAAACACCGCACACAAATCAGAGGCCGTAATGACTATCCAAGTTTACTTATAACACCACTGACATATTGAATTACAGGAACAGTGGGAGACGGAATGGGCCCCTACCTTGGCGCAACTCCGTCTCCACCCTTTAACGCACAGTGCCGCGTCCTAGTAGGGCGTTGAAGGAGTCGATAGCATGGCAAAAAAAGTAAAGGGAAAGAATTCTAGAAAACCAAATAAGGCAAATTCCTTGAAGGACTGGGTTGGGAAGGCGCGAGATCGCATCGAGCATAGAATAGATGGGTTGAGTAAAGACAATCTAGATGTAGCATGTCTACTACCTATTCTGGCCGAAGCACAAAGACAAGGTTGGACAGCTAAGGCGCCGCACATAATTGCCCATGGTCAGTTCAGAAGTGGCAAGTCGTACTTCATGGAGACGTTGTGCCATCTCATGAAGGGTAAGTGGGTTGCGGAAGTGACCTTAGTAAACTTTCTAAATGCGTGTGCTGAGTGGAAGATAGTAGGCATGGATGAAATTGAGTCTCTTTCTCTACTAGAAAAAGACGCCTTTTGGAGAATTGTGCGTCTATCTTGGTCATCGAGTAGCACACGTCGAAAGATGGTTCAATCCGGGGGAACTTGGGTGTCCGACGAGAAGGAGATGTTCGGCTCCAAGTTGGTTCCTACTAGAGAAGTTCCTACGGACCATGACGCGGATAGGGGCATAATATTTGGCTCTACTCGGTCCAATAGAATAGACATAGTGGATAGAGAAGAAGACTCATGGGACGAAGAAGATAACATAGGAAAGAAAATAGCATCCAAAGTCAATGCCGACTTCGATAAAAAGGACTGGGACACCGTCTACACTTCCATCAAGGACGACCAAAAATTCATGGATGAAGTGGGGTCTAGAAGGTATAAGTTTTGGAAATACCTACAAGTGTGCGCCAAACTCGCCGGGGTCAAGTTAGATGGACAAGAGACTCTAAGGTATGCTCCCGAGTTAATTTCTATGGAGAAGATGTACGTTCAAGGAGTGGTACGAGTATACCAGGGAGCAGGGACTGAAGCAGTTCATATTGACGAGTTCATATCCGACGTGAATGACTCTAGACAGGTTTACCATCTTCCACCTATGTCGAAGTCCGAACTCAGTAGAATTATGACTGACTTGGGACTGAAGATAGCTCGGTGGACAAAGACAAGTAAGCATGCTGACCTTAGGGGCAAGAAAGCAGTGTGGATTCCGAAGGCGGAGGACGAGTGACGAGGACGGGATTCCACGTCAATTCTTGTAGTCTGTGCCCTTTTTTGGCATGTGATAGATCGTTCTATTCCCTTTCTCCTTCAAGACCTCTAAGACCAGCCACTCGCCAGAACGGAGTTCCTTGGCGTCGCAGGGCTTGAAATAGACCATTCCAAGCTCAAAGGCAGAACTGAGCACCATCTTCGACTTCGTCATCTTCGTCATCCTCAAGGCACATCGTAATTTCCTCAACCTCGCTTTCCGATAGTTCTGGAAAAGTGGCATGGAGGAGTTCGTGAACGATGTCCGATTTCAAGTCCCTATCGTCTGGAAGAACCACGAAGTTGCTTGCGAAAAAATAGGTCGGTTCCTCAATTTCAGGCAGAATGAAGATGTCCGTTGCAGGTTCGAGTTCGTACTCGCTGGCAACGGACTGCATTAGGTCACGGAGAAAGTCTTTCGTCATACCATCATCCTCTCCTCAGATGAAAGCGGGTTCCAGACATGAGCACAATCCAGACAGCCGATCCAAGTGGTATTCTTTCGCATTCTCGTCTGTAAATTGGTTCCTCCACAGCTCGGGCAGTATGTGGGTCTCGGTTCTTCACCATCAGCAATCATTCGTCCTCACCATCCTCATCTTCCTGATCCACGAAACCCTCACCATCCTCGTCATCCTCATCTTCGGGCCAACCATTGCCATCTTTCTGCCAATCGGAGTAGCCAGAGTCGGCATAATTCTCAGGATTTTGGTGATACAGTGTCACTTTCCGTGTCACCTTCTGCAAAATCGAATTAACTAATTCTTCAGGAACTCCTTCCTCAATCAAGGACGTGCCCAGTCTAGCAAGTGCTCTCCAGGCTAGTCTACTCATCGACATCTTCTTCACCATCGTCATAGACAAATTCCGACATGAACGACTCCAGACATTCTTGCATGCTGATTCCTTCCTGCTTGCACTGCTCTTTGAACTTCCGAAACAGGAACTTCGGTGCGTGCAGTAGATAGGAGTGTATTCCAGCGGGGTTCTCATAGACGGTTTCTTTCATCTTCTCACCCAAAAAAGAATGGGAGAGGCTCAGAGCCGGAAGGATCTAAGCGAGTCCTCTGTGCGTTTCCTTTTGTCTGTTTCCAGACTGGCGAATTCTTTCCATGCTGAATATTATGAAGTGTCGGTATTTAGATGCGACATATACATTGGCGTAATATCTGGACATCATAGACTGTCCATTCTCGGTCAAAAGGGTAACTGGTCTTGAGAAACGGTGATTGAGTGGCATACTCTAGGTGTGAGTCACTGTCTAGATGCCCATATACTGTCTGTAGGTGGGCATTACTGCCCAAACTGCGATAGCAGATACATAAACAACCTGCCATTGGCTCTTGTGCCCAGAATTCCTCCATCTTCACTCAGTTTTTCTTTCTATGCTTGTCGCACTGGCAGTTCCTCGGATGTCTCCCGATCCTCTTGTTCGTTCTCTCCAACCCTGACCGAATAGTTTCGGACATCTTCCGTGACTGATAGCACGCCAGAACTATCTGAAACATGGCGAGCATCCAGCCATCGGCAGTGGACGTGTCGAGTTCCCCTTGACAAGTAAGAATCCTTTTCCCTTTCGCATCAAGCTGAGAGAGGATGTCTAGCCACTCTGTCCAAGACCTTGATATGCGAGAAAGGTCGTACGCTACCAATATGCCCCATCCATCTATCCCCTGCAGAATCTTCTGAAACTGTCCCCTGTACGAACCATCAAAGGCGGAACCAGCTTCTTCTACGATTCCTTTCAGGTCCATCCCTCTCGCCTCACAGATTCTCTTTATGGCATCAACTTGAGTCTGAAGGCTTAGCTCTCTGCCTTCGCTACTCCTGGCATACCCTATTGCAGGGGTATTTAACTGCCTCATGATTGTCAATAAAACAGGGTTTAGTATATAGGATATAGTTTGAATTGAGTGGTATCCAGTAAGTTAACTTTGGTGCACCATAGAATCTCCAAGAGATAACTCTTTTATTCACCGGAAGAATTGAGGATATAAGGGATATGGTGAAGAAACAAGACTGGATGAAGATATTCCTACCAATGTGGATAGCGAATGTAGCGACCCTATTGGCTGGGGATGCAATCGATACAATTCTGGCATTCATCATAATGTCAGTGGCTATTGGAGCATTTTTCGTTCTCTGCATCGTGTATTTCAGCGAGAAGAGACCGCTTGAGCTGGCAATCAAGACTAACATCAGAAACGGAGCCATGAGTGTAGTCTATCACTTCAAGAACAAGACAAAAAATCGCATTTGGGTCAGTTACCATGTAATCAAGGTCATGCATGGGGGAAAGCTACAGATTAGCAAGGGATATGAGCGTAGTTGGGTTCTGGAACCAGGGAAGGAGAAGCAGGTCTTTGAAAGTGAAAGAAGAACTCCTGACCAATGGAAGATCAGGGAAAAAGGCGAATACCACATTTTCTCTTATGTCACATATAATCACGAGGGAGTGGATAAGATTATTTCGGGTGACTGTGGTTTCTATTGGCCATTAAGAAGATGAATATCCTACTTGACGGATCAGAGTACATAGAACTGTGCCTTGCCCAAACCTACTGGCTACCACTATGAAGACTATATTTCCAAATCTTGTATTCCCCAAAGCTCAATGTTGCTCGTATCTATGCCGAGGAGCAATATCGTTTTTCCTTCCAGTTTGCTATAGCCTTCGATCTGCTTGACGAACGGTAGGGTGTCCCGCTTCACTTCGATCCAAAGCGTCTCGCCGTCTTTGGTGGCCCTGAGGTCGGGGTTCCCTTCCGGTGTGGCGATGACGGTCCTTCTGTCCCTCGTGTCCCAAACGCTATAGCCTCTTCTCTCAAGCACTCTCTTAGCGAGTCTTAGAGTTTCCTCATGGTCAGGCATACATTCACCTCCGTTCCGGGAAGGATTCGGCTATCCTTAAAGCTTCTTTTATCCCCTCTCGGAAATTGCTATCCCCGGCCAACTTCTGAACAAGCTCCTTGACCACCTGCTCAAACTCTGTCTGTTTCAGCCCATCTTTGACTGCCCTATCGACTCGCAGGTGCATTCCACAATTGCAGTACAAAGCATCTGCTGGATTCTCTTTCTCACAGCGTGAACATTTCATCGGTTTGAGTGGCGAGGGCTCGGCTTCTTCCCTCGGTGGTGGTCTCCCTTGCTGAGCTATGCTAACCAGTTTGTCATCCAAATCATGCCCATTCAGGTGAACGTAGACGCTCGCCATATTAGAGTGGGCTTTCCACCCCGCAAAGACCTTCAGTTCCGACTCAGTGAGGTGTTTTGCCAGGTGGGTCAATCTGCTATGTCTGAATAGATGAACCCAAACCCTTCTCTCTATTCCTGCCTCTTTGGACGCTCTCTTGATAAGTGAGAAAAGGTCTGGTTCCCATAACGGAAACAGTTTATTCTTCTTGTCATCTCCCTGTGGATGGTGATTTAGCCACTGCTGTAGGAATGGGACTGAGTGAATGAGCCGAATGGTTCTCTCTCCCGTCTTTCCGTCCACTTGTATGATAGCTCCTTTATCGTCAATTATCACATCTCCTATTGTCAGGTTCAGTAGCTCTCCCCTTCTACACGCAGACTCATACAAAACTGAGATGACTGCCCTCTCCAATGGGATTTGACACGTTTTTATCATGGAGAGAACCTCCTCTTCTGAAAGAATGTCTTTTGGTTTGACTGGCGACTTCTGCCCAAGTTTCCTCACCTTTAGATGACTGACAAATTCCGGTGTTTCGCCTCCATTCAAATACCTGTAAAAGCTTCTGAGTCGCAACTTGAGCACACCCTGACTCGACTCTTTGAGTGTCTTCACCCTTTCGGAACTAAAGAACCTGTCCACGTCCCTGTCCGTCACTCTGTCCAGTGGCTTTGCACCCAAGAATACCTTGAATGTTTTCACAGCACTAATTGTGTTGATGACTGTGGATTCACTCAAAGACCCTGAATTTGCCTTCTCCCTATACCTTTCAATCAGGTTCTTGGTTCTCTCGTCTATCTCTTTTTCCTTTGTCTTTTTCCTTGACATGATTAGAATTGTGTTCTAGTATTTAAACCACAAAAAATGATAGGAATTCCCAATATTATGTGGGTAAATAAGAACCGCTGAAGCTAGTGCGTTTAAGAGCCTTGCCCCTTCGCCTCTCTCCTAATCTTCTTTGGTGTTCTCAGAAGGGCTTTCCTTGTCCTTGGGCTCCTGACCTTCGTCAAAATCGGGTAGGATCTCCTCGATATCCCTGATGTCCCGAACCAGATAGGCTATGGCCGCAACAAGTGAGGAGAGGAAAATGCCCAGAAAGACCAAGAATGCCATTCCCGATCCCGCTCCAGGTTCTATCAACCATCCGAAAGCACCTGCCAGACTTCCTCCCTGATTGAAAGCGGGTTCGAACACGAAATCTGCCAGGGGTCCCACTAAGAGTAAGCCGAACGTGCCTGATATTTGAGCTATGAACCTCCTCGCCCCGAACACCCGACCCTGCACGCCCGGAGGTGTCTTCGTTTGCCAGATGGCCTGACTGCAGCCGTTCACGATTGGTCCAAGGAACAAGAACAGAAAACCGCCCATCGCCCAGAAGATGGGATCGGACGGGAAAGTCGCAAGTCCGCCGAATCCAGCTATAGCCATTCCTCCCAGTAACCCTTTGATTTTCTTCTTAGGGCCTCCCCACACTGCAATTGTGATGCCGCCGACAAGTCCTCCAATTCCGAGAACTGACATTACGGTCCCAAGGACTATCTCGCTATCACCAGTTCTGGCCAGGACCATCGGCCCAAATATACTCACTGAGAATGTGGCGAAGAAGTTGTACAGGAAGAAGACCATTACGAGTAGGAACAGCGACCTCCTGGCGTATATGTACTTGAATCCAAAGACCGAATCCTTCCAGATGCTCTTGATCTTTTCCTCTTCCTTTGGCGGAGGCGGTTGCGGAATGTGAATCGGGAGGAGCACAGCTATAGCATAGGTGAACGTCAGGATGTCGATTATCAGGACCCCTGAAATGCCCACGGTGACAAGGAGAACTGCAGCCAACGGCGGACCGAATATCATCGAGGTTGCCTCGGTCAATCCCATCATGCCGCTGGTTCTGGCATAATGCTTCTTGTCTACGAGCATTGTGATCGCTGCCGAGAATGCAGGCCACTGGAAGGCGTTGAGAGCACCTACGAAAAGACCGATCAGATAGAGATGCCAGATCTCGAGGCCATTGAACAAGAAAAGGAGCAGTATCACAATACTGCCCATCCCGGCGCTCAGGTCGCTGAGGATCATCGCCCTCTTGCGGTTCCACCGGTCCACGAGCGCGCCCGCGATGGGCGTCATGACCAACAGGGGCACGAAGGTGAAGAAGGCTATCAGCACGGTGGCGGTCGCTTGATGGGTCTTCCCCCACACCCAGATCAGAAGTGCGAACTGGGTCATAGTGGTTCCCATGAAGGAGACCATCTGGCCGCTCCAGATAGTCGTGAAAGTTCGCATGCCCTTCGGTCTTTCCTTGGCCAATTGGACAATCCTCCACTCGTAATGTTGCTTAGAACCTAAAGTCTCCCATGGCCACCATGGCAAGATTTAACTCCAAACTGGCTATCAAGAATCTTATATGACGTTTATAGACGAGACCGTCGAAGGGTACGTTCACGAACACACCCAGCCCGCGCCGGAGCTTCTTGAGCGGCTGGAGAAATACACGCGTGAGAACACTCCAGATCCAGACATGCTGACCGGCAGGGTCGAGGGCAGGTTCTTGAAGATGATCGTTCAGATAACTGGTGTGAAGAATATCCTTGAGCTCGGGACCTTCACCGGCTATTCCGCCCTATCAATGGCCGAAGCGTTGCCCGGGGATGGCAGGTTGGTGACCCTCGAAAGGGACCCAGAAGCCAAAGCAATCGCCGAGGACTATTTCTCACAGAGCCCTCATGGAAACAAGATAGAGATCAAGTTTGGGGAAGCTATGGAGACCATCATGGACCTGGATTTCACGCCCGACCTGGTCTTTCTAGATGCGGACAAGGATCGCTATCCAGAGTACTATGACATCATTGTGGACATGTTGAACCCCGGCGGATTGATACTTATCGACAACTCATTGTGGGATGGGGAAGTGGTGAATCCTGAGACAGAATCCGCCAGAGCCATAGCCAAGATGAACGAGCTGATTGTTGCCGACGATCGGGTGGAGAATGTTCTCCTCACTGTAAGAGATGGGATACAGCTGATCAGAAAGAAGTGAGCTGGTCTACTTCTTGTTCCTCTTCTTCTCCTCTCTCCTGACCCTCTGCAGCCTTCCGGGCGCCCACCAGTTCCATTTCTGGAGCAGTATCATCACCGAAGGCACGAGGTAGATCCTCACGATCATCGCATCGAGAAGAATGACGAATGCAAGTGCGAAACCGAACTCCTGCAACAAGCCGAGTGAGGAGAGCATCATGGTCGCAAATGCACCTGACATCACCAATCCAGCTGCCGTTATTATCCCTCCCGTCTTCTCGACCGCGGTGACAATGGCATCCTTGTCGCTCTTACCCTTGGCGACCTCCTCTCTTATCCTTGTTGTCAAGAAGATGTCGTAGTCCATCCCCAACCCCATCGCGATCACAAAGAGTATCCAGGGCATCAGCCACAATATCGGGATTTGTAGCCATATCTGGAAGATGACAACCGTCATTGCCAGCGTCCAAGAGATGCTCAGAAGGATGGTGAGAATCAGCCGGAGCGGAACCAGTACCGAGCCCAGGACGAACATCAGCAGGATGAAATCCGCGATGATGACCACCGCGACCATCAGCAGGAAGTCGCTGTCCAGGACATCCTTGATGTCCCTGACGTTTGCAGTGGCACCACCGACCATCATGGTCGCGCCCTGGAAGTTGGGGTCGTTCTCGTTCCCCTCTTTGACCAAGGAGCGTATGGGGGTGATCGTGTCCACCGACTCGAGCGAGAACGCCTCCTTCTTCAGGATGACGGTCAGGAGCACGGTTGCGTTGTCCTCTCCTATCGTCGGTTCGATGTAGATCCCGAGCTCCTCCTGCAGTGTGGCGTTGTTCATGTCCGTGTAGTCTATCGGTACACCCTGCGGACGCGTCGGGCCAATGACCTGTTGAACGTTATCGATCTGGCTTATCTGGCTACTGAGGTCCTCCACGCTTCCCATGAAGGAGATGTCGTAGGTGACGTTGCCGTTGCTGGAGCTTCTGAAGGGAGTTGGTGACTGGATGACAACGGAGGTGGGCGTCAACCTCCCCTCTCCGAAACCCTCGCCCATGGCCACTATTCCCTGCGTCGCTTCAGTCTCCGGCATCGCCGCGAGGAAGTCGAAGCCGGTCTCAAGATTGAACACCATGTAGAGGGCTGGGAGTGTCAGCACCACCGCGGCGATTGTAATTGACTTGGCATACTTGACCGATATCTGGGCCGATTTCCTGAAGTACCTGGTGTACGCACCGGACTTCTTCTTACTCCTTTCCTCCCATTTCTTGTATCCGGGCCAGAAGACCCTGTCCCCGACCCACATCAGGACGGAGGGTATGAACGTGAGGGCGACCAATAGGGCGATTCCAATCCCCAGCATTATCGTCAGTCCCATCGTACGGACCAGCGTGAAGCTGGCCAGGCTCAACGCCCCGAAGCTTATCATGACGGCGATCCCGGACGTTGTGATGCTCTCTCCCGCCCATTTCACGCACTCCTCAACGCTCTTCTCCTTGGAGTTGCCTCTCAGACGTTCCTCCCTATACCTGGCCATAAGGAAGATTGCATAATCCGTGCCCGCGCCAAGCATGGCCGTGAGCATCAATGTGAGGACGCTGAAGTGAACCTTGGCCACGAATATCCCCACGATGACAATCAAACTCTGGCTGATGACCACCGCAATCCCGATCCCGCCAACGGCCACGCCGGGAGTCACGAACGACATGAAGAAAAGGCCTATGATGATGAACACAAGCGCAATCGTTATCGGATCTATCTTCTCAACGTCCTCGAAGGCGGCACTTTCCATGTCCGCTCCGAGCGCCACATCACCTGTGACGTACGTCGTTATGTACTGAACACTGAGTGTCCGTTTGATATCCTCCACCGCCTCCCTGACCAGTTCGACGTTCCTCCCCATGATGCTATTCCCGTCCCCGTCGGCGGCACCGGATGGGGTCGAGAACGAGATCAACATCAACATGGTGTCCGAGGTGGTGTTCATCAGGAACTCCAGCGTACCAGGTGGAAGGCTCAGAGGATAGGTACTGACCGTGCCCATCCCAACTTGGTCCAGGGCGAACTGCTCCAGGTCAGCTTGGGAAGGGGCCGCACCCAACTGGTAGACCGATTCGAGCAGTGTAAGGGGCATTCCGGAGAACTGCTGCATCATTCCCAATAACAGGAAATGGACCGTGCTCGCGTTGCTCCAGGTGTTGATGTCCAACCCGCTCCAGGCGGCGTAGTAGAGCTGCTGTGTCTCGTTCACCGGAGGAATGAAATCAAAGAACATGGGGGTGGTGAAGTTCATCGCGTGCTGTCCTCTTGTTAGGGAATCCGAAGTGGAAATGTACTCCATGGAGGCGTTATCGAACGTCTTGTTCCAGGTGTCCCTGAATGAGAGCGAGTAGGCGTAGAGGAGACCGGTGAGGCTCGGGTCGGGGATCATGAGCGAGTACGCGTCCCAGCTTGCCTGGAAGACCGTATCATTGACCGGAAAGCCGTTCCAGCTCTGGGCGTAGAGATTGGGTCCGCTGAAGAACATGAATGCGGCGCTCTGGAGCCCGAACTCGGCCGCGTACATCTCCGGTGCCAGCGCTCTCGCTGTTTCCTCGTAGGCGTACTCATAGACCGAATAGACCGATGTGAAGTCCTCCAGATCCTGGACCTCCGAGCTGCCCCTCACACTTTCCTCGACCGATATCGCGAAATCCCTCACGTCCTCGGATGCTATGTCGGGTGATTGCACCACAACCAGCACTGTGCTGTTGGCATTCGAGCGCGGGAACTGTTCATCGATGATGTTCTGGGCCTTCACGGATTCCACGTTGGCGGGCGCAAAACCCGCTTCCTCGTACACCACCGCATCCGAAACGAACTGGAGAGGGTACAGAGAAGCCAGTAGCAGAACTAACCAGAGAACGACTATCTTCTTGTGATGCTTCACAATGACCCTAGCAATGCCAGCGAACATCTCATTACTCCTTAACTTCCCAGAATTCTGCCCCAAGGACCTTTCCTGCTAATGCGATTTGAATATCTATTCATTTCGGTGTCATGTTTGCAGAATCGACTTCGTCATATCGAAAGCAATCCACGATGTGGTCGTTCACCATTCCCGTAGCCTGCATGAAGGCGTAACATATCGTTGAGCCCACGTACTTGAACCCCCTCCTCTTCAGGTCCTCGCTCATGGCATCGGATTCTTCCGTTCTGGCCGGAATGGCCTTGTCCGCCTTCCAGCTGTTCTTCTTGGGCCTGGAGCTCACGAACTTCCAGATGTATTCATCAAAACTGCCCAACTCCTTCTGGATCTCCACGAACGCTCTGGCGTTCGCAACCGCGCATGAGACCTTGGACCTGTTGCGTATGATTCCCTTGTCCTCGAGAAGTTCTTCGATCTTCTTCTCATCGAACCTTGCCACCACTCTGGGGTCGAAGCCCTCGAACGCTTTCAGATAGCCCTCTCTCCTTCTCAGTATGGTCATCCAGCTCAATCCGGCCTGCGCTCCGCCGAGAACCAGGAATTGGAAAAGTCCCTTGTCATCGTGCTCGGGAACGCCCCATTCATTGTCGTGGTATTCGATCATCAGAGGGTCGTCCCCCGGCCACACGCATCTCTTCTTCATGCACGTCCATCCGTTCTCTATGTACAATAACGAATACATGGCCTAGTCCATTCGGTTCTTTATGCGTTTCGGTGCTCAGGCAGTCAGAACGAGCGAATTGTTATATATCTAGAAAACGATTCTAACATGGCAGGTGGAAGAAGGCCAAACGCGGTATTCCACCTCCCTCGCAATCATTCGTTTGAACGGGGGACGGCAAAAATCAGAAGGGCCGGCGTCCACGGACGCCCAATCCCTGACCCTGATTTATGAGCGTCTCGGCATGGCGGTAACAATCTTACCGTCATGGATGCGAACGTGATCGCCAAGGTCGCCATATTGGTGGGTAGGTTTCCTTAGCCATTGCGTCAAGTGCATCTCGGAATTAATCTTGCCAGTGGCCGATCGCTTCCTTTTTGGTACATTATCTCGCTCGTTGAGTCATCGCGAGAAACGTTCTTGGGTGCTGTTCTAGTATTACGAAATGCTTTATCGGTTTAAATAAGTTCTGGCTTTTCACACACGTGGGGGATGAATGATCATCTGGCCAGGTTTAAGCTTCCTTATAAATCGATTAGAAGAACGTACCAATCTTCTTAATAGTGGCAAAGGACAGAAAATCTCTTGCTCGCCGCTCCGGATAGCCAAGACCTCTCAATGATGCCAAATCTTAAGATGGGGTCAGTGCTATCACATCTCAGGAGAGCGGGAGAGACTCCTTCGGTTTGAGGGATACCATGGCTGTGGGCTTGACCCGGTTCGGTCATACTCTAAGGGCAGCTCCAATCAAAAGGCTCTTCGCTTTGGTTCTGCTTCTATCATTTGCTCTAGCTTGGGCTCCCGGTGCGACTGCATTTCCAAGCATTGTCGAGGTCAACAAAGAGGTCTCCAGCGCCGGCCTGGGACCGGTCTCGGTCACGGATATGGACGGGGACGGATGGAACGATATCCTTCTGGTGGACGAAAACGGCAATCTCAGCGTTCACTTTCAGGATCCTCTAGACCAAGATTTCCCCTTTAACGTGACGGCGACCGTGGATTCATCGGTCGCCAAAGGGATGGTTGCGGGTTTGCTGGACATGGATGAGAGGAGGGACATCGCATCTTTCACGGACCAGTCCCTCGTCCTGAACTTCCAGCATCCCGCAAGGGTGTTCGTAAAGAGCGAGATCATGCTGCCTTTTGTGCCTAGGGCGATCGAGATCGGAGATCTGAACGGCGATCTGGGCGATGACCTCGTACTCGTTGGGGATTCGGATACTTTGGTGCTCTATCGGAACTCTGCGCTTCCTTTCTTCAGCTTGAATGAAACCTACGGGAATGCCACCGGCGGCGACAATGTTGTCCTCGGGGACTTCGGCGGGTCCAAGGGGCTGGACATAGCGGTTTCCTCTCCAGATGAGATTCACATATTCATACAGGGTGCCCAGGGCCTTTCGTACAACCACACGATCGATCTGAACGGCTCCTACACTCATTCTTCTATTGCCGTGGGCCGCTTCAATTCAGACGGTTTGGACGATATCGTTGTCCTAAGGTCGAACAACGGAACAGGCGGTATCATCGAGATCTACGCTCAGGACGAGAACGGCGGATTCGCACTTCTGCAATCCATAGAGGATGAACATCTGGCTGACGATTTCAGCGTGGGAGATCTCAATGACGACGAGCTCTCTGACATCGCGGTCGCCTCCGACGGCGACGCCAGCGTCCTGCTCTACATACAACGGGAAAGGACACGTTCAGAGTTCTCCTTCTTTAGCATCGGTGAGACGGCCGCGCCAGGCGGACGCATTGCCCTTGGAGAGCTGAACGGGGACCCGTACACCGACATCGTGCTCAGGACCCCGGACACGATATCCATCTTCTATCAGGACGACTTCCCGCCCTACAGCAATCACATCCCATCTCGCACCTACTTCAACAAGAACACGGTCGGGGACAACCTGATCAAGCTCAACGATTACATCAAGGACGACCATTCCTCTCTCCAGTATGCCGTCATATACGAATCCGATCCGGACCTGCTGCATGCGGTCGTGGACGGTGTCTATCTGGACTTCTACCCCAAACCGGACTGGGTGGGAATTGCCAGGTTCAAGGTCGCCGCTTGGGACGGCGATTACATAATCCACAGCAACAAGTTCATCGTCGGGGTCAACGACGTGCCGGGGATCCTCTCCTATCCGATCAAACAAGGCGAGATTAGGGAGGAATACATCTACCAGATGATGGTGGAGGACACCTTCCCAGAGAACGACCGCGTCAAGTTCGAGCTCGCTTGGGGACCAGAAGGTATGGAGATTAACCCCTTCAGCGGGGAACTGACCTGGACGCCCGAGAAGAACGGGGAATTCAAGGTCGCGGTAATAGTCACGGACAATTACGGAGGAAAAGCGGAGCAGAGCTTCGTCATAAGGGTGGGCGAGCCGGAAGCGTTCCCCACAGCCATCGTCCTGAGCGGAGCCGCGGTGACCGCCATCCTGCTATTCATCGGAACATTGATGGCCTGGAACGAGAACCTGAAGTTCGGTTTCTTCCTGCTCTTCGTCCCGCTCTACACCAAGATCAAGAGGGAGAAGGTACTCGACCACTTCGTCAGGGGTAAGTTATATGGTTATATCCTCGCAAACCCGGGTGAACACTACAATGCCATCAGGCAGGCCCTGGGTCTGACCAACGGTTCGCTTGCACATCACTTGAGGACACTGGAAAGGGAGGGATTCATCAAGTCCAAGAGGTTCGGTATCTACCGAAGGTTCTACCCCATGAACATGCAGATTCCTGAAGAGCGGTTCGAGATCAACGAGATACAGAAGACGATCATTGGCATCATAAAGAAGAACCCTGGCATATCACAGAAGGAGATTGCATCCGACGTGAACCTGACGCCGCCGACCGTGAACTACCACATAGGCATCCTCAACCAAGAGGGGCTCGTGCACATGGCCAGGAACGGCAGGAGGACGGAATGTTATCTTGAGATTTGAGGGAGGCAGATCGTGGGCAGAATAGAGAAATATCCTCTTGACAGGATGAAAGACAGGCACATTAAGCTCAGTTTTGAATGTCCCCAGTGCATCAGTTCCCGCATCGAGATGAACGACCGGGAGGACATTGGTTCCTGGAACGGGGTCAAGTGTCCCAAGTGTGATTCATTGATCCTTTTGGATGACCTGAGCGTCACCGTTGTACGGGAAAAGGCCGTGCCTAGGACAGAAGAACCGAAGCGAACACCTTAGCGTCGTTGACCAGGTTGTCGATGATGCAGTACTCGTTGGAGTCATGAGCCATCTTGTCGCCGGATGTCCAGACCGGCGCGTTGAACCCTTTTTGCCTGAAGTACGCGGCGCACGTGCCGCCCCCGATGCCCACCAACCTCGGTTCGATCCCCTTCACGCTTCTTATCGCGTCAGCAAGCTTGACAACGATCTCTGAATCCTCCTTCGTCGGTGGACTGGTCTCCTCCTGCATGACCGCTATCTCTATCTTGACCTTGTACTCGTTCTCCACCTCGTCCGCCAAGGTTCTCACCATCTGCTTTACATCAGCTGGAGGCACATCGGGCAGGATCCGGCAATCGAAATAGAACACGTCCTCCCCCGGAATGGTGTTTATGTTGGGAACATTGGACTCCTTCTTGGTCGGCTCGAAGGACGACAGTGGCACGTCGAACATATCGTTCTTGTGATCGTACTTGGCGTGAAGTTCCTTGTCGGCTCTCAGCATCAACGTTGCACCGGCCCTATGCGCATTTATCCCCTTGTCAGGTAGGCTTCCGTGGGCCTGTCTACCGGTGGTCTTTACCCTGAGCCACAGTATGTTCTTCTCGGCTATCTCTATCTCATCCCCCTTGGGGCTGGAGAAGTCCGGGACCAGTATGAGGTCGTCCTGATCGAAGATGCCCTGCTCCAGCAGGTACCGTATCCCCTTTTCACTCCCCGTTTCCTCATCCGCCACAATCGCCAATGCGGAGCTCAGTTCAGTCTTCTCGTTCTCTTCCTTCACTGCCCAGAGCGCGTAAAGCGAAGCGATGACCGCCTGACCGTTGTCCTCGGTCCCCCGTCCGAATATCTTCCCGTCCTTCACGACTGGATCATACGGGTCGGTTTCCCAGCTCTTGAGATCTCCCTCGGGGACTATGTCCGAGTGCGACACTATCCAGATCCTCTTCTTCTGCTCCCCGTCCACCTCCACGATAAGGTTGGGCCTCACACCGCTCGAGACCCTGTCATCAGGTGCATCCACCGATCGAACAGGCAGACCCAGTTTCTCTATCAGGCCTTTCAGGAACTCCGCCCTCTTGGATTCGCCGTCCCCGCCAGACTCTGGATGGACCGCCGGGATCTTGCACAGCTCGATGAGGGAATTGACCATCTCGTCCCTCGCGTTATCAACCTTGTCCAAAACAGATTGGAGCGTCATGCCCCCAATGATGGATTCAACTTGAATAAACTTTGCCAAAACTCATCTTTCCTTGGGCTGCATCTTGTCGTACCACATCACGAGTTCCCAGTCGTCCATCTCTCTCCTCTCTTCGACTATCCTGATGTCGTTCTGTATGGAGAAGTCCTTGAGTATGTTCCTCGCGGCCGTTTCCCCGTCGAAGTCCGTCATGACTATCTCGTTCTTCCTGAACCTGACCTTGAACGCCGCTATCATATTCGGACCGTCGAACGCCACCATGCGGTATCCGGAATTCCACTTGTCCTTGATGTGCTGCCTGAGGTAGACCGCCAGGTTGTCCCTCGGTGTGAGGATGAACTTGCCGTCGAAATCTATCTTGCCTATCCTGTCCAGGTCCTCCTTGACTATCCAGTGCAGGGTGTCGTTCCCTTCCACGAAGAATCCCTTGACCAGGTGGCCTTCCCTTTCCAGCCTTCTCAATATCTTCCTGGTCTCCTCCATCTTGTACTCATGACCGGTGTACTCGGAGAGCTTCTCCGCGCTGAAGATGCCGAAGCTGTCTATTATGCGCTTCAGAACGAACCTCCTCGCTTCAGTTGTTGTCATTTCCTCGTTGTCGGGAACGCTCTGATAGGCCACCTTTCCGTTTGACGTCGCCCCCACCACGTACAGGCCGTCGGTGAGCTTGTGAAGTGATTCGGTCGTATTCCCGTATCCCAACGGCGACAGAGTGAAGAGTTTCCTCCTGACGACCGGCTCCTGGTCCTTCACGACTGCGAGGACCGTCTTCATGTAATCGGTCAGCTTCTTGTTCTTGGCCTTCTTGTAGACCGCCAGTTCTTCCATGGTTGTATAAGTGCTGTAGTCTGGAATGGCCTTTCCTGTGCATATGGACCCCTGGTCGTAGAGCCTGTGGAGAGGCACGGGTATCCTGGTCTTGAGGTTGGCCTCGAAGGTGGACCTCAGCCCCCCGAGCTTTTCAATGGCATCTGGAACGTTCTCGAACTTGGTGTCCTGGTGGATGCCCTGTTTCCAGAATATGTAGCTCATGATGTGGCTCTGTTCGAAGGTAACGGGTTCGAACTTGCCCTTGGCTATGAAATCCCCTATCTGGTGGTAACCGTTCTTCAGGAACTTTTTAAGGTGTTTTGATCCAGCGATATCCTCGCTAAATGCCCTCGTTATGCGCAGTATCTCCACGCCCTTCTTCTTGAAGAACCTCATCATGTGGTCCAGCGCCTCGATGAGGTCCGGTATCATCTTCTCGTCCTCGAGTTCGATCTCCCTGACCTCCACGCAGCCGGACATCTCCCACTTCTCTATCATCCCGCAGAGCTTTCCGTCCTTGACCAATGGGAAGTACCATCCTTCGCCGTACCTGTTGACCAGCTGGGACCACATGGGCTGTATCCACGGGTCGTACAACGAAAGCACCCGCATCTTGTCCTGGACACCCTTTATCTCGGTCTTCCTTAGCCCGTCCAATTCCTCGGCCAGTATCCACAGTTCCATTCCCAGGTCGCCCACCCAGACCTTCTCGATGAGCCCCTCTTCCTGCAGTCTAGGCAGTATCGTTTCGATCTCACTGTAATAGAACGAGGTCCCGCCTTTGATATCTTGAAGCGAGCACGGACCGTAGCCCTTCAGGAACCTCAGTATGATCTTCTCGGTCGTGTCCTCCACATCACCCTCGACCTCGAACGGGACGTAGATGTTCTTCGATGCCCAACCTTCCTGTGAGTGGTACTTCCTGACGACGTACATGTTCCTGTCCAGGTTGTCGATGCTCTCCTTGATCTGGTCCCGCTCTTCCTTGGTCTTGCTGATGATCTCGGCCAACGACATGCCGTCGCTCGTGTGCAGGACGTCCAGGACCTCCTCGTCGAACTCGCTGGGCTCCTCCCTTCTGTAAGCGCTCACGAACAGCGGTGCATCCTCCTTGGTGATGTAGCAGACCCTTCCGTTCGAGAAACGTCCCTGGAGGATGTCCCCGTTCTTTCTCTTCCTGCTCCACTCTCTCATGCTGAACGACGGGACCCGGTTGAAGATGTCGTATTCCATTCCCTCTTCCAGGAAGGTCTCGAAGTGCTCGTCGATGCTCTCGATCTGCCTGAACTGTTTCTCCAGCAGGAACCCGGTTATCTGCTTCTCGTCGAACACCTCACGTTCCTCTTCCTTCCCGGTCTCCAGGTGCATCAGGTCTCTGGTCAGCATGTACTGGTAGTCCTCTCCCACCACGAAGTTCCCAGATGATACCCGCTCCTCCCTTTCGAGGTCCTGCAACACTTCCTTGACCACGTCCTCCGACATATCCACCAAGAACGAGACCTCTGACAATGTCAGCGGTCCCTTGGACCCGAGGTACGTCTTCACGATGGCGTCAAGTGATGATTCGAATTCAGCCGCGGCCGTCTTCCTGGCCTTCCATGTGATATCCTTCAACCCTTCTCTCTCTATCAGATAGTGCATCTCGAGTTTCTTCAGGTGCTCGCTCGCCTCTTTGAAGCCGAGCTTGAATTCCTTGGATAGCATCTTGGTGGTGGATTTCTCCTTGGCCAGACGGTCCAGGATCTTCTTCTCGATATCCTCCAACCTTCCTTTGTGGGCGTATACGGACATAAAGAGCGGAACGTCCTCTTTGGCACAGTGCAGGACCCCTTTTGGTGTCCACACAGACGCGATCTTGCTTTCCTGCAGTAACTTCTCGCTCCACTTCTGCAGCGTCGGGAAGTCAACATCGGAGTAGTCGTGGATGCTGACACCCTTTTGCTGTGCCGCGTTCGCAACCCCCAGACTCTTGATAACACTGACCACGTCGTCCTTCTTCTTGATCCTGGGTATCTTCTTCCTGAAGAACCTCTCTATCTCTTCCTCCTGGAACTGGAACTCCTCCATCCTGTCCTCGGAGATGACCCTCTTCAGTATCTTCCGGTGGAAGTCCCTCAGCAAAGCGCTCCGGTCCTCCATCAGGACGACGTCGGAAATGCCGAGAAGAACAACATTGTGCGCGAACGGTGAAGGCAGATTGGAGAAGTCGGCCGTTGCCACCTCCATCTCCCCATTCTCGATCATCTCAAGCACCTGGTGGGCGTGTTTGAGATCCATGACCTCGTTCAGAATCTCGTTGTACGTTTCCTTGATGACGGGGAAGTCCTCGATCTCGTGGAACCAGTCCAGCACCTTCTCCGACCGCATCTGCTGCCTGTTCATGGAGATCTCTCTGCCTTTGTAGGATCTCAGAATCATGAAGCTCCTGGTGGCGCAGTGCCTGAAGCGTTGCTTGAAGAGCTCCGTATTCTTGATGGCCCTTCTCAGAATGTCTTCCAGCGTCTTGCTCGTGACCAGTTTATGGATGTTCTTCAGGGAGAATCTCTTGGGGGCGGTGATCATGAAGTTGTCATCTGTTATGGATACCCGAACGTTGCATCCCAGCTTCTCGGTCAGTGCGAAAGCGTATGCCCTGGACAAAGCGTCGTTCGTCCTTCTCCCGAAACTGTAGTGGAAGATGGCGTTGCGGTTGCCCTTCATGTCGATGTGGCCTTCTATCAGCAGCTTCTTGTCGGTTGGAACGTCGGGAATTACCGCATGTTGTTCCTGAACATACCTCATCACGCTCTGGGCCGAACCTTCATCCAGCCTGTACTCGTCCTTCAGCCATTTCTTGGTCTTGCCCTCGCCCGAAGGGAGCCTCTCGACTATCTCCCTTCTAAGCTTGCCGACCTCTATGGACAGATCGAACGTCCTTGGCAGCATCTCCCCGCTCCAGGACGGAACGGTCGGCCGCCTGCCCGAAGCGTCCTTCACGAAGACCCTCATGCCTCTGACCCGGTCGAACTGGTACGTCCTCCCGCCCAGAACGAATACGTCCCCTCTCGACAGGTACTCCACGAACTTCTCCGACAGGTCCCCGATCTTCTGTCCTCGTTCAGAAAAGACCTTGTATGACCCTTCTTCAGGAATGGTGCCAGTATTGGTGAAATAGATGAGTCTGCTGCCCCTTTTCCGTCCGAACCTGTCGTCGTCCCTGTCGTACCAGATCTTGGCGTAGACCCTGACGTCCGGGTTCCTCTGTGCGAGGTAGTCCAGCACATCGTGGAAGTCCTTCTTCTTGAGATTGTGATATGGATACGACCTCTTGACCATTTTGAACGCATCTTCGGCCTCCCACCGCTTAACCAAACTCATGCCCACTATGTTCTGTGCCAGCACGTCCAGGCTGTTGGTCGGTATGTCCACCTGGTCGATGTGGTTGTCATAGGCGTTCTTGGTGAGTGCGGCGCATTCTACCAGGTCATCGTTGTCGAACACGATCATCCTGCCGACGCTCGTGTCTCCCACAGCATGACCGGACCTTCCGACCCTCTGGAGACCTTTGGCAATGGATTTGGGAGAACCTATCTGGCACACGAGATCGATGTAACCGATGTCTATTCCCAGTTCGAGTGAGGTTGATGATACCGCGGCTTTGAGCTCCCCGTTCTTGAGCCTCTCCTCCACGTCCAACCTGATGAACTTGCTGAGGCTTCCGTGATGGGCAGCCAGGTCCTCGATCCCCTTCTCCTTTAGCTTGTACGAAACATGCTCGGTGCCGCTCCTGGTGTTGGTGAATATGAGTGTCGTCCTGTGGTCGTTCACCAGTTGGGTCAGCAGGTCGTACATTCTTGCGTTGACGATCTCGTACGGGAGAACGGTCATGTCTTGGACCGGACAAAGGACACCCAGGTCCATCTTCTTGGTCCCCTCGACCTCAACGACGTTCACATCTCTTAGCTTGCCGTTCTCGTAACCCACCAGGAACTTGGCGATCTCGTTGATCGGCGCTATGGTGGCGGACAGCCCTATTCGTGTGAAGTCCTTTCCGATCTGTTCTCGAAGCCTCTCCAGTGACAATGAAAGGTGCACCCCTCTCTTGGATGAGCATATCTCGTGGATCTCGTCCACGATGACCCATTTGGCGTCGGCCAGTTTCTTTCGGAACTTGGGCGCTGTTAGGACAAGGGCGAGGGATTCAGGCGTCGTGATGAAGATGTGTGGAGGTTTCCTTGCCATTTTCTGCCGCTCGGAGGGTGAAGTGTCGCCTGAACGGACGGCGACCTTGATCTCGGGGGGTTCCAGTCCTTCCTTGAGCGCAAGTTGTCTCATTTCCTCCAGCGGGGTCGTAAGATTCCGATTAATGTCATTGGCCAGTGCCTTCAGTGGGGATATGTACACACAGTAGATCTTGTCCTCCAGCTTGCCTTTCTTCTGCAGCTTGAGGAGCTCATTGATGATGGACAGGAAGGCTGTTATCGTCTTTCCGGAGCCTGTGGGTGAGGATACAAGCACGTTCTTCCTCTCGTGGATCAGGGGCACGGCGAAGGACTGGGGCTCTGTTAGCTCATCGAAAGAAGTATCGAACCATTGGCGAACCAGCGGCTCTAGCAGATTGAGGATCTCCTGCTTCGAATGTTGCTTTCTAACCTTACGTATCATTTTCTCACTGATGTGAAATCAGATAATATTGTGTTTGGGCTAAAAGAAGTTTGTGGCTTCGGCTCCACAAATTGAGAACTTCAGGCATTCGAAAGAATCCAAGTTCTGTTCCCAGCGACCTTGACCCAATAACCGTGCCCTGCCAGGAGGGGGTCGGAACCCTGAGGAACCTTCAGATGGTACAGTGGAACAAGGGCATCAAAACATTCGATTCTTTCCGCCGCCACAGCCGCTTCGAGATCCCCGACAGTATAATTCATGAAGGATGGGAATCCGACAAGGTTCCAGCCACCATATAGCTGTGAAACAGTTACCGTGGGCACAAGTCCGGCAACAGTGAGATTCGAATCACCCAAGACGTTAATCCAGAGCCCCATAGTGAGGTTCACAGTTCCAAGACCTTTGGAATATTGTTTGGTCGTCACAAGGGATTTCCATTCTTGGTCGGAAGAGTCGTAGTACCAGGCCCGGTCGAAAGGAACGGTTTGGAGAACCATTCCTATGCTCTCATCGGATTGCTGAAGTGGAATGGATATGAGATTCTGTCCCTTTCCCAGAGGCCGCGTGAATTTTGAGAGTTGTTGGAGACCACATCTCGAGCTATTGTCAATTCCAACTGCGCAGATCCGATAGAAATAGTTGTTCGGGTCACCTTCGCCTGCAAGAACATCTACGTACTGGGCAGTACCATTTGGAACTGAAGCGAGATATGGGTAGCCGGTCCCTTCCGCATTGTAGCTCGTGTTCCCGTATATGTCGTACCGAACGACAGATTTGGGTTGCTGACCATCATCGGGAGACAAACTCCATGTGAGCGTGACATTTTCAAGGCCCAAACCCGAGAGAAATGCGTTCGTTGGAGACGGTGCCAGCGGTGTGATTGGCGGAAATGGTGACATGAGCGGGTATCTGTCCTGACTGTCCGCGTCTATGACAAACGGAGTATCTCCGAAGCCGTCGCTTCCTGGCAGACTGTAATTCGGGCCTGAGAACATATCAACTCCAGTATAGTTCGACCAGTAGTTCCCACCAGAAGGATACCCGTCATCCCATTGATTGGTGTCCCTATCGTCAAAAGCTTGTTGCGTATTGTTGATGATGTTGTTGTGGAAGATAGTGTTGCTCCAGGAGAAGCTCAAGTACATGCCATACCCAGCGTTCGAGGAGACATTGTTACGCGCGAAAGTGTTGAAACGGCTGCTTGTGATGTACAGACCAGTTCCAGTGTTGAGGGAGAAGTCGTTGTATTCAATGGTGTTCTTCTTTGAAATGACCGTGTATATCCCGTGCTGGTTACGGAGAACTTTGTTGCCGACTATATGGTTGATGAAGGAGTTCAGAAGGTAGATGCCGTTGGAGTTGTTCGAGATATTGTTCTCAACTACGGTGTTGTTGTGCCCTGACTGAAGACTGATCCCATCATTACCGTTATAGGTAGCCTCGTTCTTGGAAATGGTGTTGTTGTCTGAAACCAAGATCAATATGCCGTGGTTGACATTTGAGGAGACATTGTTATTCGCGATCAAGTTATAGCCAGTGTCGTATAGACGAATGCCTACCCTGTTGCCTTGTGAGAAGTTGTTCTCAACGATTGTTGTGTTGTTGGATTCATACGCGCAGTAGATTCCGTTGTCATTGTTCGAGGCGGTGTTGTTCGTGATCCTATTCTCGTTTGAGTAATCTCGAATGTATATGCCAGGGGCCAGATTGTCAGAAGCTGTGTTGTTGTCTATGGTGTTGTTGTTAGAATGGGTCCAGAGAAAGATGCCATACATGTTGTTCGATGCATTGTTGTCGACGATGGTATTGTTATCGGAGTAATCGAGATTGATACCCACAATGCTGTTCGAGGCGGTGTTGTTCTCGATAGCATTCCAATGGGATGTCACGAGCGCGATGCTTTCATTTGTGTTGCCAGACAGGGTGTTGTTATCGATTGTGCTGTATTGAGTGGTGTTGAGGTGGATGCCGATTGTGTTCCCCGACAGTGTATTGCTGGTGATGGTGTTGTGGTCAGAGCCAATGCTCCTGATACCGACCCCATTATTGGATACCGTGTTGTTGGATACGACGTTATTCTCACTAGAACCCAGAATTACTCCTTCAACCCTATTCAAATGGATATTGTTGCTGTCAATGACATTCTCATCCGAGTCTTGGAGGACCAGGCCAGATTGGCTACAGTCCGAAACGTTGTTGTATGCGATAGTGTTGTTGTTGGATTCCCTCAAGATGAACCCGAAGATGGTGGTATGTGCTGTGTTGTCGTAGAAAGTGTTGTTATCTGAAAGAAGGAGTCCGATGTTGTACGTATTGGTGTACATCGTGTTGTTGTCGAAAGTATTGTAGCCAGAGGAATCAAGGCAGACTGCGTAAATAGAGGATTCGGTGATCGTGACGTTGTGGATAGTGTTGTTGTAGGAGGAAGAGAGTCCTAGGCCAGTATGACCGTTCAACGAGAGATTGGTGTCAGAGACTACCGTTCCGTTCGAATGGAAGATATGGATGCCCAGGCCTGAATTCCAGAACAGATTGATGTTGGCAATTGTGCAGTTGTCTGCATGATCTACCTTTATCCCAGCATCCTCAACTGCTATGCCTCCTCCCGTTATCGTGAACCCGCTGATGTTGACCCATTCAGCAGTGATGTTGACCACGATTCCATTCTTCCCACCGTCAATTCTGGACGCAAGCCTGTCCTCTCCAGTGAGGGTCAATGTTTTGTTAACCACCACGTTCTCATAGTACGTTCCGTTGAACACGTAGATCGTGTCGCCCGGGTTTGAAGCGTTTATTGCGTCCTGTATCGCTGTGTAGTTCAATGGGCCAGCGCCACCCACGTAGAGGGTTCCAGAGCTCACGGTTGTTGGAAAGATGGTCAGCCCAAGCTGGAAAATGCCTATGCATAGAAGGAGTACCACGACCAGTGCTTTGCTACGCATCTTATCCTCGCCGCTGATGACAAATCCTCGACCTTGATAAATATCTTACTGCGTAAGTTCATGAAGGGGTTTGTACGCTCGAAGACCTCGAACCTGGTCACTTGTAGACTGGAGGATCGACAATTCTGACTAGTACTCGTAGAACCCTTTCCCGGTCTTCCGACCCAGATTGCCAGAACGGACCATCTTCTTCAATAGTGGACACGGCCGGTACTTCGGATCCCCAAAGCCCTCGTGAAGCACTTCCATGATGAAAAGGCAAACATCCAGTCCTATTAGGTCAGCAACCTGCAAAGGACCCAGAGGATGGTTCATGCCGAGTTTCATGACCGAATCGATTGACTCGACGGTTCCCACTCCCTCTTGTATGCAGAATACGGCCTCGTTTATCATTGGCATCAGGAGTCTGTTCGAAACGAAACCCGGATAATCATTGACCTCAACCGGTATCTTCCCCATCTTCTCCGTCAGTGCGAAAACAATCTCCTTGCTCTGGTCACTTGTTTCCATCCCCCTGATGACCTCTACCAGCTTCATTATCGGCACTGGGTTCATGAAGTGCATTCCGATGAACTTGTCTGGTCTCTTGGTTGCAGCCCCGAGTTCCGTAATCGAAATGCTAGATGTATTGGACGCGAAGATGACTTCATCGCCAACCAGTCCATCCAGTTCCTGGAAGACGCTCTTCTTCAGGTCGGCGTTCTCAATCACTGCTTCGATGACCAGATCCACATCCTTCAGGTCCTCCACGTTCAAGGTCGTCTGTATCCTGGAAAGTGCCTGGTCAGCCTGTTCCTGTGCAAGCTTTCCCTTCTCCACCCCTTTCGAGAGGCTCTTCTGAATGGCACTCATCCCGTTCTCCAGGAATCTATCTTCGATATCCCTCATCACCACATCATGCCCGCTCAGAGCGCAGACCTGAGCTATGCCGTTGCCCATGGTGCCTGCACCGAGAATCCCGATCTTCTTGATCTCCATGCTATCACATCTCTATCGACATGGCGACCGCGTTGCCCCCGCCGAGACATAACGTGGCGATGCCAGTCTTCGCCCCACGGTTCTTCATCGCATATATCAGCGTCGCGAGAATCCTCGTTCCGCTGGCTCCTATCGGATGCCCCAGTGCTACTGCACCGCCGTGAACATTGAGCTTCTCCATTGGTATCTCCAACCCCTTCGCCACGGCACAGCTCGCGGATGCGAAAGCCTCATTGTGTTCGAACAGGTCGATGTCATCAACCGTCTTTCCAAGTTTCTCCAGGAGCATCTTCACCGCGGGTATCGGAGCCTCCATCACATACTTGGGTTCAACACCGCTTGACAGGTATCCGGTTATCTTCGCCAGGGGTTCCAGTCCCCTCTCCTGAGCCTTGTCAGCATCCATCAACACGGCCGCAGAACCGCCGTCGCTCAGCTGGGAGCAGTTGCCAGGCGTCAGCATCCCATCCTTCTTGAACGCGGCCCTCAATCCCGCCAGTGTCTCGGGCGTTGTGTTCTTCCTTATTCCTTCGTCCTTGTCGAAGATTATCGGTTCGCCCTTTCTCTGCGGAATCTCGATCGGCAGTATCTCCTCCTTGAACAGCCCGTCTTCAGTTGCCTTCGCGGCCTTCATGTGGCTGTGGTAGGAGAACTCGTCCATCTGTTCCCTGGATATCTCATACTTCTCAGCGATTATCTCCCCGGTCAGACCCATGTGGAAGTTCTCGTAGACGTCCCAGAGCCCGTCGTTGATCATGGCATCTATGAGCTTCCCGTCCCCCATCCTGTGTCCCCATCTTGCCTTTGGATCGAGATAAGGAGCGTTGCTCATGCTCTCCATTCCGCCTGCCAGTATCGTGTCGGAGCTGCCTGCTTTTATGGCATCTGCCCCAAACATGACCGCCTTCAGGCTTGAGCCGCACACCTTGTTGACCGTCACTGCTGGGACGGATGCAGGTAATCCCGCGTGGATCATCGCCTGCCTTGCAGGGTTCTGACCCAGACCCGCAGAAATGACGTTACCCATGATGACATCCTGAACCTCAGATGGCTGGACCTTCGCCCTCTTTACGGCTTCCTGTATCACAAACGCTCCAATCTTCTGTGCGGAAAAGGGGAGAAGCGACTTACCGTACCTTCCGGTAGCCGTTCTTACTATGCTGACTATCACGACTTCGTTCATATGGCTCACCGATTGGTCGATACTAATGCGAGAATCGACTTAAAAGTTCCGAGAAAGCCCCTCACTTTCGATGGAAATCGATACAAGCGTGGCTGAACTCAACCTTCTCTTCACGCCTGGAGTATTATTGGGGACATTCGATCTTCTTGGACAACATCTATAAGAATCGGCAGTTTCATCTGTTGTTGGTACGGGGGATACTTTGGAAGAAGATGTGACGATCAATCGGAGTCTCAGCATTCTTCTTGTGCTGTTCTTACCTCTCGTGGCTGTTGTTTTGCTAGCCAGGAACGTCGTAGCTGACTTGGCACCCTTGATCGATCCCGATGACCCAGGGATGTCCATTGCCTTAACGATTCTGCTGAACTTGCCTCTCAATCTACTGGCCGTCACGGTCTTGATTCGCATCTCGCATTTGTTGAAACGTAACAGAGTGTACAAAATCGAACCTTACCGTTTTCTGCCTCTGGTTCTGTTGACGGTCCTCATACTGACTATCATCGGGGCAATCATCGACTTCTACGTGATCTCAAGCCTGGATTACCATTATGACTTCCAAAATGACACTAGAAGTCTTCTGTATGATCCGTATCTACTTCTGACAGGTTTGATACTGATCGAACTCTCCTTCTTCTTTGCCGTTTTGTACATTCTGAAGCAGACCGTGCTCACATCCTTAATCGTGGGCCTTAGCATAATGGGTCTGAACTTCACATCCTGGCTAATCTTGAAGAACTCGTCGATAGATTCACTTTGTATAGGCATGCCCCTTGTCTTTCTGTGGTCGCTTTTCGCAGGTGTCGCCTTGTGGCTGAAGGGGTGGCATGAGAGGGAATTCCACAAACATCTCGGAGAAAAGGCATCCAGTGAAACATCATCCACTGATTGATGTCCTGCATATGTTTCTAAGTCGTCTTCGACTGGCTTGGACTAGTCTTCCGCCAGCTTGGAGTAGCTTGAGGGATCCAACAACTGCCCCATCTCCGACGGGTCGCTCATCTTTATCTTCACGAACCAGCCATTCCCGTACGGGTCCTGGTTCATCAGCTGAGGTGAATCTTCCAGTTCAGAGTTGTACTCCTCCACCGTGCCGCTGACCGGAGCATACAGTTCCGAGACCGTCTTCACCGACTCTATCGTACCTATCTCATCACCCTTCTGCACCTCTCGGCCAGTATCGCCGAACTCAACGTAAACGATATCTGTCAGCTTGGTCTGCGCATAATCGGTTATTCCAACGACGACCTTGTCTCCCTCACCCTTAATCCATTCGTGTGTGTCGATATACTTGAGATCCTTAGGAACATCAGTCATTTACCCCACCTCTAACCTCGGAGTGATAATGCAGAACTGACTTTATTTTTTTTCCTTGTCCCACCTGCCCCCGTGGACGAATATCTCCTGGTTCATTATCCGCCTCATGTACCAGATGACTATCAGAATTGCCAGGGCTATGCCGAAGATCATGATCCCGACCATGCACATGATGTCGGTCTGTATAAGATGGAATATCTCGCCGAGCATCTCCAGTATCCCGTCAGCCAACCTTTCTCACTCTCGCGAAGTAGTTGTCGCTGGAGGAGAAGTACTTTTCCGTCTCAAGTTCCGTTTGGGAAATAAGGTCCTTCAATTCATCCTTCTCGAAGAGGTGGTAGAACCTCTGGAAGACCTTGCCGTCGGATCGCGTCCAGGGTAGGAATATGTCTGCGAAATCTGGGTCCTTGCTCTTGTTCTTCAGAAGTTCTTCGAATCGAGGTTGGTCCAGTGCCCAGACGCTGATGAACGCTGTTCCGCCGGACTTCAGCACCCGCTCCAGTTCTCTCAGGCTTCTCAATCGGTCCTCTTCTGACGGGATGTGGTGAAGTGTTGCTATGTATAGTGCGGCATCGAAGATATCATCCTTCAAAGGAAGAAATGTCGCATCCCCACCGATTATGTGTCCGCTATGCGCCAGTTCCCTCATGTTGAGCTTCTCTTGGGCGATCCTCAGCAGATTGATGCTGAAATCAACTCCGACGACCTCATGACCGAGCCTTCTCGGTAGGATCATGTTCCTGCCGTTGCCGCACCCTATGTCCAGCACTCTGCTTCCTTCCGGGAGGGATTCAACATATTCAACCGACTCCGGCCAGGGCTTGTACCTGGTCACGTCAAAATGTTCTGCGATGGCCTCGAAGGTCCGCCTGACCGTTTCCCTGATATCCTCTTCGCCCATATCATTCTTCGAATCCAGCCAGGTGTGAAAGATTTTTCGGTCGACGATGTCTTTTCAGATGTAATGCTTAAGTATTTGCCAGTCTATGTTTTGATGGGAGAAACTTGAAGGAGAAGTCTGGTCGAGGTCCTGAGTTGATCATTCTGGCAATTGCCTCTGTCGCCCTGATCATAATGGTGGTCGGGGGGGTTTGGATGCTGTCACCGAGCGACGGCGTCACCGGAGGAGGATCGGGACATGGTGGGAGTGGAGACGAAGAGACATCATCCTTCCCTATCGGGACGGCGCTCTTCATATTCGGAGGGCTCTTCTTCATCATACTTCTTTTTGCGGGCATCTTGCTGAGATCCAGAAAAGCTACCCCCGCTCCACAACCGGTCGCAGCACCTCAGCCAGCACCTTCAGCCGAGGTCGGCACATCCCAGATGCCCGGTGAAATGGCTCAGAAGCTCGCCATCAAGCTCCTCAGCGGCGACGAGAGGAAGATGTTCCGCAGGATTGTTGACGGCGGAGGGGAAGTCCTTCAAAGGGACCTGGTGGCGGAAGGAACGTTCTCCAAGGCCAAGGTTACGAGGCTTCTTGATAAATTGGAGAGAAAGGATCTAGTCGTGAGGTCAAGATACGGTTCCACCAACAAGATTCGCATATCGGAGAGCCTCGGGAAGTAGTTTTTTCATCCACATTTCAGCCAAGTGAAACGTGTTTCAGGAACAATCCAAGTACCGTTTCAACCTAATTATGAAATGCCCTGCGCGTGAGGCGCGGGCAGGAGATGAAAGAGAAATGAGAACTACATGGATGTGGGCCCTCTTGCTCAGTGCGATACTGGGAGGAGGCGCGATAGTGGGCGCTGTTGCCATGGATGTGGGGGAGTCTACGGACTACATCACTCAGGATGATGTGGTGATTGAGACCTCGCCCATGGGAGATGGTGTCTGTGATCAAGATGGGGAGGAGTACCAGCACGAATACAGGCTGGGGGACATGCCTCAGGAGCAGACAAGACAACGCAACCGAGATCGAGACCCTGAGTGCGAAGAGAACCCTCTCCAGCAGCAGGACCGCCTGCAGGACAGGAAGCAGAACCGAACACATGACGGCGAATGCGAGAAGTTTCAGTTGAAGGAGGAGAACGGCGACCAGGACGGGGAGAAGTACCAGTACAAGCACGAGAACATGGACGAGGACGCCAAGTACAAGTTCAAACACAAGAAACAGATTGGCCAGGTCGAAGACCCGTAGTGCGGTCGAACCAATCGGGGCTTAACGCCCCGTTTCTTTCTTCTTTTCTTCGAAGCCAACCTCGAGACCACACAGAAACGATGATCAGGGAAACACTTCTCGGCGACCGCTCTTCTACTTGGAGATCGATGCCCCCTTCTTCAAATGCTGGTATCTGTCCTTGTAGAGCTTCAGGCAGGATCCACAGCAGAGGTAATGGACCCTTCCGTCTATCTTCTCGGTCACCGGATTGTCCATTATCGGCTTCCGGCACTCATAACAAGGTATCACTATCTGAATACCCTCCATGATGATCGCGTCGGGTTCTTTCTTTATCGTTCTGATGCCCCTCTCTATATCGTAGTTGTCTATGTTCTCTAGACTTTCCAGCCAACCAAGGAATGTATCCAGTTTTCCCTCGGACTCCAGCACCAGCCTTGCCGTGATCTTTGAACCGCTCAGGACCATGACCTCTCTCACATTCTCCTGTTCTGAGAGAAGGTTCGAGACCGATTCCAGATCCTTGGGTCTGCACTGCAGTGTGACTATCGATATCGTCTCGTTGATCGTCTGCGGATCGATATCGGCCAAATATCCTCTTATCACTCCCCGCTCCTCGAGTCCCTTCACCCTTGCGCTCACCGTGGGCGTGCTGATCCCCGTCTTTTTCGCGATATCTCGGAATGAGAGCCTGCCGTTCGATTGCAGCATGAGAAGGATCTTGGCATCTATCTCGTCGATTTCCATGCCTATTTGATGATTCGGCGTCCTTCTTAAACCTTTGTAAAGAGGTTGGGGTGGAATCCTTACGGATGTCAATCTGTGTCCCATTCTGGCAGAACTAGACCGAGCCGCGCCCCCTCGACGGGCGAGTAATACACACCGGCCCCAGGGGAAAAACCTCTCACCCGCTCCGTCCTTCACATTTGGGAATTGCAACGCTTAAGTACGGGTCTTGAGTATTGAGACGTGGGGAAACCATGGCTGAGGTTTCGAATCGGAATAACAACTTGATACTTCCATCTCTCCTGGCTGGCGCCATCGCCCTGGTGTTCGTCGGTCTCGTATGGGCCTCGGTGAACAATGAGAGCATAATGGGGGGCATGATGCATCAGGACGAGAGCACAGGCTTTCCAGTTGGCACTTACATCGCCCTTTTCGGCGTGCTGCTTGTCGTTGTCGCACTCATTCTCATAATAGCGACGAGGCCGCGTGAGGCTCCGGTCGCCCAGGCTCAGCCCTATGTGCCTGACCAACACCCACAGACCGAAGTTGGAACTGAGAACGTCACCGAAGAGGACATGCACAGGCTCACCCTGAGGCTTCTGGCAGGCGATGAAAGGAAGATGTTCCGCAGGATCGTGGATGCCGGTGGCGAGGTGCTCCAGAAGGACTTGGTGGCCGAGGGCGTCTTCTCAAGGGCCAAGGTCACTCGGTTGCTAGATAAGCTGGAGAGGAAGGGACTGATCGTCCGAGAAAGGTTCGGATCGACAAATCTGGTGCGCGTCTCGAAGGACATAGGGAAGTGATTTCTTGGGCATTTCTCAGAAAAGTGAAATCTCTTTCACGAAGGGAACTTAAACCTGTTCAGCAAATAGTAATGGGACCCTGTGTCAAAGGACGCGGGTCAGAGGTGACCAAATATGCAAAGCGGTTGGATAATAGCTCTCGTCGTGGGATCGGTGTTAAGTGCCGGCGCTGTCGCGGGAGCCGTTGCTATGAACGGAGGAATGATCGGTGGCGGTCTGACGGGCGCTGGTATGGTGGGTACTGGTATGGTGGGTACTGGTATGATGACCGGCGACATGATGGACGGCATGGGCGACGGATATTGCGGTATGGAACATGATCATGATGGCACGCATGCCAATCACGAACACGAGCACAACGAGGAATGCGAAGAACATCAATATGAGGAGTGCGAGGAACACCAAGAGCATCATGAAGACTGCATGGAAGAGATGCATGAGCACTCTGAGGAACACGAAGAAGATCAACACGAAGAAGATCATGATGGTTGCGGGATGATGGGATAGGCCAGCGGCCTTCCCTTTTGAATCGGACATCTGGCCAGTTCTGCAGCTTTTGCGATACGGCTTTACATACTTCAACGAACGTTGGAACTGGCTTTCTCATTGTAAAGAAGAAGCCATATCAAATCCTAACACATTGAATGGTTGGAGGAGGCCTTTCGAGGTCCAACAGCTCTGAATCAAATGGCTCCTGGGGATGGATTTGTATGGACTATGACGAGTGTCCCGTTTGCGGTATCAACGTGAAGGTCGACAATATGCCTCGTCATCTGAAGAACGTCCATCCCAATGACGGGTCCACAAAAGACTACTCCAGAATGGTCGAGGAAAAGCTGCGGCGCAAGAGATCTTCCAAGGCTCCAATGTCCCCTGGCGCCAAGAAGGTTGTCGCGGCGATAGTGATCATAGCCATATTGGTCATCTCGATCGGTCTCCTCTATACTTGGTATGTGGCCCTTGACCATCCGAGCATCGAGGTCAGTCCCACCGATTACGACTTCGGTAACATACCCAGGGGCGTTTCCACTGCCACATTCCAGATATGGAACTCCGGGGACGTTGACCTGAAACTTACTGGCGTCTCCACTTCATGCGGCTGCACTTCTGCGGTCGTCAAGTACCGAGGGATAACCAGCCCGATCTTCGGCATGCACAACAACCCGAGCGACTGGAGTATGAACATCCTGCCCAGGGAAAGTGCCATTCTCGAGGTCCGTTACGATTCGGACCTACATCCTGATTCGGGAGCCGTTCAAAGAGCCGTCTACATCAAGAGCAACGATCCATTCAACCCGGAGGTTCAGGTGGACCTCACCGCAAACGTGATGACATGAGCACTGAACCCTGCCACGATGTTCCCGAAGATATTGAGGGCGAAGCCTCACGGACCGAAGCTGAACGGGCTCCGGCCGACCAGAGATTCCAGAACCTCACTTTCGTTGTCATCGTGACAGCTTTGATTGCCATTCTGGTCGCCGGCTCCATTCTCCCTTTTTACCTAGTTCAAGAGCCTGAGAGCGTCAGCATTGACGAAGGACAGGCACTGGTATACTACAACCAAGCATGCGGAGAATGTGCCGTCTACATCGACGATGAGCTCATCCCGACGTTGCTGAACGACGGCATCACCGACGTCGTGAAGAAGGACTACCTCAACGAAAGGAAGTACCGCTCGGAGATGAACGCCTTGGACGAGGACCTGGGTGTGCCGAACCACCTCCAGAGCCACATCGCGACCTACGTCAAGAAGAATGCGACCTTCGTCCTGGAAGGGCATGTCCCGCTGCATGTGGTCGATGATCTACTGCTGAACTCCAGCCTGCTGAACGTCGACAAGATACTCGTTTACCAGGATGATATGAAGAACCCCACGACCTACCTGGCATGGGCGTTCGACGGGGAGGCTCAGGAGTATCCGATAGACGAACCTATCAGTACATACTTCCAGTGGTTCTCTAAGAATATTGGGACAGGTCCCTCCGAGGCGGACGAGGACCTCCTCCCACTCGTGCTGGTCACAGGCTTCTTGGACGGTCTCAACCCCTGCGCGTTCGCTGTTCTCCTTTTCTTCATCAGCTTCTTGTTCGTGATCAGGCGGACCCGGCTGAACGTCATGAAAATGGGGTTGGTCTATGTTCTGGCCATCTTTTTTGTTTACTTCTTCATCGGGATTGGTCTTCTTAGGGCGATAGTCATCAGCGGGCAGCCGCACCTGTTGGCGATGGTTGGGTCCTACCTGCTAATCATCCTGGGTTCATTGAGCATGGCACAGTACTTCTTCCCGAACCTCCCTCTCTCGTTCCACATGCCCAAGGGCACCTGGGGGAGGGCCAAGTCCTGGATATTCAAGGCGACACTTCCCTCTGCTCTCGTTGCAGGGCTCCTGGTCGGGCTTTGCACCTTCCCCTGCTCGGGTGGGATATACGTCGCAGTTCTTGGTCTGCTGGCGTCCGAGACCTCTTACTTCGAGGGCATTAGCTACCTTTACGTCTACAATCTGATGTTCATACTGCCCCTTCTTATCGTCCTCTTTGCGACATCCAACAGGGCGGTCGCCAGAAAGCTTACCAACTGGGAGAGATCGGAATCCTCCAAAATCAAACTGTTCTCCGGCCTCACCATGGTCGCGATAGGCCTGATAATCCTTCTGGTCTTTGTCTAGTTACTGCTGGTCATGCTTCCCCTTCGGGAGAACCTTGCAGCGATCCTTGGAACCAGTGCCAGGAATATTATGAGCGAGAGAACCAATGTGTAGATCGTTCCACCGATTAAATCAACGCCTTCCGAACCTTCCACTTGCGTCGCACCCAGATAGAACACCAAAGCCATGATCACCGATAGAACCAGGCTTGCCACCAGGTTGCCAATCTTCTTGCCGCTTCCTTCCTTCACGTTCATCACGCTCCCGGTGCGGGCGCCGGAACGCCGACCGCTTTCGGCCTCTTCTTCTTCGCAGCCGCCCTGACCTTGTACCTTCTCAGTAACAGTGAATTAGTAGTCACGGACACCGAGCTCATGGCCATGAAGGCCGCTGCCAGTGCCGGGTTGACCAGGAATGCGAACGCGGGGAAGAATATGCCCATGCCCACTGGAATACCCACGGAATTGTAGACGAAAGCCCAGAACAGGTTCTGCTTGATCTTCCCCATGGTCTTCTTGCTGAGCTTTATCGCTGAAACCACATCCCGCACATCGTTCCGGATGAGGACGATGTCAGCTGACTCGATCGCGACGTCCGTGCCGCTTCCTATCCCGACCCCGATATCTGCCTGGGTGAGCGCAGGTGCGTCGTTTATGCCGTCCCCGACCATCGCCACTCTCTTCTCTCCCTTCTGCAGCCTCTTGATCTCCGTTGCCTTGTCCTGGGGGAGAACCTCTGCGAGGACCCTTTTGATACCGAGTTGTCTTGCGATCGCCTCTCCCGTTCTCCGGTTGTCGCCTGTGATCATTACTACCTCGATGCCCATGCTCTGCAGCTGAGTGACCGCCCCAGGGGCGTAGGACGTTATCGTATCCGCCACCGCCACTATGCCTGTGGGTCTGTCGTCGATCGATACTATCATCACGGTCTTGCCATCGTTCTCCAATTTGGACATTTGTCCTTCCATGTTCTTGACATCAGTGTTATTGGATTCCATCAGATGCCTGGTACCCAGGAGTATCCTCTTCCCTTCGAATTGAGCCTCGACGCCCTTACCTGGAATTGCCTTGAACTCATCCGCATCGTGAACTTGTATCCCCCTCTTCTCAGCGCCTTCCACGATCGCCTCTCCGAGGGGGTGTTCGGATCCTTTCTCCGCGACCGCGGCCAGTCTCAGAACCTCTGCCTCGGTCGTACCCTTGTCGTAGATGACAACGTCCGTCAGGGAGGGCTTTCCTTCTGTCAGTGTCCCGGTCTTGTCGAACACGACCACGTCCAGCTTGTGGGCGTTCTCCAGGGCTTCCCCACCCTTTATGAGGACCCCGTTCTCAGCACCCAGACCCGTTCCTACCATCACTGCCGTTGGGGTCGCCAGTCCTATCGCACATGGACAAGCTATCACTATCGTTGTTATGGATATTAGAAGAGAGAATCTGAATGGCGTTCCGAATCCACCGTAGGCGCCAAAGCCATAGAAGAACCAGAAGAAGAATGCAACTAGACCCAATATCAGCACAGTGAGCGCGAACTGTCCAGCAACTACGTCGGCCAGCCTTTGAACAGGAGGTTTGGATGTCTGTGCATCCTCAACCAGCTTCACGATTTGGGCAAGAGCCGTGTCCTTTCCAACCTTCGTGGCGCGTATCCTCAGCAGGCCGTTCTTGTTCAAGGTGGCACCGATGCACTCGTCCCCGACCTTCTTCTCCACCGGGATGCTCTCTCCCGAGATCATGGACTCGTCGACCGAGGAATGTCCTTCGATGACCAGGCCGTCCACAGGGATCTTCTCTCCAGGCTTGATTATGACGATGTCCCCCACCAGCACATCTTCCGCGAGGATCTCGGCCTCCTTGCCGTCGCGGATCACTCTGGCCGTCTTCGCCTGAAGGCCGATGAGCTTCCTTATTGCGTCCGAGGTCCGCCCCTTGGCCATTGCCTCCAGGTACTTGCCCAGGATGATGAACATGATCAGCATTGCAGCCGTGTCGTAGTAGACGTGCTCGTATCCAGCTCCAAGATCGAAGAAGGTCGCCACCACGCTCAAAGCGTATGCGGATCCGGTGCCAGCCGCAACCAGCAGGTTCATGTCAGCGTTACCGTGCCTCAGTCCTCTCGCGGCCCTGACGTAGAACTGCCTTCCGGGCCACGCCATCGAAATGGTGGTAAGAACGAATGTGGCGTAAAGGAACCAGATATTGTTGTCGTAATTCGGAATGAACCCCAGACCGACGGCCTCGAACGGGCCGCTCATCCCGGTCCGCATGCTGATCAGCGTCACCGGCAGCATGATGATGAACGCCACTATCAGGTTCCGCTTCTGGGTGGTGATCTCCATTTGTCTCGCAAGCCTCTCGGTGTCCTTCACCGCTTCGTCCTCTGGCAGGTTGGCAGTGTATCCGACCGCCTCTATTGCCTTGATGAGCTCCTTCGGACCGGTGGTTATTGGATTGTACTTGACCCAAGCCTTCTCGGTCGCCAGGTTGGCCGTTGTCGATATCACACCAGGCGTCTGCTTCAGTACCCCTTCGATGGTCTGGACGCACGTGGCGCAGGTCATTCCTCCAACGTTGAGAGTGACTTCCTCGGTCAGAACCCCATAGCCCACTTCCTCGATCGACTTCACTATCTCTTCCGGCGATGTGATGGATGGATCGTACTCCGCCATGCTCCTCTCGGTGCCCAGGTTGACGGTGGCGTTCTCCACCCCTGGCGTAGATCTCAATTTGGACTCTATCGTCTGGACGCACGTGGCGCAGGTCATTCCGGTGATCTTCAGGTCCGTCTTCTCGGTGGGCAGGGTCTGGCCTCCTTTTACTCCGAATATAGAATACTCCCTATCTAAATGTCGATTCCTCTTTACGTTTGTAAAGGATATTTCGGCCTCTTGATCGGTTGAGAAACCTTAATCCCTTTTCATTTGATTTCCCACCGCATGAACTTCCCCCCTTTCAGGCTCCTCAGGTGGCTGGAGCACTACTGGAAGGCTGGTGCGATTGACGTTTGCACCAGCAACATCGAGGGATACAGATTCTCCGAGTTCGGCCGGCAGTTCGACGACATGAACCTCGCGGTCGCGTACCCGTTCGGCGAACCTTCCTTGAGGGAGACACTGGCCAAGGAGTACGGCGTTCAGACGGAGAACGTGATGGTCACCGTCGGAGCTTCAGAGGCCAACTTCCTGGTATGCATGGCTTTGTTCGAGAAGGGTGAGAGATTCGTCGTGGAGAACCCCGCCTATGAGCCCCTTGCCGAGATACCGAAAGGTCTGGGGTACGAGGTGGACGTTCTGGAGAGGAGATATGAGGATGGGTTCGGGTTCGATACGGATGGTCTTGTGGAACTGATACGGAAAGGCGCGAAGTATGCCCTCATCTGCAACCCGCACAATCCGACCGGCGTCAATATCCCCGAAGAGGACCTCAAGAGAATAGCAGAGGCCGCCGAAGAGCACGATGCGTACGTTCTTGTGGACGAGATATTCAAGGATGTGATGAAGGACCCCTCACCATCGGCGATATCCATCTCGGACAGGATGATCGTTACAGCCAGCATATCCAAGGTCTTCAGCATGGCGGGGCTCAGGCTCGGGTGGGTAGTGGCCAATCCGGAGCTCATGGAGAAGTTCGAGACCCTCAGAGAGTACACGACGGTCGCGGTCTCCTCAGCAAGCGAGGAGATGGCCAAGTGGGCTTTCGAAAGGAAGGACGAGATCCTTGAAAGGGCCTGGAGTTTCGTGAACACCAACCGACCAATTGTGGACGAGTGGCTGGAAAGCAGCGATCTGGTAGAGTACAACGCCAAGAGCAGGACGCATTTCTGCTTCCCCAGGTTGAACGGAATCGATGATCTGGAATTCGGCAAGGTAGCTGCGGAGAAGCACAACGCCATAGTCGGACCAGGGCGGTTCTTCGGTCTTCCTGGACACTTCCGCCTGGGCTTCGGGATGAACACTGAAGCTCTTCAAGAGGGTCTGGCGAACCTAACCAAGGCTCTCAAGGACTTCTAACGATGGGCATGCCAGTGTGCTATCAGACTTGATTATCATCAGTGATATTCTTGACCTAACACTATTATCAGTTTGGACACGTGGAACAGGCGCCATGAACCCCTATCGAGCCCAACAGTGCATGGTTCTTTTCAAGGATGGAACCTACGAGGAGGCCTTCGAGAACACCCTGAAGGTCTTCAACGACTATGAGCTAGATGTCACCGAGTGCAATCTGGACGAGGGGACGATCTCGGGGAACATACCGATAAATCCACCTTACGAGTACCTTCGTCTGAGCGCCCAGTTGTTTCGGGGGAACACGACCACTCTTGTTGGCGTGAAAGGAAAGATGGACGCTCCTGATGACGAGGAAAAGAAACTGGCGAAGTGGATCAGGAAGTTCTATTTTGATTTGAAGGATCTGACGGATGGGGAGAGCTAGGGTTCTCCGTCGTTGTCCAGTAGTTCTTCAAGTGGCTCTTGTTGAGATTGGCCATGAGGCTCTTCATCCACTCTCCTTCTACCTCCTAACAAGAGGAAAATGATTAGGATTAATAGAACCACCACAGCGATGACAATGGACATCCAGACAATGACCGAACTCGTCAGGAATCCATCCTGATGACCATCAGGGGGAGGCTCAGTATTGTCCACGAGTACTGTCATGCTTACCAGACCTGAATAGTCCTCTCCGTCGAACGATTTTGCTTGTATGGTGTGCTGCCCATCATCGACCAAGGAAGTGTTCCATATGTAGGTCCAAGAGGATGTTCCCTCGGCTACCATCCACGGGCCGCCATCTATCTTTATCTCAACAATCTGGACATTCCCGTCCGCGTCTGATGCTGTGCCTTGTATCGCGTAGGTTCCCGAGATCTCCGTTCCCGATATCGGGTCCATAATCCCGCAGGTCGGTGGTTCATTCTGTGGAGGTATCAAGGCTTCCACGATGACCTGTTCAGAAGTCTCATCAGTCATTCCGCCTGTGTCCCTCACCTGCAGTGTTATCGTATATGTGCCCTCTTCTGTGTACTTCTGCGTGGCTGTCTTCGTTGTGGACCATGTTGTATCCCATATGCCATCGTCCTCCCAGTCCCAGCGGGCCTCCAGTACTGAAATCGGATCCTCCGGGTCGGAAGAAGAGGATGCGTCCACCGTGAAGGTCATGGTCACATTGCCTGTGGATGGCGAAACGGTGAAGGAGGCCACAGGTGGGTTGTTTACAGGAGGATTGTATACGACGCTTGTCGAATCTATGACCGATGGGTTCCCAGCATAGTCCCAGGACCTGGCCTCTATCAGGTTCAAGCCTTGCTTCAGACTGACCAAAGCGTTCCATGAGGCAGTGCCTGTTGCCATCTTCCAAATGCCTGTGTTGGCCCTGACCTCAACCGCGCGTATCTGACCTCCGCCTCCAGGATCCGATGCCGTACCCTCAACATTCACGGGAGAGAAGTCAAAGACAGCACCATCGTTGGGGGAAGTTATCGAGACGGTTGGAGGAACCCTGTCAACATAAGGGCCCATGAGCGGATAGTAGTCGGCTATTGAACTTGGATCAATGGGATTCGGAATGTCACCGATCCCATCTGGGCTAGGGCAAATGTTCTGGTCTACCCCGCGACAGTTGTCGATTCCCGTGTAGTTGGACCAATAGTTGCCTCCACTTGGGTATCCGTTGTCCCAGTAGTTTGTTGTCAATGCATTCCTGTTGTCCCCAGGAATGGTGTTGAAAATGAAATTGTTGTGATAGATGCGATTGCCTTGAGACAGATAACCTAGGTTAACTCCGTATTTGCTGTAAGAAAAGGTGTTCCCTCTGAAGATGCAGTTAGTGCTCTCATAAGTCCTAATCCCTGCACCACCGTAAATGTTGTAGAATTCGTTGTCCTCGATTATGAGCCCCTCTCCGTGGCTTACGGATACGCCATTGTATTGGCTGTTGCTGAAGTTGTTATGCATGATGAGAACGTTTGTCGAAGGAGTGAAAAATATTCCAGAGAGCCTGTTGTCAGTAAAACGGTTTCCACTGATGAATACTCCATCGGAATCGCCCATTGACATGCCTTCAGAGTTTCCCTCTATCCTGTTGTCCGAAATCGTCAGGTTCGTGGCGAGATACACAGAAAGACCCAAGAGGTTCTGAGATACGTCATTGTCCACCAGTGTGACATTCTCGCAGTTACGGATTCTGATTCCAATATCACTTGTTATTATGGTTGAGTTCCATATGTGGGCGTTATCTGCTCCATTGAGGTAGACAGCATACCAGTTCGAAGGTCCAGAGTGGACGTACACGTCCCGAATGATGAAATGAGCTGTGGTTCCGTAGACGTGTATGCCATATTGGGGAAACCCACTGATCTCCCATCCCTCGATCATAAAGGGGTCACCTAAAGTCCCGCTGCCACCAGTCACGCCGTTTGCTACCGTGAAATCTCCGTCAGCAGATATCTGGATAGGTGCGTGTGGGATGTACGCCGAAGCGCTTCTGGGTATCGACACGAGAGGTGTGAGGAGTCCCAGCGTTATCAGAATCATGAGAGTCAATGAACGGATGACTAATCCTATCTTCATCTATCCATCTCCTCACCAGCCATGCGACTTTCGTCTTCTTCAATCTCAGCCAACGGTTCTTCAGGAGGTGCCTTCTTCTGTCCCTTCTTTCGTCTCCATAATATCACGCCTGCCAAAATGATATCCATGGTGACAATCACCAGTAGCACGACTAATACGTACCACTCAATGGCCCACCCATCTGGAGGCGGAGGCGAAGGTGGGTTTTCAACCGATACCGTGATCGCGGAGGTATCAGAGTAGTTCGTTCCATTGAATGACCTGACGTGAATGGTGTGCGTCCCGTTCGGCACTGAAGTTGTGTCCCAATTATAGCTCCAGGAAGTGGTTCCCGAGACCTCTGTCCAACCACCCTCATCGATCTGAATCTCAACTCTTTCAACTGTCCCAAACGGGTCCTGGGTCTCTCCACGTATGGTGTAATCCCCAGAAACAGTCTCATCAGGTGAAGGGCTGTTGATGGTCGGTACGGGCAAGTGTGATGGTTCAGTCTGGTTCTCGACCTCAACATTTCTTGTTGTAGTGTCTGTCAAATCGCTTGTATCCTTGACCTCCAGCCGGATTGTGTAGGTCCAAGGAGATGGGTACTGGTGTTGGGCTGTCTTCTCCGTTGAATATGCCGTGTCCCAGGTCCCGTCATTCTCCCAATCCCATCGGACCACCAGAGCCGCAGCAGAATCCTCTAGATCGGATGATGAAGACGCGTCCATCTCAAAGGTAGTTCCAACCTCACCATTTTCGGGCAACACGGTGAAGGAGGCCACTGGGCGAGAACTGTAGATGACAATAATCGCTGCAATCTCGGAGGAATACCCCGCATTGTCCCAAGCCCTTGCTTCGACATAGTTGGGACCTTTAACCAGACCAACAGATGCGCTCCACGCCGATGTGCCGACAGCGTTCTGCCAAGAACCATTGTTGACACGAACCTCGACATGTTGAATACCGCTTCCTCCCGGATCTGTGGAGGTTCCGCTTACATCTATGGGAACGTAAGGGAAGATCTCCCCATTCGCTGGTGTGTCTATGGACACAATCGGCGGGTACACGTCACCACCGACTGCTGCCATTAGCGGATAGTTGTCTCTTCTTGTGCCTCCCACGAGGTACGGCGTGTCGCCTATTCCATCAGGATTTGGACATATGTCCTGACTGGGCCCGCTGCAGTTGTCATATCCATCATAGTCGCTCCAGTAATTGCCACCTGAAGGATATCCGTCGTCCCAATCGCTAGCTCTTACCTCATCTATCGCTTGCTTCTTGTTCGTGACGAAGTCATTGTGATAGACCTCATTGTTGTAGGAATCGAACAATCCCAGACCGTAGTTGTTCTGTGAGAAGAACGTGTTGCGAGTGATCGTGTTGTTGTCAGATAAACGAACATACATACCTACGTCGTTGTCTGTGAATGTGTTTTCCCTCACCGTGTTCCGGAAAGACGAACGGTATATCTCGACACCCTCATAGTTCTGAGAAAACGCGTTGCGGACTATTGCATTGTCATTGCAGTCTCTGTAGAAGACCAGGCTCTCCATGTTTCGTGAGAATGAGTTATCAGATACTGTGCTGTTATCAGTTCTCTCCAGGCGGATGCCGTACTTGGTTGTATCCGACACTTCATTGTTCGAGATTGTGATCTGGGATGAGTAAGCGATTTGCATTCCCACAATCACGTTGCTCAAGTTCTGGTTCGTGACTGTCACAAATGTGCAGTTTGCTAGTATCACTTCCCCGGCCCCCGAAGGAATTGTTCCGCCGGTTACGTCCTTCCAGTAGTGCACAGGATTTCCATTCACTGAGTTCGTAGTGTCGATGTCATGTGTGTTCCAGTGGCTCAGCTTGTGTCCGATGATGAGAACGCTGTTACCAGTGAGATTATTGCCCGAGAGGGTCATGCGGGGGGACCTACTGATTGTTACTCCAGGTTCTCCGTTCGATGAGATGATGTTGTCGAGAATCTTGCTGTTACTCGAATCGTACAGTTTCAGTCCGTTGTTGGTGTTGAACGAGATGTTGCTATCTGAGACAATGGTATACAGGGCCCAGTCGAGGTCCAAACCTATCTGCTTATTGTAAGTCAAGGTTGAGTTCCCTATTGAGTTGTAATAGGAGGCATCCAGAAGACGGATACCATCCTCATTATTCGTGATGTTATTGTAATTCATCAAGTTGCGGAAGGAACGTTCGAGAATGATGCCATCAAGATTATCTGTGATTTCGTTGAAAATCAACTCATTGTAGTCCGAATGCCACAAGCGCACTGCATACTCAGCACTATCCTTGATTGTGTTGTTGGCTATCAAGTTCCCATCTGAATCCATGATTCTGATGCCCCAGCGGTTCTCCGCTATTGTGTTATTCTCTATCCTATTGCTGTCTGCGTAGTACAAGTCATAAGCAGTTCCATTAATCGAAGACACTTGGTTGTCTGAAACCGTGTTCCCGTCCGATCTCCTCAAAATGAAGCCATATGCATTGTTCCCGGAGACATCGTTGTTGATGATCGTGTTGTTCGATGAGAGGCCAAGAGTGATACCTACGGACCCGTCCCTAAGGTCTTGTCCATTGATGAGCACGTTCGTGCAATTGCCAAGAATAACCTGTCCCGCACCTGACGGAACGGTACCCCCGGTTATGTTCTTCCAGTAGTAGACAGGCTTTCCGTTCACAGTGTTCGAGGTGTCAATCTCATGAGAGGTATATTCCTCCACATCGGATCCGTGGAGCCTTATTCCACTCCCTGTCATGACATTTCGTCTCAGTATGTTGTAATGTGTACCTATCAGGTCGATCGCAAAGCTCTCAAGTGAGTATGCGATGTTGTTCTCTATTGTATTGTAGCTCCCGCTTACGACCATTCCCCTACGGTTTCTCATCAGGATGTTGTCGAATATGTGGTTGTGCGACCTTGTATTCAACCTGATGCCATCGCGCGTCCAATCGGTTCCGTTCGTGATTGTGAAACCCGAGATATTCACCCAGCTCACATCGACGTCGATGACTGCCTCATTAGCGTCACCATCGATTATTGTGGTGTGGTTGTATTCTCCTACCAGGGACAGGGGTTTCTCTATCAGTACGTTCTCATGATAGGTTCCACTGAACACGTATACCGTGTCTCCAGGGTTTGCAGCGTTCACTGCACTTTGTATCGTTGTGAAGTTCCCTGGCCCACCTCCACCGACGAACAAGTCTGTGGCGGTCACGTTCGTGGGCAACACTGTCAAGACAAGATGAAATGAGCTTATCACTACAAGACAGCCAATTACGAGGCTAGCTTTTCTCCTCTTCATCCCTCAGTATCCCCCTTGCGAAACTTGTGTCCAATCTTATAATGGTTCTTGTGGAGGCGGTGGTGGTGGAATGTCCTCCTCGAAATCCGGCGGAGGCGGTGGCAGTTCTTCTTCAGGCATTACTGGTGGTGGAGGTGGAAGTTCTTCTGGTTCTTCCAGTTGAGGACCCTGTTGGGCATACTCTCGCATCTTCCTTCTCCTTCTGAGCATAAGTGCCGCGACAACAATGACGATCGCTATCAGCGCTATCAAGAGAGGAAGTGGTGTCCAGCCCCAGGCTAGAATGGGATTGTCAGGATTGTTCACAGTGACTGGAATCGATGAAGTCTCGGAATAATCCTCACCATCGTATGAACGAATTTGGATCGTGTGCTCCCCGTTCGACACTCTCGTGGTGTCCCAGTTGTAGGACCACGAATCGGTTCCCGAGACAGTCTCCCAGCTACCGTCATCAATTCTTATCTCATTCCTTTGAACAGTCCCATCCGAATCTGATGATGAGCCTTCGATCTTGCACGTTCCAGAGACTTCCATTCCCGACTCAGGTGTCAAGATCTCACAAGTGGGTTCCTGGTTATCTGGGGCTACGTTCACCCAATAGGTCCACTTGCTCTCGCCCACCGCGTTCTTCGCACTGATTCTGTAGTAGTAGTTCTGCTCGTTGGTGACATCATCGTCTGTGTATTCCAGGACGTTCCCAGTCTCGGCAAGGAATTTTATGCCTCCGATTGACGTGTCCCGGTAGATTATGTAGTTCGTGATGGGTGACCCGCCGTCGTATGCCGGCGCATTCCAAGTGAGCAGGACCCTGTTGTTGCTTCCATTCGCTGTCAAATCCCTTGGCACGTAGGGTTGGTATGGAGGCGATGTCATGGGAGAATTCATCAAAGGATACCTGTCCTGGATGTTACTGCCTGACATGTTGTAAGGCAGGTCCCCTATTCCGTCATGGTTGGGCTGGTCCTGGTCCGGTCCGCTCCTCTCATCATCGTGGCGGTAGTCTCCCCAGTAGTTCCCTCCCGAAGGATATCCGTTGTCCCAGTAGTTGTAGCCCATAAAGTTGATACCTTCGATGTCGTGATTGCCTGCGATGGTGTTGTGGTAGATATTGTTGAACCAGGACATCCAGATTTTGAAGCCGACACCGTCGTTATCGGACACGTTGTTCTCCACTATCAAAGTCCTATTCGATGAATACAGCGACAAGCCGGTGTTGTCATTGTCGAAGGCATCGTTGTACATCACGAGGTTGTCATCCGAGTATGCCAGATTGAAGCCGTAGTCATTGTCGATTGCAGTATTGTGCATGATGGTGTTGTTATTCGTTTTATGTGTGTAGAGACCAGCCTTGGTGTTCCTGATCATCGTGTTGTCTGTTATCGTGTTGTTGAATTCATACCATACGGCGATGCCATACTCGTTCCCTTCGGCGTAGTTGTTCTGGACGGTTATGTTGCTTGAGAAGGCCAAATGGATTCCGTCACCGTTGTTCTCGGCTGTGTTGTTGTACACAATGCCGCCGTCAGCGTAACCAATTGAGATTCCCCACAAACTGCCGGATGCGTAGTTGTTCGTAATCTGCGTGTAGGCAGAACCACCTGCATTTATCCCCATGTAGGTGTTGTTGTAAGCCTTGTTGTTCGAGACTGTGTTGTGGTCGGATAATGAGAGGAAGATCCCGTCATCGCTGTTCTGAACCGTGTTGTTCGCAATCGTGTTGTAGTTAGAATTCCAGAGGAAGATTCCAGATTCGGTGTTGTTAACGATGTTGCCTTCAATGTGACAATCCTGAACCATGCCCAGGTATATTCCTTCATCGCCGATACCTGAGCCACTGTTTCTCACGGTGAATCCCGTGAGGACCACTCCGTCATCGCTTATCCTCACAACCGTCGAGGTTCCGCCGCCGTCTATGATTGTCGTGGTCTCGTCCTCTCCGATCAAGGACAGGCGCTTGGGGATCGTCAGGTGCTCATAGTACGTTCCGCTGTAGACGTATATGCTGTCCCCAGGGAAGGCTGCGTCTATTGCGTCTTGTATCAATGTGTGATTTCCCGGTCCCACTCCGCCCACATATAGCGTGGCGGCAAGTGCGTTTTGTGGGAGAACCGTTACGGCAAGACAGAATCCACTTGTTAGTAGGATTGAAGCTAAGAAGAATGCCCCTTTTGTTTTCATCCCTCATCACCCCCTTTGTGGAAGGTTTGTCCGGCTTTATAATGGTTCTTGTGGAGGAGGTTCTGGCGGTTCCTCCAAAGGTGGCTCGTTTGACTCCTCTTCTCCTTTGATTCTTCTCTTCTTGAAGAGTTTGTAAACGAGCATCACCACCACCACGACTAAGACGATTGAAAGAGCAACAGCGACGAACAGCCAATCATCAGGTCCATCTGAGATGGGATTGTCCACCTTCACTGTCACAAATACATCTGCTGAATAGAACTCTCCATCAAAAGAACGTACATGGATTGTGTGTTCCCCGTCTTCGACCGTTGTGGTATCCCAAAGGTAAATCCATGATGAATTCCCTGAAGCCTCGATCCATCCGCCTTCATCTATTCTGATTTCCACCCTCTGTACCATTCCGTCAGAATCTGTGGCACTGCCTGTGATGGGGTAGGTGTCTGATATGATGGCTCCTGCGAATGGTTCTGTTATCGAGCAGGATGGGACTTGGTTTGTTGAGTGCGTCGGCGTCGCACTTGCCTCATTGGATCGTGCCCCCTCTCCCACACTGTTCACTGCAGAGACTCTGTAGTAGTATGTGACCCCATTCGTCAAGCCAGTGTCCAAGAGTCCAAGAAGATTCCCAATTGCTGTCAGCAGCGTTTCTCCATCTGGTGCGATTCCTCTGTATATGTTGTAACTGTTGATCTGGAAACCACCGTCATCAAGTGGAGCGGACCAGTTCAGTGTCACTTCTTGATCTCCTGGGGTTACCGCCAGTCCAACAGGAGCTCCGGGAAGGCCGCCTGGTGTCGCGTCAACTTCCTCAGACTTCGGGCCCTCTTTTTCGAAATTCAGTGCGCTGATTGTGTAGTAATATGTCTGGCCGTTGGTAAGTCCTGCGTCGATGTAGGTTGATGTGTTCCCAATCTCTGTGAGAAAAGATCCCCCTCCGGAGGCTGTACCTCTGTATATCCTGTAGCCAATGATAGGATAGAAACCATCGAATTCGGGCGGGGTCCATGTGAGTGCCACTTGCTGATTCCCTGCGGTGGCCTGCAGATTTCGAGGTTCTGACGGCTGAACCGGGATCGGACTCATAAGAGGATATGGATCCCCATTCCACAATCCTGGAATGCTGTAATAGTTGTCGCTGATCCCATCACTCCCGGGCTGGTCCTGGCTTGGCCCGCTGAACTGGTCAATGCAGTTGCAGTCGCTCCAGTAATTCCCACCCGACGGATACCCGTCATGCCAGTAGTTCGACCAACTATCATCATAGGCTTGATATTCGTTGTCCATTATGTTGTTGTGATGGATTATGTTCCATTCCGAGTCCATGTCCATGTATATGCCCATCAATCCGGACTGAAGTATCGTGTTATAGGCAATCAAGCTGGAATCGGAGGCCAAAGAGACTATGCCGTCGAAGCCATTCGAGAAGAAGTTATGCGTGACCGTAGTGTCAAATGATTCATGAATCCGGACTCCACTCGTTCCTGTGCCAGTGTTGTTGTCGACAACGTTGTTCGTGGAGTAACCGACATAGATACGACCTCCAAAGAGGGTGTTGTTTCCCACGCTGTTGTCCATGGAATGATGGAGTCTGATGCCGTTGCCACCAATTGAAGCCTTGTTGTGCGAAATCGTATTGTTGTTGGACCAGGCTATGCTCAAGCTTCCATTGTTGTTTGAGATCGAATTCCAATGTGAGAATCCAAGCAGAATGCCTGGGTGGGCGTTTATGACGTTCAGGTCCTCTATTATCATGTTGTGACAGTTAGCGATGATAATCTGTCCCGCGTCCGTTGGAGCATTCCCATCGGAAAGGTCCTTCAAGTAATAGACTGGTCTTCCGTTCACGGTATTCGATGTGTCTATTATGTGAGTGTTCCAGTGTTCTACCCGATCCCCACCGATGACGATCCCGCTTTCGATCAGTATGTTCCCGATGAAGGTATTATTGCTTGAAGCTTGAACAGATAATCCATATTCGTTGTCGCCAAGCAGGTTGCTCGTGATAGTGTTGTTCTCAGAGTACCGGAGGGCAATCCCATAGTGAAAATCAAATGCCGAATTGCCCTCGATTCTGCAGTTCTGGACGGAATCGAGTCTTATTCCGTATGGGTTGCTGAAGCCAGTAGTCGTTACATTGAACCCTGTGATATTCACCCAATCGGCCCCAACATAGACTGCATTGAACGTGTCAGACTGGATTCTGGTATTGTCTCTGTCCTCCCCCACCAAAGATAGCGTCTTGGTTATCACAACTACTTCCATATAGGTTCCACTGTGCACGAAAACGGTGTCCCCCGGAGTTGAATCATCGACTGCCGCTTGAATGCTTGTGTAGTTCCCTGGACCCGCCCCACCTACATAGAGGATACCAGCTGCCGCGTTTATTGGGAGTTCCGTGAGAACGTATGAAGAAACACTCACTAGAATTAGAAACGTGACAACCAGACTCTTCCTGGCATACATTGAATCACCTATTCATGTTTGATGCTACCCCTGTTCGACCTCCTCTTCAGAGGGTTCAAGGACTTCTTCTTCGGGCTTCCTCTTCCCCTTCCAGGCAAGAATGAGCAGTACGGTCAGTATTAGGATTATGACCGCAAGAATCCCCACCGTTGCTAACTCAGACCCGTCTTGATCCCCTCCAGGCGAAGCGGGGTTTGAAACCACAACAACAACCTCCACCTCGTCCGAATAGTCCAATCCATCGAAGGACCTTGCGTGAATCGCATGTTCTGCATCCGGAACCGTTTGTGTGTTCCAGTCGTAGCTCCACAATGATGTTCCCGAGGCTTGGATCCAAGCGCCCTCGTCTATTCTGATCTCTACTTTGTGAACCGTTCCATCCAGGTCTGTTGCAGTTCCAGTTATTGACAGAGAACCAGATACCGACTCCCCTGATGTCGGGGTTGTTATGCTGCAGCTTGGAGGTGAGTTACCAGGCGTCGATGCCGGCGTGGCACTCACCAAACTCGATTGGGGACCCTCCCCGTTCACACTCTTCGCAGCGATCGAATAGTTGTAAGTTTCTCCGTTCATCAGTCCGAGGTCAGTGTATGTATGAACATCCCCAACCTCCAATAGGAATGCCAATGGACCTGATCCGTTTTGCCTGTAGATCAGATAGTTCGTAATGGGTGAACCTCCGTTGTCAAGCGGTGCGGACCACTGCAGGGTCACTCTTTCGTTCCCCGCTATTGCCAAAACATCAATTGGAACTCCAGGTAGGCCCATAGGGATTGCACTGACCTCCTGGGACCTGGGGCCCTCTCCTCCAACGGTGACGGCGCTCACTTGGTAGTAGTAGGTTTGTCCGTTTGTCAAGCCAGTGTCTGTGTGGCTGAGTACAACCCCAATCTCAACAAGGAAAGTCTCAGCACCTGGTGAGGTCCCCCTGTAGATCTTGTAGTTTATGATCGGCGTCCCTCCGTCGAATGTAGGCTCGTCCCATGTCAGCGTCACCTGCTTGTCGCCAGATGTGGCGAAGAGGTTCAATGGCTCCGAGGGCGGTGATGGAGCAGTTGGGGTTATTGAAGGGCTCATGTAAGGATATCTGTCCCTCCTGTCGGCTGTCGGGATGAAATAGGGCGTATCTCCTATCCCGTCGAAACCCGGCTGGTCTTGATTCACGCCACTCTTCTCATCGATTCCAAAGTAGTTGCTCCAGTAATTCCCTCCGGATGGATATCCGTTGTCCCACTGGTCATTGCTCCAACTTTCCCTGGCCTGTTTTGAGTTGTACCAGAAGACGTTGTGGTAGATCTTATTGTCATTGCTCATGTCCATGTACACACCGTAATCGGTGTTCATTGACAGATTGTTTCCTATGATGAGGTTATTATCTGAGCTGGAAATGCTCATGCCCCGTCTGTTGACCGAGAGGAAGTTGCCCATTATGATGTTGTAGTCAGAGGCAGAAAGGCGGATTCCGTGCTGATCATGGGCGGATACAGTGTTGTTGATGATGGTGCTGTTGTGCGAGCGGTACACGTAGATGCCGTAGTCATCGTTCATGTCGATTGTGTTGTTCTCCACTGTGTTGTTCTCGGAGTAGAGAAGGTCTATTCCTCTCCACAAGTTGGACAATACCGTGTTCTCGATGATTGTGTTGAGGTCCGAGTATAATAGAGAAATGCCAGAATAGATGTTCGACGAGATCACATTGCCTGAGACCATGTTGTCTTGAGAGTGGCTGAGGTGAATGCCACCTCGACGGTTCGAGAATGCGTCGTTGTTGTTGATTATGTTGTTTGATGAGAAACCCAACTCTATGCCAACGGTGCCGTTGTTGACACGCTGATTCTCCACCAACATGTTCTGGCAATTTGCGAGTATCACCTGGCCCGCGCCGGGTCCGACTGTTCCGCCTGAAATGTCCTTCTTGTATCGCACTTCTTTTCCGTTGACAAAGTTAGAAGTGCCAATGGTATGAGTGTTCCAATGCTCCAGGAGGTCGCCTTCGACATAGATTCCAGTCCTAGTCATAGTATTCGCCAGGAGTGTGATGTTCACTGAGTTCTCGAGCCATATTCCCGCCAAGGTATCCGTTAAGAAACTGAAGCTTATCGTGCTGTTGTTGGAGTAATATAGGTAGATACCGTAATAGCCAATTGGGATTTGTGTGAAAGAGATATCGTTCTGATTCGAGAGCTCAAGTCTGATGGCGTACCCCAAATCGACTGCGGCGGTGCTTGACAACGTGTTCCCGTCGGACTCGTAAAGGAAGATTCCGTACCAGAGATCTCGGAAGAAGTTGATCGTGATTGTATTTCCTGTGGAAGAAGTGAGGTAGGTGCCATACGAACTGTTGTCAAATGAGTTGTGTGAGACCTCGTTGTTGTTCGAGTGGAAAAGATGCACACCGTACTCTGCGTACGTGATGATGTTGTCGGTTATGAGGCAGTTTTGGACATAATACAGCTCAATTCCCACATTGTAGGGGGTGGACCAGTTACCTCTCACGGTGAAACCCGTTATGTTCACCCAGTCAGCGGTGACATTTACCACATAGCTCGACACTCCGCCGTTGATTGTGGTCGTATCCCTGCTCTCCCCCTGCAAAGAGAGAGGTATGCCAATCGAAATCTGTTCGTTGTAAGTTCCCGCAAACACATATACCGTGTCTCCAGGGTTTGCAGTGTTTATCGCGTCTTGGATCGTGGTGTAGTTGCCTGGCCCCCCTCCTCCCACATAAAGTGTGGCCGCGCTTGCGTTCCTGGGTAGTATGGAAACGGAAATGCAGAAACTGCTAATTAGCAGGATGGAAATCGCAATCAGGCTGGCTTTCTTCATCCTCTCCTCTCCAACTTCAATCATTCTGAAGCTTCTTGGCTACTTATAATGGTTCTTCTTGAGGGGGTCCTGGCGGTTCCTCAACTTCCGTTTTCTTTCTTCTCCTCGCTACAATCCACAGCAGTATCACGGCCAACACCCCGATGATTATGAGAATGACAATCCAGGTCCAATCATACGGACGCAGAGGAGGGGTATTGTCCACAAATACCGTCACATTCACCTCGGATGAGTAATCCGTCCCATCAAACGATCGGGCATAGATTCTGTGTTCTCCGTCTGTGACTTGATTGCTGTCCCAAGTGAGATTCCAGTTTGTGGTCCCCGTAGCTTGGACCCACGCACCGTTGTCGATTCTGATTTCCACTGATTGGACCGTTCCATCAGGATCGGATGCTTCTCCTGTTATCGTATATGTGCCACTAATTGTCTCTCCCGCGATTGGGTCGATGATGCTGCACAGCGGAGGCAAATTCTCCATTGGTGTGACTATCACTTGCCTTGTTGTGTTGTCAGAAAGCCCATCAGTATCCCTGACCTCAAGTCGGATTGTGTAAGTTCCAGGATTCGCGTATTGATGTTGCTCCGTCTTTCCGGTTGACCACCCGGTGTCCCACACACCGTCATTCTCCCAGTCCCATCGAACCTCCAGTGCCGAAATGGTGTCTTCGATATCAGAGGATGACGATGCATCAACGTCAAAGAGAGCGCTCACGTTCCCCGAAGCTGGAGATACCGTGAACGATGCAGTTGGCCTGTATAACGGCTCGGGCATGATGGCAAGGGTTACGTTCACCACTGCTATCTCCGACGGGTTTCCGCCATGATCCCAGGCTTGAGCCTCAATAGTGTTCGAACCTGGGACCAGGTCGAGAGATGTGTTCCAGGACTCCGCTCCCGTTGCATTCCACCACGGTCCCCCATTCAAACGCACCTCTATGTTCCGAAGTCCGCTGCATCCTGTATCTGACGCCATTCCGGTCACATTAATGTGAGAATAACCGAAGTTCTGTCCCTCGATTGGATAGGAAATGGAGACAATTGGTGGGAAAGGATCAGGAGGGGGTGCCATGAGAGGATAATTGTCCTGACTATCGAGGTCTATCACATATGGAATGTCGCCGATTCCATCCGGATCTGGACAGACGTCCTGGTTCGGTCCGCTGCATTGGTCCGGCCCCATGTACCTGTCCCAATAGTTACCTCCTGACGGGTAGCCGTTGTCCCAGAAGTTCGTTCGATCGTCCTGAGCCGGGTCCGTATTGTCGTGGATGTTATTGTGATAAACCCAAATGTTGCTTGAATTCTCCAGCCAAATCCCCCAGAAACTGAACGCAACTCTATTTCCGAATACAGTGTTGTTCGCCGCGTTAACCACGTGTATCCCGTACAGATTGTCAGTGTATTTGTTGTACGCCAATGTGTTGTTCTCGGAACTGGCTATAAGAACCCCGTATATCGCTCCCGAAGATGTGCCATTGACTATTGTATTGTGGTCTGAGTAACCCAAGACAATTGATCCATTGGTCCCGGAGATTTCATTCCCGTTCGAATACAGAACGTTGATGCCGAACCAGCCTCCTCCTGGTTGGTTCACGACAGAATTGTTTGCCATTGTGTTGTTGTCTGAATAGCGGAATCGAATATCATAGAGATTCTCAGAAGCGTGATTGTTGTCGAATGAACCATGGTCGTAATCAAGTATATCGATGCCGTACACGCGATTCCCCATCGCAGTGTTATTCTTGATTGCGCCGCCTCTGGAGTATGCCACCTGCAGCCCGGATGTTGCATTGCTCAGATTCTGGTTTTCGACCAGAATGTCCGAGCAGTTGGCGAGTATCACCTGACCAGCTCCTTCTGGAACCTTCCCTCCGGTCACGTTCTTCCAATATTGAACTGGCTTGTTGTTGACCGTGTTTGTGGTATCTATGATGTGACTGTTCCAGTCGCCAAGTGAATCTCCATACATCAAGATCCCATTCTCGATCATATCATTGAACCTGATTGAGTTATTCTCGCTCAATAATAGGACAATGGCAACCTGGTTGAATGAAATCTCATTGTTGAGTATGGTGGTTTCATTCGATTTGTACGCTGATATTCCGCTCCATCTATTGGAGTGCACCTTGTTACTGAAGATCCGGTTATTTGGTGAAGAATCGGAAAGGCTGATGCCGGAGGAGCCGTTTGAGACATTGTTGTTGTTTATTGAATTACTCTCAGAGTTTCGAAGGTACAGGCCATACGAATTGATCTGAATATCGTTGAATGCGATTACGTTGAAGTCCGAACGGTGCAGATAGATACCGTTTCCATTCAAGTTGATCATCCTGTTGTGGGTGATTCGACAGTTGCTCACTCTATCAAGCACTATGGCATCATTAAAGAAACCCGGCCCCCCGTTCGTCATATTGAACCCAGTGACGTTCACCCAGTCCGCCTTCACGTGTATGACAGCATCTATCCCATCTCCCATGATCACCGTTGTCTCCTTGCCTTCGCCCACTAACGAGATCGGCTTGTCCACCACCAGAACCTCAGAGTACATTCCGCTGAACACGAAAACCGTGTCTCCCGGTGTCGCCGCCATTATCGCATTCTGAATGCTCGTGTAGTTGCCCGGACCTCCCCCACCAACGTAGAGAGTGGCCCCTTTCACATTCTCTGGAAGTAATGTTAGAGCAATTGAGAAAGAACCCACTAGCATCAGAGCGGTAACTGCAAAGCACTCCTTCTTTCCCGTCATCCCTCACTCCCTTGAATCCAAAGCAACTTGGATGTTAATAACTCTTCTGTCAAAACCCTTAAGATTCCACAAGTCATAATGGACCCAGATGAAACGTGCTCCGATACGTGGAGGGGAAGTTTCTCTGCTAATCGCCTCTGGCATTCTAGTCATCTACGGCGGAATCATGACTGTAATTACCTCTGATGCAGCCATCGTCATCGGGCTAACATCTCCCAGCTATCCCTTGGGTGAATCGCCCTCAATCTTCAATGCTATGTGGCTTTTCGCTTCCATACATTTGCTCTACGTCGTTCTCGGTCTGACTCTCCGCCGCGGCTTTCGTCCTCTGTACTTCCTTACGATCGGCGTGGTGACTGCGATGATGCTCTACCACAGCGCATCTATTCTTGTGATTCGCGAGCCAGCTGCCGTCATGTTAGTTACATCACTCATCGCGGTGAACTTCATGATCCTCTTGTTTGTGGCGTTTGGATACCGGGAGGTCGAATCTGGGACCGTCCAGAAGCCCTTCTGGCAAATGTTGCTGGACAGGCGTTCTTCGAAAGAAGTTGTCTGTCACAATTGCGGGTCGCACAGCATTCAAGAGATTCGGCCTGGCGAAGGTTACTGTAACTTCTGTGGCGAGTTGGTCTCATTCCCAGTCGGGGGTTGATCACACCGATAGTCTTATTATCTAAGGAATCCTTATTTGTTACATGGCAACCTACGTGAGCAAGGTAACATCCGCCGGACAGATCACCATACCCAAGAAGGTCAGAGAAGTGCTGGAGTTGAGCGAGGAGGACCTCGTCGAGTTCAGACAGATAGGGGACGCTGTGCTCATGCAGAAGATGAAAGCGAACAGAGTCAAGTTGGATGCTATTCGAGCCAAGATACGACGCCTGGGAATGACACGGGAAAGGGCCATGGAGATCGTCGAGGAAGTCCGCAAGAAGCGAGGATATGGACGGTGACTTAGGATTTGTCCTTAATGCGTGTATTCTTGGACTCGAACGTCATAGTGAGCGGACTGCTTTTCAAAGGTAATGAATCGCAGATTCTGGAGTTTGGCGCTCTCAGAGCAATAGAGCTTCTGATTACGACCGTGGTCCTGGAAGAGGTCAGCGAGGCTCTTCATGACGACAAATTCGGTCTTGAAAGGTCAGAGATTGAGAGTCTCCTGAGCACGCTCCAAGAGGAGGTTCTGATCCTCGGGAAACCAGATGTTAAGACCGTGAGGAGAATATCTCAGTTGCTGGACGACAAGGACGACGCCCACATCTGGACTGGCTTCGAATACACTGATGCGGATTTTCTCCTGACAGGTGACAAGGAATTATTGAGAAAAGTGGACCGCGCGATCAGAACTAAGGATCTGCTGAAGAAGTTGGAGGATTTGATGGATGGGGAATAGATAGGACGATTCTTCCGAAGTCGTTTCCACTTCTTCCTCCAAAGACGGTTCAATCGGCTCCTCTGGAATAGGTTCAGATGGCTCGCCTTCTCTCTTCCTTCTCCACTCTTTGATCACTATGAAGACCGCGACAATTACCACAACAATCGCGCCAATTGCAGAAACTAGGATACCTACCCTAAACCATGAGATCTGTGGTGGTTGTGTGTCCCCTTCCGGTGTCGCGTACACTTCCCTCGATTCCACACTTTCTCCCACTTCATTGACCGCAGTCACGAAATAGTAGTATGTATGACCGTTCTTCAACCCCGTGTCATTATATGTGTGAACGTCTCCCACTTCCACGAGGAAGACTTCTTCACCTGAGGCATCACCTCGATAGATCCTATAATTGGTGATAGTGTGGCCTCCATCATATTGTGGTTCGTGCCAATACAATACGACTTCCCCATGCTGTCCAGCGTACACCAGTGCCGTTACGACCAAAGGCTCGGATGGCAAGAAAGTGAACGGTATCTTCAGGGGATATCGATCAACGTTGGGGCCAAATGGGATGTTTCGAGAAACATCACCTATATTGTCGCTGCCCGTGAGATTCTGACCCGGGCCTCTCATCACATCAACACCCGTGTAGTCGCTCCAGTAGTTCCCACCTGCAGGATATCCCCAATCCCAGGAGTTGTTCCCCTCGGCCTCGCTTGACTGATTTCCATTCTCGATGAAACTGTTGTGATATATGTTGTTTTTCTTGGAGTATGTGAGCAAGATTCCGAAGTCATGGTTGAACGACAACGTGTTGTTTCTCACCGTGTTCCTGTCCGAGTATGTCAGAAACATGCCAACGTTGTTGTCTGAGATGTTGTTGTAAGTGAAAGTGTTATAGTCTGAGTACCCTGCGGCCAATGCCATAAAGACATTAGTGATATGGAGGCCGCTAATCGTCATGTCGGTGCAGTTGGCCAGGATTACTTGACCAGCATTGCGGGGGACGCTCCCCCTCCATTGGTTCTTCCTGTAGACTACCGGTTTATCGTTGACAGTGTTTGTTGTCTCAATGTAGTGAGTATTCCAGTACCTGAGCTTATCATCCTCCAGGCTGAAGTAGATCCCTCCTCCAACCATCGTATTGTCGGCAAGAGTATCATTGCTTGATTTCTCGAGCAAGATGCCAGCAGAGCAATCAGAAGCAGTGTTGTTCGAAAGCGTGTTGTTGTCCGACCCCCAAAGCGAAATTCCCCACCAGTTGTTGGAGACATTGTTGGACGAGACATCGTTGAAGTTGGAGAGGTACAGCGTCATGCCGGCTTCCCCACTGCCGGACACCCAATTGTCATTTGCAGCATTGCGGTCCGACCTGTACAGATGAATGCCGTCATCAGCACTCGACGAGATGCGGTTGCCTTCAATGACGTTGCCATGGTTATGAGCGAAGTAAATGCCGTAGTCGGCATTGAACCATAAGTCGTTGTTCTGAATTGTGCTGTTGCCAGAATCGAACAACATCATCCCAATGTCATTCGAGGAGATGTTGTTGTCTGCGATTGTGAGGTTGTTAGAGTGAAGGCTGTATACTCCATACTCCCCATCTTTCATCACATTGTCGATGATGACTGTGTGGTTCGCAAAGAACAGATTGAATCCGAACTCGTTCTCTAGGATGACATTGTTGGAGATGTTGCAGTGATCCGTTCCAGTGAGTTCAAATGCAGTAGATCCGGGACCGGTCACACGTTTGGCGATAGTGAAACCTGAGATGTTCACCCAATCCGAGGTTATTATGATCGTGGGAGACCATCCGTCTCCTGTGATCACAGTTGTGTCTCTATCCTCTCCCACTATGGTCAGTGGTTTGGTGACATCAAACTGTTCCCCATACCACCCGCTGTGGACGTATATGGTGTCACCCGGGTCTGCGATAAGTACCGCGCTCAATATGGACGTGTGGTTGCCCGGTCCTGATCCTCCTACATGGTGCGTGATGGCTCCTGCGTTTTGAGGCACCGTTGTTATTATCGTGCAGAACGAGCTCAAGACGACCAGAACTCCGATTAGAAGTCCTAACCTTCGGCTTTTCATCCCTCAGCATCCTCAATTGGAAAGCCATCTGTCCATTTATAATGCTTCTGTCAAAATCCTTAATAGGCACTATCAGATTCTCATCCTGGGTGAGGGACATTTCAAGTGATGTGCGAGGGGCGGTCATAACACTTGCCGCTGGGGTCTTGGTGGTATACGGACTGATCAACCTTGCCTTAGGAGTGATAGCTATTCTTGTGTCCGGACTGGGAGTCTTTTCCCTCCTGCTCTTCTGGCCGTTTCTGGTTTTCGGTGGGCTGTATATGGCTTTCGGGTTTGGTATTCTTGACAGGCATGAATGGGCATACTACGGAACCCTCATCCTGGTCCCCATTGCTCTCTCGATGTACCTGTTGTCGTTCTTCGTGTCTTTCTCGGTATCCGATGTTCTTGGTACGGTGGAGGTGGCCTTCCACATTCTGGTGCATGGCGCGATTCTGATTCTGATTGGCCTGAGCCATAAGGAATTCATATGGAAGCCTGTCGTCAAGGATCTCCCCAGGGCTGAGCTTCAGGATGACCGAACTGAGGGTCTGAAGTGCGAGAACTGCGATTCAGAGAATATAGCGGTATTCCCCGATGGGTCTGGTAAATGCAATGATTGTAATCACGTTTTCACGAATATCTGGGCAAGTGGATCAGGAAGTTCTATTTTGATTTGAAGGATCTGACGGATGGGGAGAGCTAGGGTTCTCCGTCGTTGTCCAGTA